>NZ_DGXL01000019.1:57957-210539 GCF_002395615.1 Megasphaera sp. UBA4233 | reverse complement strand
TGCGATGGCCCTGTTTTTTGGGTTCTTGCTGTATAAGGTTTTAGTCTCTACCTTCCTGTTTGGTGGCAATGATTTTGGCTGCCCGGTCCACAATAATTTCAGCCAGGGCAAATTTGCTCATCTTTTCCAGCTTTTCGACACGGCCGTCTGCATAGAGCAGCGTGCCGATATTGGTCGTCCCCTGGAATCCGGCACCTTTGGCACTGACATCGTTGGCGACGAGCATATCGAGATTTTTCTTCTTCAGTTTCGCTGTTCCATATTCGATGACATTGGTCGTTTCCGCCGCAAAGCCAATGAGTACCTGGTGTGTTTTGCGCTGTCCCAGTCCATAAAGGATATCGGGGTTCTTTTCCAGCTTCAGATTGAGCACGTCATCATTTTTCTTGATTTTGTTCTTAGCCGGTGCTGCCGACCGGTAATCAGCAACAGCCGCAGCCTTGATGACCAGGTCACAATCATCGTAATAGGCATCGACGGCTGCTTTCATATCCCGTGTGCTGCCCACATCGATGCGGCGGCTGACACCCGGCGGTGTTTCCAGATGGTCATTGGACCCTGCGATAAGGGTCACATCAGCTCCAGCCAGTACAGCTGCTTTGGCCAGGGCAAAGCCCATGCGGCCGCTGGAATGATTTCCAATAAACCGTACCGGATCAATCGGTTCCCGTGTTCCGCCAGCCGTGACGATGACTTTTTTCCCTGCCAGGGTATTCGTGCGGCAAACAGTCAGTTCAATGCGGTCCACAATTTCTTCCGGTTCGGGCAGACGGCCAATGCCGATGATTCCACAGGCGAGATGCCCGCTGGCCGGTTCCATGATTTCATATCCGAAACGTTTCAGCCGGGCCATATTATCCTGTACGACCGGGTTCAGGTACATGTTACTGTTCATGGCCGGCACAAAGAGTACGGGAGCCTTAGTCGCCATGATGGTTGTCGATAACATGTCATCAGCTATGCCGCAAGCCACCTTGCCAAGAATATTGGCCGTCGCCGGGGCAATGACAAAGATATCAGCCCAACGGGCTAAGGCAATATGTTCCACATTAAATTCCGGCGTATCGCCAAACATTGATACTGCTACCGGATTGCCACTGATTTCCCGCATGGTCAGCGGAGTAATCAGTTTTGTAGCATGTTCCGTCATAATGCATTTGACTTCAGCACCGCGCTGACGCAGGAGGCTGGCGATATGGGCTGCCTTGAAGGCTGCAATACCGCCACAGATGCCCAGTACGACGCGTTTATTTTCCAACAGCATAGGATGCCTCCTTATTTGATGCCGGCCTTGGGAGCTTCATATGTAATCTTGCCCTGATCGATTTCTTCCATGGCGATAGATACTACTTTGGTCGTATCTACATCGACGAGCGGCTTATCGCCATCGGTAAGCTGACGGGCCCGTTTGGCTGCCAGTGTAACCAGCGTGTATTTGCTGTCTACCCGTTTCATCAAAGATTCCAGTGTCGGTTTAATTAACATGATGCATCTCTCCTATTTCTTGTATAAATCTCTAATAGCAGCAATTTTACAGGTATTGCGTGATGTCTTCATTTCTTCTGCCGTAAGGATGGCTGCCGCTTCATCTATGGACGAATCCAGATTGTCATTGACAATCAGATAGTCATACTGCTCTATCCATTGCAATTCGTCGCTTGCCTTCGAAAGACGGCCGGCAATGACTTCTTCTGTATCGGTCTTCCGGTCGCGCAGACGGCGGGCCAGTACATCCATACTCGGCGGCACGATATAAATGAATACCCCCTGAGGATACTTCTTCTTGACCTGCATGGCCCCCTGGATATCAATTTCCAGCATGACATGCTTTCCTTCCTTCAGCATGCGGAACACATAGTCCTTCGGCGTACCATAGTAGTGGTCGTAGACTTTGGCATGTTCGAGGAATGCATCCTGTGCCAGCAGCTCTTCAAAATGGGCATTATCAGAAAAGAAATAATTGATGCCATCCTGTTCGCCCGGACGGGGACTACGGGTCGTCATAGAAATAGAATAATTAATATTCGGGAACCGTTTGCGCAGGGCATCACAGATGGTGCCTTTACCGGCACCAGAAGGGCCCGAAACGACAACGAGCAAGCCCGGATCTTTCATGTTCATTACTTCCTTTCTCATTCTTCAGGCTCTGTGTCATCAGCCTCGTCTTCGCCAACGTGGAGTATGCGGTGGGAAATCGTTTCCGGCTGCAATGCCGACAGTATGACCTGTCCATTGTCCATCATCAGGACAGACCGGGTCTTACGGCCAAAGGTAGCGTCAATCAGGGAATTGCCTTCCCTCGCTTCCTGCACCAGCCGTTTTATCGGCGCCGATTCGGGGCTGATAATTGCCACGACCTTATTTCCCATCACCATGTTGCCAAAGCCTATATTCAGTAAATTGAAGTTCATCTCGTCTCCATCATTCAATATTCTGTACTTGTTCTCGTATCTTTTCAATTTCATTTTTCAAACGCAGTACCTGTTCCGTTACCTGAAGATCCTGCGCCTTGGAACCGATGGTATTGGTTTCCCTGTTCATTTCCTGAATCAGGAAATCGAGCTTTCGTCCCGTATCACCATGGGCCTCGAGAAGTCCTCTTAATTGTAACACATGACTGCGGAAACGGACAACTTCTTCTGTAAAATCCACTTTATCCGCATACACAGCCACTTCCTGCAGCAGTCGGTCCTGTTCCGGCTGTGCCTGCAGCTTTTCCAGGATAGCCGTCATCTTTTTCTGCAGCCGTTCTTCATACTGCTGAATAATCAGAGGCCTGCGTTCTGCAATGGATTCGATGATATCTGACATCGTATCGGCCCGTCGGAGAAGATCGGCCTGTATGTTGGCTCCTTCCCGTTCCCGCATGGTCATCATCCCCTGCAGGGACCGGGCCAGGCTCTGCTGGAATACGGGGCGGCAGGCATCGGCATCAATCACAGGAGGTTCCTGGCTGAACCAGTCCGTATTGAGAGATATGATATCGGAAAGCGTGACAGGCGCTCCGTCAAAGAGTTTGTTCTTGGCAGCGGCCAGGGCATCCCGGCAGGCTGTCAGTGACGCATAATCAATTTGTATCCGCGGCGTTTCCGGTGCCAGATCCTGGACGGTTACAAAAACGTCCACCTTGCCACGGTGCAGTTGTTCCTTGATCCCGTTGCGAATCGTGTCTTCCAATGCCAGATACGCATGGGGCATCCGTATATTCAACTCCAGGAACCGTTGATTCACTGACCTCATTTCAATCGTAACGGATATCCGCCCATCACTGGCCGTACCAGTGCCAAATCCGGTCATACTACGCAATATTCACGACCTCCTTCAAATATCCTGTTCAAAGCTTCATTATAATCTATTTTTCATCATTTTTCCAGATTACAACAGGACTCCGTTGCCGGATACGTCCTGTTTTTGTATCAGCCTGCTCCAGGCATCAGAAATGGCTGCAAATTCATCCAGTGAAAACGTTTCTCCCCGGCGGCTGCCATCGATTCCGCTGTCTGCAAGAATCTGCTGTATATCCTCCTTGCGTATGCCCGCACTCTTAAGCGTATTGGAAAAGGTCTTGCGGCGCTGGGAAAAAGCGGCTTTGACGACCTGGAAAAAACGTTTTTCTTCCAACACTGCCACCGGTGGCTGTTTGCGCACGTCCATGGCAACGACAGCCGACGTGACTTCCGGTGCCGGCATAAACGCCCTGGGCGGGATTTCAAAGAGGATTTCCGGTTCCGTATAATACTGGACAGATACGGAAAGAGCGCCGTAGATTTTGCTTCCCGGCCGGGCTGTCATCCGTTCGGCTACTTCTTTTTGTACCATGACGACAATCCGTTCAATAGGCAGTTTCTGTTCCAATAATTTCATGATAATCGGTGTCGTAATATAGTATGGCAGATTAGCACAGACTGTAAAGGGCTGATGACCCATCGTTTCTTCTATATCGATTTTCATGATATCCCCATGGACAATGCGGACATTGGGATAATGCTCCAGCGTTTTATCCAGAACCGGCAGAAGGCGCGTGTCGAGTTCAACAGCCGTGACAGCCGCTCCCGTTTCGGCCAGAGCCTGAGTCAGCGTACCGATGCCGGGACCGATTTCCAATACCGGACTGCCCGGTTCTAATCGGGCTGCATCAGCAATATCGGCGACGACACTGTGACGGATGAGAAAATTCTGCCCCAGTTTTTTACTCATGTGGAGGCCGAACCGCTTGACAATATAATGGACGACTTCCGGTTTAGCTAAATCAACGTCTTTCATGTTCTGTCTCCTCTTCTATCTGCTGCAGGGCATCGAGCCATTCTTCCCGGCTGACGCCATAGTGATTCAGACGACGTAAAAACTGCTTGGCATTGCCGTATCCGATTCCCAGGACAGCTCCGACGGCCGCCCGGCGTTCCGCTGCATCGGGTCTCCCATTAAGGCCGGCTGCCATGATATCGGCCATGCTGAAGATATCCTCCGGAGTAAAGGTGGCACACCGTGTCTTGGAAAGGGCCAGCCGGATGGCTTCGGGAGATGCCTGTTCCACTCCCAGGTCATCATTGGCAATGGCATCCTTCCGTGGTATAAACGCATGTTTGGCCTTGGGGAACCGCTTGCTCAGGAACCGGCGGATCCGTTCGCCCGCCTGGTCCGGATCGGTCAGGATGATGATGCCCCGCTTTTTGTACGCACAGGCTATCTGCCGCAGCGTATCGGGGCGCAGGGAAAATCCATCGGTGGTAATCATGTCGGCATCAATATGACTAGCGCGGATGCGTGCGACATCACTGCGGCCTTCGACGATGAGAACTTCTTTTATCATAGTCCCGCTCCTCATTTATTTTCCAGAATGTACCGGGCAGCGCTCAGGACAGCCAGCACATTGTGTTCAAATACGATTCCCCCCTGCAGGTAAATCATGTAAGGTTCGCGGATGGGGCCGTCTGCAGACAGTTCGATAGACGAACCTTGTACGAAATCGCCTGCTGCCATGATGATTTTGTCCGCATATCCGGGCATATCGTCCGGAATCGGGGTGACGTGGGCATCGACCGGTGAAAACGTCTGGATACCCTGGGCAAAAAGGCACATGTTTTTTTCGTTTTCCAGATAAATCGTCTGGATCAGGTCGGACCGGGGTTCATCAAAAGCCGGTGATACGTGAAAACCGATACGGTCAAAGACAGCTGCCGCAAAGACAGCGCCTTTGATAGCCTGGGCCGTCACATGGGGAGCCATAAAGAAGCCCTGGAAAAATAAACGGTATCCATAGGCATAGGAGCCGAGTTCTCCTCCCAGACCAGGGGCAGTCAGGTAATCGGCTGCCGCATCGACCAGGTCTGCCCGGCCGGCAATATATCCGCCCGTCGGGGCTATACCGCCGCCCGGGTTCTTGATAAGCGAACCGGCCATGATATCGGCACCTGCTTCGATAGGTTCTTCTTCAGCGGCAAATTCGCCGTAGCAGTTATCGACGAAACAGATGGTGTCGGGGCTGACTTCTTTGACCACTCCGATAATCGCCCGGATATCGGGAATCGTCAGGGTAGCCCGTGAGCTGTAGCCCCGCGAACGCTGGATGAGGACCAGCCGCGGCTGTTTTTCCTGACAGGCTGTCCGGATACCATCCAGATCATAGGCATTCTGTTTCAGCGGCACTTCTTCATACAATACGCCCTTTTCTTTGAGAGAATGCGGGGTGTAACGGGCGTAACCGATGACTCCCTGCATCGTGTCATAAGGGGCCCCGATCAGGGACATCATGCAATCGCCCTTCCGGAGCAGCGCACAAAGGACCGTAGCCAGTGTATGCGTACCCGAAACAAAATGTGGCCGTACCAGTGCTTTTTCTGCTTTGAAGACCGTCGCAAAAACTTCATCCAGTTTTTCCCGGCCCATATCGCTATATCCGTACCCCGATGTACCAGAAAACTGGTAAGAGGAAATCTGTGCTTTTTTATAGGCATCGAGAACCTTCTGTGTATTGTGAAGAGCAATCGTATCAATGCGTTCAAACTGGATGGCACAAGCGGCCATCGCTTCTTTACGTATCGTTTCCAAATCGAAAGACAATATGTCAGATCCTTTCCTGCAATTCAAAAAATAAAGAGATTAACCGATAGGATGTTCTGCCATCCAGCCATCCGTGTCTCTCATGACGGCTGCTGCCAGTTCTTTTTCCGAAGCATAGTCCTGTTTGGCATACCAGTGTATGTACGGCATGCGTTTAAACCAGGTAATCTGCCGTTTGGCAAAGCGGCGTGTGCGTTTTTTGATTTCCTCAGCCGCGTCTGCCAGGCTGATTTTTCCCCGGACGTACAATGCCAGCTCTTCGTATCCAATAGCTTTCATAGCCTGCGATGCCGGGGAAATTCCTTTCTGAAGCAATCCGACGACTTCATCAGGCCAGCCCGCATCGAGCATCATATCGACCCGCTTTTCAATGCGATCATATAATACTTCTCTGGGAAGGCTGAGGCCGATGACATAGGCATCATATCTCACCTTATGTCCATGACCAGCCCGCACGAAAGCAGCTCCTTCTCCTTTATCCACAGCCACCATCAGCCGCACCAGACGGTGCGTATTGGCCAGCAGTTCATGCCAGTCAGCCGGCTGCCACTGCGTCTGTTCCATAATATACGTCCTCAGTTCCTGTTCTGTCATCGCCTGAATATGTTTTCTGGCGCATTCCCGTTCTTGTTCCGTAACGGCCGACCCTTCAAAGTCAAAGCCTTCGAGAAATGCCTGCACATAAAGGCCCGTCCCTCCCACCAGGATAGGGACTTTATGTGTTTCATTGAGTGTATGGACTGTCTCAGCGGCCATGTCACAAAAACGGGCCGCCGAATACGGCTCATCGGGACTGGCAATATCAATGAGATGATGGCGGAACCGGGATAATTCATCCTGTGTCGGTTTGGCCGTGCCGATATCCATTCCCCTGTATATCTGATAGGCATCCCCTGAAATGAGTTCTGTATGGTAATGGTCCGCCAGGTAGAAACTAAGAGCCGTTTTTCCTACTGCCGTCGGACCAGCAATTGCAATAACCTTATCCATGAATGTTCCCTTCTAAGACAGCATAACGGACGCGGCTGTAACGGCCGCCCATAATCCGGGCCGCTGGAAATGCCTGCAGCAGTGGCTGCAGGAACCGGCCTTTGACCACGACCCGCTTCGATAGGTGCATCGCCCGTTCCAGTGACGCTCTTGTCAGTTCTTCATGGTCCATGATAGCCCGGACCGGCTGGAACTGACAACTTGCCTGTACAGGCTGGCTGAACATGGGATCAAAATAAATGATATCATATGTTTCCCGGCAATTCGCCAGATAGGTACGATAATTTTCATTGTATAACCTGATCCGGCGCAGCGCTTCTGTTACGTCGCACTTGTCATGCACGTAATGGGAAAATCCCCATCCGGTCACAGCGGCCATCTGGGGTACTGCTTCCAGTGCCGTGATGGCGGACCCTGCGGGCAGGCCAAAAGAAGCTACAATAGAATCCGCTCCGAAGCCACAGGTCGCATCCAGCACGGAAACAGACCGTTTCGCGCCAAAAGCTTCCAGCAGATGATCCGCCTTTCCCTTGCGCAGCTGCTGGATCCGCAATTCGGCCATGTTCAGACTAAAAAAATGTTTCCCTTCATCCCGTTCGATGACCGGTCCCCGGCTGGTATAGATAAGCAGGTGCTCCGTCCCGTAACGCCGGCACAGCTGTTCAACCGTCCGACCTCGCCGTGGTACAAAAACAGCTCCTATAGACTCAGCCCATGACTCCGCTTCCTGGCTGAGTGTACCTTTTGCCTTCAGGGAGGGCACTACATACAATTCCGCCATCATGTCCGCTTAAACAATTTAGCCAGATCATCGGGCGTAAACCGCACAATAATGGGCCGCCCGTGGGGGCATACATAGGGTTTTTCCGTATGGAATAAATCTTCGATGAGCTGCTTCATCTGCCGGATATTGAGCCGGTCTCCCGCCTTGACCGCCCCGTGGCAGGATAAATATGCCAGAGAGCGATGGCGGAGTACCGCCTTATCAGCCACATCATTTTCATGGAGAAGACGGCAGATATCCTGCAGTGAATCAGCAATGTCACTGGTCTTCAAATCGCAGGGGACTTCTTCGACGCGGAGTGTCGATGGCCCGGCAACAGAATAGGTATATCCCAGATCGTTGAATACATCCTGTCGTTCTGTAAGGAGAATCATGTCTTCCGGATCCACCTCTACAAATTCCGCCGTAAGCAGCTGCTGACTTGGCATATGTTCCACACGATGGCAGAATGTATCATAGCGGATCCGTTCATGGGCAGCATGCTGGTCGATAATATATAAATCCTGCCCCTTCTTGGCTATGATGAAGCAGTCCGCTACTTCTCCCAGAGGAATGAATACATCGTCATCTCCCTCAAAGGTAATCCGTGGCTGCTCCGGCTGGTCTCCTTCAGCACCAGCCTGCCCGCCTTCGTTCAGTGCCCGGGAGAACCGCTGTTTTTCGCTAGTATCAGACACGCGCGGTTTCCAGCCATCAGAAATGGCAGTTGTATGTTCATGGAGAATCCCCGTCGCAGCTGGTGCCGTCATGTTCTGACCGGAAGCAGGGCGGATGTCAGGCCCGCCTGAAGCCGGTGCTGCCCATACGGGACCATCTGGTCCCTCCCGGAAAGGTTGATTCTCTCCCGATGAGGGTGCTGATATAGAGGCAGATTCTGTCATGGAGACTGGTGATGTCTTCTCTTCTGCCGGCTGGGAAGGAACAGCCCCTTCCTTGGGAGCAAATAGTGTCGCATCGGAAAAAGGTGTTTCCTGGATAACAGCAGATTTCTTTGCTACCGCAGCCGGGGCTGCAATCTGTTCCGGTTTTTCCTGATCGACGAGCGCCGTAATGATACTATGATACAGGGCCCGGTAAATCTGCTGTTCGTCAGAAAACTTGATTTCCGTTTTTGCCGGATGGACATTGACATCGATACTAGCCGGATCGACGTGGAGATGCAGCATAGCAAAAGGATATCCCGATTTGGGCAGCATCGCATGATATGCATTGTCAATCGCTTTGAACATGAGGGGATTGTGGACAATGCGCTGATTGACGATGCACGTCTGCCAGGAACGGGAACTTTTAAGAACCGATGGTTTGCCTACGTATCCTTCGATCTGCACGTTGTCGTGGTCATAAGTAACAGGGAAGATTTCCCGTGCTACACCGGCACCGTAAATATTGGCAATCGTTTCCTTTAAATCGCCGAGACCGCCTGTATGGAGTGTGGTCCGCCCGTTATTGATAAACGTAAATTCGATTCCCGGCTGGGCCAGAGCCAGTTTCGTAATCATTTCACTGATTTTTGAGCTTTCCGTCCGTTCACTTTTTAAAAACTTTTTTCGTGCCGGCGTATTGTAAAAGAGGTCACTGACCTCCATCGTCGTGCCGGCAGCCGCTCCGGCCTGATCTTCTGAGGTAATGACGCCCCCGTCCAGGACGAGGTGCACGGCAAATTCATCTTCCGGCCGCCGCGTCGTAATCTGCATATGCGAGACGGCGGCGATACTGGGGACAGCTTCGCCGCGAAACCCCAGAGAGGTGATGGCAAATATATCTTCGACGGAACTGATTTTGCTCGTAGCATGGCGGATAATGCACTTACGCGCATCTTCCCGGCTCATGCCGCAGCCGTTATCCGTAACCCGGATATACGATGCCCCGCCTTCCGCTATTTCCACCTCAATGGCGCTGGCACCAGCATCAATAGCGTTTTCTACCAGTTCCTTCACGCACGAAGAAGGCCGTTCTACTACTTCCCCGGCCGCGATTTTATTGCGTGTCGCTTCGTCGAGAATATTGATGATTGAATTCAACTCCTGCCACTTCCTTCCTTAGCTTCTTTCTGCAGCGTATACAAAAAGGAAATTGCTTCAATAGGTGTCATGCTCGTCACATCGACAGATAACAGGTGGTCGATGACCGGATTGGTAAACAGACTGTCTTCCATAGGAGCCGGCAGTGCCTGTGCAGAATGTACCGGTACAGCCGGCTGGGCTGCTCCTCCGGCTTCCAGTCCCGTCAGGATGACATCGGCCCGTTTCAATAATTTCTCCGGCAGTCCTGCCAGACGCGCAACATGGAGGCCATAACTCTTATCGGCTCCACCTGGCACGATACGGCGCAGGAATTTGATACTGCGTCCCCGTTCCTTTACCGCAACGGTGTAATTTTTTATTTTATCTGATTCATCAGCCATAGCGATGAGTTCGTGGTAATGTGTAGCAAACAGCGTCAGGGCATGAATCTGCTGCAGGCAGTATTCAATGACGGCCTGGGCAATGGACATCCCGTCAAAGGTGCTCGTACCGCGGCCGATTTCATCGAGGATCAGCAGGCTGCGGGACGTGGCATGTTTCAAAATATACGATACTTCCTTCATTTCCACCATGAATGTACTCTGCCCTGTCAGGATATCATCACTGGCGCCAATGCGCGTGAAAATCCGGTCTACGGGGCAGATGGAGGCTTCCCGGGCCGGTATGAAGGAGCCGGCCTGGGCCATGAGCACGAGAACAGCCACCTGGCGCATATAGGTCGATTTTCCCGCCATATTGGGGCCGGTAATGATCAAGACTTCGTGATCTTTATGGTTGAGCGTCACATCATTAGGGACAAACAATTCATCCTTCAGATATTTTTCGATGATGGGATGGCGGCCATCGCGGATGGTCACCGACTGATCCCGGTTCAGGCCGGGACGGATATAGTGGTTTTCATGAGCCGCCCTGGCCAGGCTGTACAGGCAGTCAATCTGGGCAATAGCCCGGGCTGTCTGCTGCATAGCCGGGATATAGACCCCGATCTGCTGGCGGATCTGGCCAAACAACTGATATTCCAGTGTCAGCATACGTTCCTGACTGGTCAGGACTTTGACTTCAAACTCTTTTAATTCCGGCGTAATATATCGTTCGGCATTGACCAGAGTCTGCTTACGCACGTAATAATCCGGTACGGGTTTCGTGTTGGCATGAGAAATTTCAAAATAGTAGCCGAACACCTTCGTATAGCCGATTTTCATTTTTATGCCAGTTTTTTCTTTTTCTTTTTCTTCTAGTTCCTGTAAAAAGGCGTGACTGTTGGCGGCAATGGACCGGATTTCATCCAGTTCTTTAGAAAATCCATCGCGGATAACGCCGCCATTGCGTATGACCACGCCGGGATCGTCTTTAATGCCCCGGCACAATAGATCATATACTTCCTGATGCTCTGCCACCTGGTTGTTCAGCCGTTTCAATAAGTCACTGCCGGCTCCATCCAAAATTTGTTTCAGCTGCGGTATCACCGACAGGGACTCCCTCAGGGCTACCATATCTTTTGGGCTGGCCGTTCCCGTTTCGACACGTGTCAATATCCGTTCAAAATCATAAATCCGGTCCAGTATATCGGACAAATCCTGCCGCATAATTTCGTGACGCACCAGTTCTTCTACCGCATCCTGGCGGAGCACAATATCAGAAATGCGCAGGAGTGGCGCTTCCAGCCATTTCCGCAACAGTCTGCCGCCCATGGCAGTGTGGGTCTTATCAAGGACATCGAGAAGCGTCCCTTTCCGGCCGCCATCGCGTACATTCTGGGTAATTTCCAGATGGCGGATGCTCGCCGCATCAATGACCAGACGCCGTTCATTATCGATGCGTTCCAGATGGTTGATATGAGAGATATCGGACTGCATGACCTCACTGACATAGGATAAGAGCATGCCGATGCAGATAGCTGCATCATGGGCGGCATCAAGGTCTTCCTTTTTAAAATATGCCGCAGCTTTTTCCCCATAATCGCAGTCATCCTCTGCTTCAAAAGGCGTGACCGTGCACTGGGACATGTGGCTTTTCAGGTACTGCAGCACCGTATCGATCTGCTTACCCAGACGATAATAAATCAGCTCGCTTGGTTCATAGACAGACAGGATATCAAACAAGCTGTCTTCCATAGCAGTCACGGCACATACCGACCAGAGGCATTCTCCTGTCGTCACATCCATAAGAGCAATGGACAGGATGTCATTTTTTTCCGTCAGGCAAGCGATATAATTATTTTTCTTGGAAGCGACGGCATGTTCCAGCGTAATCGTTCCCGGCGTAATGACTTTAATGATTTTCCGCTTGACGATGCCTTTGGCCAGCTTAGGGTCTTCCATCTGTTCGCAAATGGCTACCTTGTATCCCTTATGGACCAGCCGTTCAATATAGGTATCAGCCGAATGGAACGGAACACCACACATGGGAACCCGTTCTTTATTACCGCCAGCCCGACCTGTCAGAGTCAGATCCAGTTCCCGTGATGCCGTCAGGGCATCGTCAAAAAACATTTCATAAAAATCGCCAAGGCGGAAAAATAGTATTTTATCTTTGCATTGTTCTTTGACCTCGAGATACTGTTTCATCATCGGAGTCAGTTTTGGCGTGTCAGGCAAAATATACCTCCCTACATATTGGATTCATGCACTATATGTCCCTTAAGTACCCATGTTTGTCCTTTATCGACCATGACCGGTACGGTGTCGCCGATGGCTGCTGAACCATCATTTTCCCAGATAATCATCTTATTGCCCGTCGTACGGCCGAACCAGTGATTTTTGTCATTTTTAGTCGGTCCTTCCACGATGACATCATAGATATGGCGTTCCATGGCCTGATTTTTCTTCAGGCTGTATACATTCTGTACATCCATCAGGCGCTGCAGACGGCTGCTCTTGACTTCCTGGGGAATCTGGTCTTCCATAGTGGCCGCCGGCGTACCCGTCCGCGGCGAATACATGAAGGTATAAGCCATATCATACTGGCAGCGTTTCAGGAACTGGAGGGTATCCATAAACATTTCTTCCGTTTCACCAGGAAAACCGACGATGATATCCGTCGTCAGCACCAGGTCCGGAATGCGTCTGCGGGCATAGTCCACCAGATCCATATAATGTTCTACCGTATAGCCGCGGTTCATTTTTTTGAGCAAGGCATCGTTCCCGCACTGGATGGGAAGGTGCATGTGATTGACGACTTTATGGCATTCAGCAATGGCGTCGATGGCATCGTAATTCATATCCTTGGGATGGCTTGTCATATAGCGGATCCGTTCGATGCCATCTATTTCATCGACAGCCCGGAGCAGGCTGGCAAAATCATCGTGGCTGGACAAATCCTTCCCATAGGAATTGACGTTCTGTCCTAAAAGAGTAATTTCTTTGTATCCCGCATCGGCAACACGCCGGACTTCTTCCACGACAGACTGGACCGGACGGCTGACTTCCCGCCCCCGCACGTAGGGAACGATACAATAGGTGCAAAAATTGTTACACCCGTTCATAATGGGAATCCAGGCAAAAAATTTCTGGAATCGCTTGGCCGGCAGTTCATGAAATGCCGGTACATGCATATCCGATGCCAGATAATGTTCTTTTTTCTGCTGCCGTTCCTTAATGAGATCAATCAGGGTATGGATATTATGCGTGCCAATGACCAGATCGATATGAGGAGCCCGTTTGAAAAGCCGGTCCTGCCATTCCTGTGCCATGCATCCCGTCACCGCGATGATCAGATCCGGATTCTGATTTTTTAAGTGCTTCAGTTCGCCAATTTTTCCCAGCGTCTTATCTTCTGCCGTTTCACGGACACAACAGGTATTCAATAAAATCACGTCCGCCATAGTGAGTTCGTCCGTCTGGCGATACCCCAGCTCTTCCAGCTGTCCTGCATAATGCTCGGAATCACTCTGATTCATCTGGCATCCATAGGTCTGGATAAAATAAAATTTCTCATTCTGTATCATACTATATTCCTCAGTTCTTTATATTGGATAGGTTATCCTGGATTTTCATTTTTACACTCTATAGTACCACATATCTGAGACTCTGAACAGGGCTGAAAGAAATTACTGGCCCCGGCATTCCGCAATCACAGTAAAACGTATCAGGCCGGGCAGCGAACATACAGTCCCGGCAGGATTTCTTCCACCAGGTTGTGCAGCATCAGGTTAAGCAATATACAGCTGATATCTGACGCAGCAAGACCGGTCTGTATGACCAGCTGCTCCACAGGCAGGGCCTGCGATTCCTGAAGTGCCTCATAGATCTTCCGCTCCGCATCAGACAAGGTACAGACAAAGGTACAGACAGACTTGCCTTTCTCTGATTCCACATGCTGCCAGCCGTATTCCTCCAGTACATCAGCTGCACCGGTCAGGATAATGGCTCCGTTCCGCAAAAGCGCATGAGTTCCCTGACTCATGGTAGAAAAAATACTGCCCGGCACAGCAAAGACGTCCCGTCCTTCTTCCAGAGCGAAATCGGCCGTAATTAATGCTCCGCTCCGCGCTGCCGCTTCGACGACGATGACACAGCGGGCCATCCCGGCAATGATCCGGTTGCGGGCTGGAAAATTACGTGCCAGCGGCTCCACGCCGAAGGAAAACTCACTGACAACGGCACCGCCGGCATCGCAGATTTCCTGGAACAGGCGCCGGTTTTCCGGAGGATACGTCCGGTCCAGGCCATTGGCAACGACGGCAATTGTCCTGCCTCCACCTCGGAGTGCACCTGTATGGGCCCGCGTATCAATGCCTCTGGCTCCCCCGCTGATAACAAAAACGCCCTGCCGGGCTAATTGCTCCGACAGGGTATGGGCAGCATTCAGGCCATACGGAGTAGCCTTGCGGGCTCCGACGAGAGCTGCTGTTTTATTATTCTGTGGCAGTATTCCCTGATAAAACAGGACGGCTGGCGCATTGTATGTCTGCCTGAGCAGTTCCGGATATGCTTTCTCCTGAAAGGTCACCAGATGTACCTGTCGTGAACGGAGCAGCCGTTCCTGCTCATCCCAGTCAAAGTGGTTGCGGGAAGTGTTGATGTGGCCGGCTTTCTGCGCGCCCAGACCGGCAGCTGCCGCCACGGCTTCTCCATCGGCCTGCCAGGCTTTCTGCGCACTGCCAAAGTGAGAAATAATATTCCGTATGCGCCTTGCTCCCAGGCCTTTTATCGATTGCCATGCTGCCATATACCGGCGTTCTTCCATGAGGTTCGCCGTTTCCACTGGCGTCACATCCTTTGCAGTTTATTTCTATAACTCAGCGCTTCGGCTACATGCTCCTGCCCTATTTCATCGCTTTCTCCCAAGTCAGCTATCGTGCGGGATACCTTGATGATCCGGTCGTAACTGCGCGCACTGAGTTTAAATTTATCAAATACCTCCTGCAGAAGCCTTCTGGCCTGTTCCGTCACACAGCACGTTTCCCGGATTGCCCGGTGTCCCATGTGGGCGTTGCAGAACATACCAAATGGCCGCAGTCGCTCTACCTGCCGTTTCCTGGCCGCCAGGACGCGCTCCCGGATTACACCGGACCCTTCCTGTGCCTCATCGGACACGAGTTCACGGTATAAGGGCCGCTCGACGCGGACATGCAGATCAATCCGGTCCAGCAGCGGCCCGGAAATTTTCCGCACATAACGGCGGATTTCCCCAGGCGTACAGGTACAAAGCTGGTCAGACCCGTAATTGCCGCAGGGACAAGGATTCATGGCGGCTATGAGCATATATTGGGCCGGATAGGTCAGGGAAGCGTGGACGCGGGCGATGTGCACGACGCCATCTTCCAGGGGCTGACGCATAACTTCCAGTACGGAGCGGGGAAACTCCGGCAGTTCATCCAGAAATAGGACGCCATTATGGGCCAGTGTAACCTCTCCCGGCCGCGGAATCGTGCCGCCACCGATGAGGCCGTTGACAGAAATCGTGTGATGAGGGCTGCGGAATGGCCGTTCTGTAATCATGCGGTTCTGATGGAACAGTCCCGCTACGGAGTAAATTTTCGTCACTTCCAGTGATTCTTCCGTATTCATAGGCGGCAGTATGGTCGGCAGACGTTTGGCCAGCATGGTCTTGCCGGCCCCCGGAGGTCCGATCATGAGTACGTTATGCCCGCCGGCGGCAGCAATTTCTAACGCCCGTTTGGCCAGAAATTGTCCCTGTACCTCGGAAAAGTCGATGGTATATTCCGGCCTTATTTCCTGCTGGTCATCGGACGGTACGGCCGCTTCCAGCCGTTCTATATCGTTCAGATGCTGTATGACATCGCGCAATGTGCGAACTGCATAGACCGTCATTTTACGGCACAACAAAGCTTCCGCCGCATTTTCTTCACTGATAAAAACCGTATGAAACCCGGCAGAAGCTCCTTTCAGAATCATCGAAAGAAGTCCCTTTACGGGCCGGATATGTCCATCCAGAGATAATTCCCCGATAAACAGGCAGCCTGCCGTTTTTTCTGCCTGTATCTGCCCGCTGGACACCATGATGCCGACAGCAATGGCTATATCCAGTCCGGTACTGTCTTTTTTGAGCTCAGCCGGCGCCAGATTCATGGTAATCCGCCGCATAGGGAATTCATACCCGCTGTTTTTCATAGCCGAACGGACCCGCTCTTTCGATTCTTTGACAGATGTCGCTGCCATTCCGACGATTTCAAATCCGGGAAGTCCGTTGGCGATATCCGTTTCTACGGTAATAATGTTGCCCATGAGTCCCAGCGTCGTCGCTCCATATACACTTGCAAACATAGGAATACCCTCACATCCCCGGCCAGAACGCATGCCGGATATGATGAAGCCGCAGCGCCCCTCCCGGACCCGGCATGACTTCGATGACATCAAACCGGCACGGCACATCCCATAACCGGTACCGTGCCATATAGGACTGGGCCGTTATTTTTAATTTAAACTGTTTATGCTGTGCTACGGCCTCTGCCGGATATCCGTAACACAAGGAACGCCTCGTCTTCACTTCAACGAACACAATCGTATCGCAATCGCAGGCAATAATATCGATTTCCCCCAGCCGGGTCCGGTAATTGCGTTGCAGGATACGATATCCGCACTGGCGCTTCAGGTAAAGGGCAGCCCGCTCTTCTCCCGCCTTCCCCAGTTCTTTTTCCGGATCACTCATAATAACCTGTCTCCTTTATCCATTCCTTTCCCATATATGATACCAACGGAAGATTAACGTTACCTGAAAATACGATGAGCTCTACATTAGAAAAAAACGGTTTTATTAAAAGTAAATTAGAATTCCCGCATTTCCCTTGCTTTTTTTCATGATTTATGATTTCCCCTGCGGATGAGTATATTTATACTTCTATTTATGATACAATGTCACATATCGTCACATATCTCAAAAAAAGGAGCCCTGTCCCATGATAAAAGGCATCAACGTCTACTACATATACTTCATGCTCAGTCAGGTCATCTGGGGAGTCCTGCCAGCATTCTGGATTCTGCTGCGCGATCTATCTCCCCTGTATACACTGGCATCACGCATCGTCTGGTCCTCCGTCCTTTGCTTTATCCTGATCATGCACAAGCATCTCCTGTCCAATCTGACAGGGCTTTGCCATCAGCGGAAGCAATGGCCGTATATAGCCGGTGCCTGCCTGCTCGTTACCATCAACTGGGGGGCGTTTATCTACGCCATGACCCGTGGCTTCATCCTCCAGGCAAGTCTGGCTTATTTCATCAATCCCATTGTGGTCATCTTTTTTGGCGGCCTGATTTTTCATGAAACCATCAGTCTGATGCAGAAATTATCCATGTTCCTGGCGGCTTCCGGCCTGGTGCTGGCATTCTGCTTATACGGCCAGGTCCCCTATTTGTCATTCATCATCTGCCTGTCCTGGGCATCGTACAGTCTCCTGAAGAAAAAAATCGTCCTCGACAGTCAGGTTTCCGTTTTTATTGAATCGTTCTCCATGGTACCGCTGTCCCTGTTATTCATCTGTTTCAGTGAAATGCACGGTACAGGGGCTATCGGGACATTTCACGGCCTACAGTGGCTCCTGCTTCCGGCAACGGGCATTGTCACGGCCATTCCCATGATGCTCTTTACAGCCGGCGTCAAAGGCGTTCCTATCACCGTCTCTGGCATCCTCATGTACTGCTCACCCAGCATCACTCTGGTAATCGGCCTGCTGAGCGGTGAAGTCATGACACGGCCGATGCTGGTCGCCTTTATATTCGCCTGGATAGCCGTCGCCATCTATATCACCGGGATTTACCGCACGATGAAACAGATACACAGCCGGGAGGGGGTGCAGGCTATCCGTTCCCATACACAGGAAATACATAAATAATACAGATCCGGCTGATTTTCACATAACGGAGCGCCTGTTTTATGGTATACTAAATACTAGAATGGTAAGCAATTCTCCCTGGAGAGGGACAAAAAAATACTACATTATCTATCGAGGGTGATTCTATGTTTAATCTGCATGTACCTACACGCGTTCTCTTTGGCTGTGGCCAGCTCAATGAGCTCCATGCACAGCCTATGCCCGGCAAAAAAGCCATGATTATCGTATCCAATGGCAAATCCGTAAAGGTCAATGGCTATCTGGCCCGCACGGAAGAACAACTCCGTCAGGCCGGCGTAGAAACGGTCCTCTATGATAAGATTGAAGCCAATCCATTGCGCCAGACCGTAACGGCAGGCGGACAAATGGCAGCTGCTTCCGGTGCTGACTTTCTCGTCGCCCTCGGTGGCGGCAGTGTCATCGACGCCTCCAAGGGCATTGCCGTCGTGGCAACGAATGGCGGTGACGTCTGGGATTACATTACCAACGGTACCGGCAAGGGAATGCCTATCAAAAAAACTCCGCTTCCCATCATTGCCATTACAACTACGGCAGGCACGGGATCAGAAACCGACATGGGGGGCGTCATTACCAATCAGGAAACAAAAGAAAAAACGCCGATTAAAGGGCCCCAGCTCTTCCCGCAGCTCGCCATTATCGATCCGGAACTCATGGCATCCGTACCTCCCCGTTTCACCGCCTATCAGGGATTCGATGCCCTGTTCCACAATATCGAAGGATACATTGCCAATAAATCCAGCCTTATGAGTGAAATGATCGCCCTTACGGCGATTGAGGCCATCAGCCAGTATCTTCCCATTGCCGTTGCGGATGGAAAAAATCTGACAGCCCGCGAAAAAGTGGCATTCGGCAGCTATCTGGGTGGCCTGGAAATGGTCGTATGCTCCACCGTAAGCGAACATTCCATGGAACATTCCCTCAGTGCCTTCCATCAGGAACTTCCCCATGGCGCCGGCCTGATCATGCTCAGCGAAGCTTATTTCACCTATTTTATTGAACATCACGTCTGTGACGGCCGTTTCATCCGCCTGGCTCAGGCTCTGGGTATGACCGAAGCAACAGAACCGAAGGATTTCATCACAGCCCTGCTGCGGCTGCAGAAAGACTGTGGCGTAGCTGATCTGAAGATGTCCGATTACGGCATTACTCCCGATGAATTTCCTCAGATGGCCCGCATTGCCAAATCGGCTATGGCCTTCCTGTTCAAGAGCGACCGCATCGACCTGTCCGAAGCCGATGTCGTGGAAATCTATCAGAAAGCCTACAAATAATCTACTGGTACGGAAAAGAGGAACGTCCCGGCGTTCCTCTTTTTTCACTGATACCTCCCAAACTTCTCCTTGACGTACAGTGGCTAGTCGTATTATAATGTTTTGGTAGGTTTCCCCGTGAAATCTCATTACATGGGCCTATAGCTCAGCGGTAGAGCCCCCGGCTCATAACCGGTTGGTCCTTGGTTCGAATCCAAGTAGGCCCACCAGCTCATGTAGGTAAAATCCCTGTAATCATACGATTACAGGGATTTTGCTTGTATAAGACAAATGAAACCGTCCCCATAGTCCGGCCGTCTGCAGGCAGATTATGGGGACGGTTTTTTCCCTCATCCGTTCCCTTTATTTTTGCAGTTCTTCATACAGGTGGAACACTTCTGGTAAAATGATTTTTTCCATGCCCAGTTTAATCAGTCTCGGCAGCCCGGGCAGGCAGAATATCAGACACTGGCGGCAGATTCCGGCACTGGAACGATATGCCAGGGACTGTACACCACAATCATTACGGTACGCCATGGCCGTCATGAGACCGGCAAATCCCGGAACCGGCTTGTCAAAAAGAGGTTCTATCGTCTCCAGCGTCACGTCCCGTTTTGCCAGTCCCGTACCCCCGCTGGTAATGACGACATCGACACTGCAGACCCATTCGTGAAGATGATTCAGTATTTCATCCCGGTCGTCGCGGACAATCTGGTAATCGACTACCTGATGACCGCCCTGGGTAAGAGCGGATTGTATCATTAATCCATTCGTATCATTGGAAAATGTCCGGCTGCTGCTGATCGTCAGTATGGCAGCCCGTAAAGGATGTTCTTCGGTTAATGTTTTGGTCAAAATAATACCTCCTCTGTAAATTGCGCTTCGTTATCCCATATTTCTGCACTATATTTCCGTTTCTGCCTGTAACGCCTCTTCCAGTGTTGCACCGTGCAACAACGACTGGAGAAAGGCCGGCATTGTTTCCCTTGTGGCTATAGTACCATGATATACTTTTTCTTTCATTCCGGCAACATGAATCTGCTGTCCATCAAAGGCCAGACTCAGGCGGCAGTTTCCCTCACAGGGAAACGGTTCTGCGCCTCTGCGCCAGATAATATGCGCCTGGTGCTGCCAGGGGACCGGTTCCGTCACGCCGCATAAATCAGCTGCTACAAACATTCCATTATCTGCCCCGATTCGTGCCGCCTGCCCTGCAAACTGCTGATACGATGCATCAGAACGGGCCGCTCCCGGAGAAATATACAATAGCATATAATCTTCCCAAAAGACATGATCCGTCAGGAATTCTTCACCGGGCAGTTCATTTTCACAAACAAACGAATCATCCCATCCGTAATGACGGCATACTCGGCTGCTTCCCGCACCTCCGTTGACGGGTACCAGAGACAGGCCGGCCCGCTGAAAGGAGGCAATCCGTTTCTCCTCGTCTCTCTTCAGCGCTTCATCTGCTTCCCACCGGGAAAAAGGCAGACCAATATATAAAACAGACACTATATCACTCCCAATTCATCTTTCTCTATATATAATTCGACTTCAATCGGCAAACTCCTGTTTGCTACCTATTACGGATATTTATGTTTAATCTGCTCCAATATCTGCTATAATATATGGTATCTGAATTACACATTCAAAGGAGAAGATCGACATGTTTAAAAAAATAGCATCTGCCCTTATGGTAGCGGCTGCTTTTGGCTGCACACTGGCCTCAGCCATGTTTTTTGATGACAACCCCCGTTACATCCAGGTGGGCCACGATGAAATGACCGAATCCTACATTGATATGAATTCCATCAATTCCATCCGTTACGACCCTCCCTATTATGTCATCCAGGCCACCGTACTGACTTATGACTACTCTACAAATACGGCGACAGGTTATCAGAACAATTTCTTCTATAACTTTAACGCCCAGACGGTCCGGACGCAGACATTGTCTACGATGACCTACGATACGCTGAAAGGCACCCCATCGGCACAAACCATCAATCCCGACCCGGAAGTTGCGACGACAGATCGCTATTCCGTCAACGGCAAAGCAGCAGACAATGCCTTTTTCAATTGCTATAATATGACATTCTATCATACCTTCGATAAAAAGAAAGATGCCAAAAACAGCGAAAGGAACTGATAGCCATGGATATGAACACTTTACTTCATTACGGCGGTATGATTGTCTCCTTTCTGTTTGTCGCTGCCGTCCTCTACTCTATGATTATGGCCATCCGGCGGCGCAGCCGTAAGCAGAAAGCGAAGGAAGCCGTAGAAAAACGCACTCATATCAAAATCCAGAATCTTCACCAGTTCGATATCAAGCCGTCTGACGGATATTACAAGTATCCCATCGGCCCCGTTGAATACACGCGGCGCAAGCCTCAGCGGTTTACTGCTGTCTCTATTGAACTGGCTTCCCGGCAGCCCTACTCCATCTGTCTCATAGGCTTTGCTGAATTTGCCGGCGGTGAACTAAAGGATCAGCATTATTTTTATATCCAGCCTCCGGAAAAAGATTTGCGTGACTTAAAAAATCCCGATGTAACTTGGGAACTCCTGAGCAAAGCCGACGAATTTGGCGAATACTGGAATGCCGGCATGAAAGACTATTTTATCGGCCACACGCTGGTCTGCCACAATGCGCCTTACGTCATCGGCTGTATCACCCACGCCCTTACCGTATTTGGCATCAAGCCGCCGGAATTTCGTTTTATCGATACTCTGGAAATAGCAAAAAAACTGTACACCTTTGATTCCCATAAACTGGATGCCATTTGTGAAGAAATGGGTATTGATCTGGATATGCACAACAGCCTGAGTGAAGCCCGGGCTATCGGCCAGTTTTTCTATAAATCCTGCAAGGAATTTCCCATGTATATCCCGCGTATTTACTACGCCAATGGAACCCCTTCAAAAGAAGAGCTGGAAGCCAGTGTCATTGCCGTCGTCGAACGGGAAGAAGCCCGTCCGGAAGACATGTTCGATCCCCGCCCGGTAGACGAAGTGCTCCTGAAAGGGCTGGTGGATAAAAAATATCTCGAACCGGGAAAAGAAGAAGGTACGTATTACGCAACGGATGAAGGCCTCGATTTTTCCGAAAGCCTTCCCTGATGATCACGCATAAAACTCCATCGTATTTCGCTTTTTGTTTGCCGTAGATAAAGGAACGGCCTGCCACATGATAGGAGAAAACCATCATGGGACAGGTCGTTTTCTTATAATACGTCGGTAAGCCAGTTTACGGCATCGCCCATCATATTCGTCGTGACAAAATGCTTCAACCCCGGATAAGTGATGAACCGGCTCCGTACGCCTGCCAGGATATACAGCTTATCCATATAGTAGGATTGGGCCATGGGGTCAACCGTATCGTCATTGCCGGCAGTCAACGCCAGCACCGAACGGCCTTCCAGGTTTTCCGTATGAGTGTACGGATCCCACCGGCTGATTTCATGGCGCAGTTGCGGAAGAAAATCCATCGGTTCCAGCGGCAGTCCTGCCCGGAAACGGCGGTCTGATTCATCCCACCAGCCGGAGCCATTCATGGCGACTGCCGCCTGTATATCCCGGTTCCACGTCATAACCCCCAGAGCCGTAAATCCGCCCATGGAATGTCCCATGACGGCCAGCGGCACATCATCATGCCAGGTTTTGGCATAGGCGATGACCTGCGGCGCTTCACGGAGATTCTGGAATATGGTCTGCCAGAATTTCCCATACGCTGCCGGATTTTCTTCGTAATCGATGATGCCCCGCTCCCCGTGATGGATGGCCTCGGGAATCAGCACATCATACCCGTATGCTGCCAGAATATGGCCGCGCAGGGACTGCAGTTCTTTTGTCGATGTCCAGCCATGATAAAAAATGACTACGCCTTTTACATCTTCATGACACGCTATTTTCAGGCAGGGAATGTTCCCTATGTATATTTTTTCTTCTGTAATCATATCGTTTACCTCAAGTAAAACACGGCCGTCAGCAATCTGCCAGCGGCCGTATCTTTATTTTCTATCCCGCAGGGAAACAGGTTTCTGCAGTAGTTCCGACCAGACAAGACCTGCATAGATATCCCGTGCTTCACCGGAGAGCCCGCTCCAGGCCGGCGGCTGGACATAGGAATATACGACGGCAGGAGCGCCGGGAACGGTGACTGGTTCCGCTGTCGTGCCGATAGCCGCAGCGGCCGGACGGTGATT
Organism: Megasphaera sp. UBA4233; assembly: GCF_002395615.1. Taxonomy (NCBI): domain Bacteria; kingdom Bacillati; phylum Bacillota; class Negativicutes; order Veillonellales; family Veillonellaceae; genus Megasphaera; species Megasphaera sp. UBA4233. The sequence continues at coordinate 186,909 of NZ_DGXL01000019.1, read as the reverse complement.
GCCTTCCAGGCGTCCCGTATCGGCTGGCGCCGGATTCCGCGTTCCCTGCCCGGCCGTACGCATTTTCCCCTGTTCCGGGGCCTGTCCGGTTTGTGAAGCTCTCTGCGGAGATGGCTCCGGTCTCGTCTGCTTTTGCCGCTGCGGCGTATCTATAGGGCTGCTGCGGCGCTTTCCCCGGTGCGGATAACGTCTTTTACGGCGCAGGGCATCGGGCAGGGAAAACAAGAGCATGAGAAGGATTATGGCAATAATATATTCCATACCATCACCTACTTATCAGCCGGTGTTTCCGGAGCAGGCGTCACGGGATGGCCCGATACAGCCGACGGCTGCGCCTTGGCCTTCGGTATGCCTGCCTTGGCTACGGCATCGCGCATCTTGGTATCGGCCATGACGTTGCGCATAGTGTAATAATCCATGACGCCCAGATTTCCTTCACGGAACGCCTGGGCGATAGCCAGCGGTACTTCTGCCTGGGCTTCGACGACCTTGGCCTGCATTTCCTGCGTATAGGCCTGCATTTCCTGTTCCTTTGCCACAGCCATGGCCCGCCGTTCTTCGGCTTTGGCCTGGGCAATCTGTTTATCGGCTTCAGCCTGATCGGTCTGCAGACGGGCGCCGATATTACGGCCTACGTCGACATCGGCAATATCAATGGACAGGATTTCAAAGGCCGTTCCTGCATCCAGTCCCTTGCTGAGGACGGTCTTACTGATTTCATCCGGATTTTCCAGGACCTGTGAATGGTCCGCTGCCGAGCCGACGCTGGTAACGATGCCTTCCCCGACACGGGCAATGACCGTCGCCTCCCCGGCACCACCGACGAGGCGGTCGATATTGGCCCGCACCGTGACCCGGGCCCGTACTTTAAGTTCGATGCCATTCTGGGCAACGGCCGAAATAAACGGCGTTTCAATGACTTTTGGGTTGACACTCATCTGTACCGCTTCCAGGACATCCCGGCCGGCCAGATCGATAGCGCAGGCCCTTTCAAAGGTCAGGGACATAGTCGCCCGGTGGGCGGCTATCAGGGCATCGACCACGCGGTCTACATCCCCGCCGGCCAGATAATGCGCTTCCAGCTGATTGACATTGACGTCGAGACCGGCCTTGTTCGCTTTGACCAGGGGAAGGATGATCTTAGACGGAACGACGCGGCGCAGGCGCATGCCGATAAGATTGACGATACCTACGGAAACGCCGGCCGCCATCGCTGAAATCCACAGTCCCAGTGGCACGAAATGGAGAAATAATGAAATAACGATGATAGCAGCGACAATAACAAACAGCGGCGCTGCTAAAAGAGATAACATAGACATAACCTACCTCCTTATGGACCAGGCGGCACCGGTTCGACGACGACCCGGGCACCTTCGACTTTGATGACGCGCACGGCTACATCCCGGTCTATGAAGCCTCCGCTCGAAACGGCATCGACCCGTTCTTTGCCAATGCGGATCGTACCGGCCGGACGCAGGATAGTAATCGTCGTACCGCGCTGAAACAGATACTTGCTCTTATCTTCCTGTGATGTATAACCTTTTTCTTTCGTAGACCGGGTCGTCAGGGCCACTTTGGCAAACAACCGGCTTTTAGGCAGGTGTCTTCCCAGGATGTAAAACAGGATGACGGCAATGACGATGCCGCCAGCCAGGATATACAGTGCCTGCACCGTCGCCCCGAGCATCCAGAACAGACTGCCAAAGAGCAGCAGGATGCCAGCCACACCAAAGATGCCGATTCCCGGCGTAACCAGTTCCAGGGCAATGAGGACCAGACCGCCGATAAAAGCCCCGATGACCTTCAGATCATCGGCCAGTGTGCCATCGCCGGATATGAGCATAACCCCTCCCAGCAGGCAGGCCGTTACCAGTCCGACACCGATACCGGCTGTTTTGATTTCGATAAGGACCGCCGCCAGGATAAGCCCGACAAACAGCATGCGGACGTATTCATTCTGAAGCATCCCCAGCGTTTCATCCTTCCAGTTCCGGTCTTCATAATACACGGTCGCATCGTCCAGACTGAACAGATGCAGTGCTTCTTCCGCCGTATCCGCCGTTCCTTCCGACAAATTCAGCTCCCGGGCCTGTACGTCCGTGAGCGCAAGGATTTCGCCGGCATCGGCATATCCGGGCAGGCCGTCTTTTTTATCGACCATCGCTTCGGCAATGCGGGGATTATGGCCATTATCAGCGGCCGTCGTACTGAATTCCGATTTCAGGGCGGCAATATTTTTTTCCGTCGCCGGTATGGGTTCTGCCGCGCCTATGCTGCTTCCCGGTGCCATGACGATATGGCGGCAGGCGATGGCAATCAACGCTCCGGCTGACCAGGCCCGTGACGTGACGAGGGCAATTGTCGGGATGGATGTTTCCCGCAAAAGATCACGGATGCGCAGCGCACTGTCTACACGGCCGCCCTGCGTATTGATACGAACGACGATGGCCTTATCTCCGTTTTCTTCCGCCCGGCTGATACCGCGCTGCACCAGTGCTGCCTGGCTGCCATCGATTTCACCGGAAATGGAAATGACCCGGGCAGACTCTGCTTCCTGTGCCCATGCAGCAGGCCCCGTCACGGCCGCGGTCAGGCAAAAACATACGATACACACGAAAAAACGTATGGCTACAGCAAACCTCATGAGTTCACCTCCGCTTACTTATTCGTTCCTTGTTCTGGGCGGGACAGACTTAAAGTACCCGGCAGCCTGCATTTCTGCCAGCTCGTCATCGGATAACGTACGCGCCGCATGACGCTCCGCTTCTTCTACCGGCTGGGAACGGACAATGGCAATCTTATCGAGAACGGCATTATATATATCGGCAGGCTTGTTTTCTTTCAGCCAGTCCAGCATATGTTCCACCCATTGCCGGCAGGACCACGATTCTTCACCATGATTATGTCCGCGCAGAATCTGTATCTGCACTTTTTCCGGAATCTTGGCGATCAGCCAGTTCCACATTTCATAATGAATTAAAAACGTATATTTGGCATCGATCTCGCGCAGATTCTTTTCATGAAGCTCTAATTCATAGCGGGACCAGAATAAGCCAATTGTCATTCCCATTACCTCCTAACAAGGATGTTTTATGTTGAAAAAGTCCTTGCCTGCGCAAGTACTTCTTTATACAATTCTATACATTTTCCCAAATTCCTGCAACTACAGAAAAAATACCATAAAAAGAAGGCTGAAACAGAAACTCATGTACTGTTCAGCCTTCTCCGCTGCTTCCGTCATAAACGGAACAATTTTTCTGTATTTTTCTTAGCCTGCTCAATCAGATCTCCGACCGGCACATCCATATACGAAGCAAGTGTCTGCGCCACGTAGACAATATTATTGGGGACATTGGTCCGTGGCAGGTGATATCCCCGCGGTGTCAGATAGGGCGCATCCGTTTCCAGCAGCACTCTGTCCAGAGGAAGAATCGATACGGCATCGCGCAGGTCATCGGCCCGCCGTTCGTCACAGATCCAGCCTGTAATACCTATATAAAATCCCATATCGAGCAGTGTCTCTAATGTTTTCCTGTCGCCGGTATAACAATGTACGACGGACTGGGAGCAGATGGCTTCATGTCCGGAAAAACAGGAAATGAAATCACGGGCAGCGTCCCGTTCATGGAGAAACATGGGCTTATCCAGCTCTTCCGCCAGGGCGATGAGCTCTTTGAAAAAATGGAGCTGGTTCTCTTTTGTCGAATACATGCGGTCGTAATCAAGACCCGTTTCCCCTACGGCGACGACTCTGGGATTGGTCGTTACGATGCGCCGGATTTCTGCTATATCGGCCTCTTTCGCTTCGTCTGCTGCATGCGGATGGATTCCGGCTGTCCCATAGGCATTGTGCTGTTTGACAAAATCATCGACCTTACGGTTTTCCCGGTCCTCGGACCCGGTAAGGATACAGCAGATTCCATCGGCTGCCGCATCAGCCAGGATGCGTTCCGGCTTAGTAAAAGACCGGGTAAACAGATTGAGACCAATATCATAATAAGTAATATCCATATCACACCTCACGCTGGTCAGGATCCGCCATTCATGTCATCCAGAGACAGGAGAAAACTCGGCGCATAGTCGCGGAGAAACTGCTCTACCTCCGGCATTCCCAGGTCACGCAGACGGGCTCCGATGGTTTCATATGCTTCATTAAATTCGTTGTTGCCGGCATGTTTTTCCTGAAGGCATTTTAAGTACGCGCTCAATGTATCAGCCGCCTTGACAAAGGGCCATACAGGATCTTCTTCAGCATGACAGATCAGCTGTTCATAATCAGGCTGCAAATCCTCTGGCAGCGTTTCGACAAGCCGTTTCTGTGCCAGCTGTTCCACTTCGCCATAGGTCCTGCGCATGACCGGGCTGAAGTACTTGACCGGCGTCGGCATATCACCAGTAAAGACTTCACTGGCATCGTGATACAGCGCCAGCAGGACGGCCCGTCCGGCATCTACAGTGCCGCCATCAGCATAATATGTATTGTGTAACAGGCAGAGGTGATAGGCAATCATCGCCGTCTGCAGCGTATGCTCCTGCACATTTTCTTCGATGGTGTTACGCATCAGGCTCCAGCGGCGGATAAATTTCATGCGCGCCAAAATGGCAAAGAAATGGCTCATATGTACTCCTTATTTACGGTACAGACCCATAGCCCGGCAGGCTTTCACATAAGTGACATTGGCCTTGGCATGGGCTTTCTTGGCGCCTTCGTCGAGGATGGCATCCAGTTCGGGATCGCCTACGAGCTGATGATAGCGCTGCTGGATCGGTTCCAGTACGGAAATGACAGCATCGGCTACATCTTTCTTGAATGCTCCGTAGCCTTTGCCTTCGTAGGCTTTTTCAATATCTTCATGGCTCTGGTCGGTCACGGCCGAGAGAATTTCAATCAGGTTGGAAATACCGGGCTGGCAGTCCGTGTCATAACGCACGGTATTCAGGCTGTCCGTCTGGGCCCGTTTGATTTTCTTTTCAATATCTTTGGGATCGTCGAGAAGATAAATAGTAGCCGTCGTATTGGAATCGGACTTGCTCATTTTCTTCGTCGGTTCCTGCAGGCTCATGACACGAGTGCCATCGTGGCCGAGCAGGATCTGGGGCAGTTTAAATACGTCCCCGTACAGACGGTTGAACCGCTGTGCCAGGTCACGGGTAATTTCCATATGCTGCTTCTGATCATCGCCAACGGGAACGTAGTCAGCCTGATACAGCAGGATGTCTGCCGCCATCAGGGGCGGATAGGTCAAAAGACCGGCCGGAATGGAATCGCCCCGTTTGGAAGCTTTATCCTTATACTGGGTCATCCGTTCCAGTTCACCTACATAAGAAGATGTAATCATGATCCAGCCGAGCTGTACGTGTTCCGGAACTTCCGACTGTACGAACAGCGTCGCTTTCTGCGGATCCAGACCGGAAGCGATATAAATAGCCGCCAGCTGACGGGTCCGTTCATGGAGAAGCTGCGGATCCTGCGGCACGGTGATAGCATGCTGATTGACGATGCAGTAATAACATTCATTGGCATCCTGTAATTTAGAAAAATTACGCAGTGCACCCAGATAATTCCCTAATGTAAGATTGCCACTCGGCTGTATACCTGAAAAGATAATAGACATGATTGTTTTCCTCCTGTCAATAAAAAAACCTTCCATCCCTTATATATAGGGACGAAAGGAAAGTATTTCCGCGGTACCACCCTGGTTGGCATAATGCCCGGCTCTTACATGCACATCATCATGCACTCTTTCCTGGTAACGGTGAAAGTTCCGGCCTGTCATACTGACTTCTGACAGCCTCTCCCGGGCCCATTCCTTCTTTCTCCTCCTGCCGGACTTCCACCCTCACCGGCTCGCTGAAAGGGGTATGAAAGAGCTACTTGCTCCCGCTCATCGAGTTTCTTTATATATACAGGTATTGTAGTCCCGAATACGTACCATGTCAAGAAGCATTTTGTAAAAAAAGTCTTGACTTAAAGCTCACTCCATGTGCTAAAATAAGCCATCACAGGAGGAATGTATATGAAATTAACGCGAAAAAAAATTATATTGACTGCCCTTCCCCTAGTGGCAGCCGCTCTCATAGGAGCTTATTTCTTTATCCCCGGTTCCAAAGCCGTGGCCCGTCAGGGCATACAAGTCACCAAAGCAGCAGCCGCTCACTACGATCTGACCAGCGATGTCGATGCCTCTCACGTACGCCAGATTATCACCCGTGACAGCATGACGAGCCGCACCATCATGTGGCAGTCTGATTTTTCCGAAGAGCCGGCACTGGTCGAATACCGCGTCAAGGGATCTGATGGCGACGTGTTCCAGCAGCAGGCGACAAATGAAGCCTTTAACGACGATGATACGACGACCTACGTCCACAGCGCATTGCTGCAGGACCTCACACCGGGAACGACGTACGAATACCGCGTCGGATACGGAGAAAAACGGACGGAATGGCAGGAATTCCAGACGGCCCGGGGAAATGATTTCAAAGCCCTCATCTTCCCTGATTCCCAATCGAGTGATTACAGTTACTGGGCGGCTACGGCTCAACCGGCCTGGCAGCGCAACAACGATGCCCAGTTTTTCATCAATATGGGCGATCTCGTAGATAACGGGCAGGACCACTATCAGTGGAATGCCTGGTTCGATGTCGTCGGCCCCATGATCCGCCGCATCCCCGTAGTCCCACTCATGGGAAACCACGAAACGTACAACCGCGACTGGAAGGTACGGATGCCCGAAGCCTATCTCCATCTCTTCTCTCTGCCCGGCGTCCCTAAATCGTATCAAAACCAGTTCTATTCTTTCGATTATGGAGATGTTCATTTCGTCGTCCTCAATACGCAGGCATCGGAACTGGCTGACTGGCAGCCACAGCTCAACGAAGATCAGGCAGCCTGGTTCCGCCAGGATATGGCAAAAACGACGAAGAAATGGAAAGTCGTCCTCATGCACAAGGATCCACTGCAATACGGATTCGCCAGCCGGCCCCAGCCACGGGAAGAAGGATTTTCCCAGGAAGGCACATTCTGGATGCCCCTCTTTGATGAAACGGGCGTAGACGTCGTCCTTTCCGCCCACCTGCACACCTACCGTGACCGGGGACACATCAGGAATTTCCAGCGCGATCCGTCGGGACCGCTCTACATCATTACCGGCGTAGCTGGCAACGTCCAGTATCCCGGCCTCTGGAAACAGCACAGTCTGGATGAATATGTAGCGCCCCAGCCGGAAACAGATAATTATATGACTATGGAAGCTACAGAAAATCAGCTGACATTCCAGAGTTTCCTGCCTGACGGCACACTGTTGGAACGCACGGCTGTAGAAAAATAACACATACACCGGATAAAAGTAAAACGGAGCAATCCGGCAGACAAATGAGTCTGTCAGACTGCTCCGTTTATTTGCGTACATTCTATTTTCTGTCTTTGACGCGGACACGCTGTACCGTCGGCTGACCTTTATCGTCGCGATGGATCGTGTCGATCCGGATGTACTGGAGTTCCGGTGAAAATTCTCTGACCAGTTTACTCAGTTCCGGATCCGTGCTTCCCACACCGCTTTCAACGATGCGGTATACGATGGCTGCAAATTCGTAGCGGGTCATCATGCGGTCCCCTTTGAATTCGCCATCGGGATACCCTTCAAGAATCCCTTTCTTAGCCAGTGTCGTCACATACTGGTACGCCCAGTGGTTTTCTGCCACATCAGGGAAGAGGGCACTCTTTTCCGGACCTTCCGCCATGCCGTGCATGCTTTCCAGTTTGGCAATGAGGGCATCCTGTTCGGCCATATGGCGGCGCATGGCTTCCATTTCCTTTGCCATGGCTACGCGGGACGTGGAAATGTGATTGCCCTGTCCCAGTTTGATGCTGACGCCGGCATTGAACATGTTTTCCCCGCCGCCGAAGGATCCGCCGATACTGAACATAGTGTCTTCGTTGGGGCGGTAGTACGCTCCGACAGCTGCCGCATTGGCTCCCCGGTAATGCCCATAGCCTGCGGCAAAGTCCCACTTGTCATCGGGGTCGAAGTCCAGCGGATGGAGAGCTGCCAAAGCCGCCGAGCCGGCACCGACGCGGTCTACGCGGGTTCCCAGCTTATTCACAGTCCCGCCCAGATAGGAAATAGCCTGATCGGCCGCATAGAGTTGGCTGCCGTTGACGGCATCGGTCGAGTCCTTGCTGATTTTGCCCGGTGCAACGCCTTCAATCTTGTTGCCGCCCATATTGACATCACCCTGCTGGATGGTGATATCCTGATGGGTGCTGTCGCCGGTCTTGACGGTCAGCCCGCTGTTGTTGATGGTGGTGCCCCCGGTGGTCACGCTGGTGAGGCCGGTCAGATCCTTAGCCAGACGGACGTTCAGCGTATCATCGGCGCCTTTGACGATACCGATATTGTTATCACTGCTTACATCCTTGGCGCCGCCCTGGATCTTCAGGGTATCGCCCAGGCCTACAGTGACATTCTGGCCATCATCGCCCTGGAATACCCGGCCGCTGTCCACCTTGTCGCTGACAGTCTTCAGCTGGTCTTCCGTGGCGGCCCGGCCGTTCTGGATGTGTTCACCATCCCAGTTCCGATTGTTCAGGCCATTCAGGAAATTGCCCGTGGCCGGGTTGTTGTCCCCAGCCCCATTGGCCTGTTGGCCCAGGGTCAGGGTCTTGTCTCCGGAACCGATGGTCACCTGGCCCTCAGAGCCTTTGACGCTAACCTGTTTGGTGGCATCATTGCCAAGGGTAATATCATCATTCAGGTTCACCGTATGGTCATCCTTCACGGTGATGTTCTTGCCGCTCCTGGCCTCAGAAGCCTTCGCTTCATCCTTGGCCAGCTGCTTCACATCCCCGATGCTGGCGGCATTGTTGTCGCCGGCATCGGTATACTGTTTCCCGTCGATGCCGCTGGCGATATTGGTGATCTGCTTGGATCCGCCGTTGATACCCTGATCCGTAATGGTGATGCCACCCACTTTCACCTTGTTGGTATCCACTCCATCTTGATTGATGGTGGTGTTCCCGGCTTTCACACTGCCATCGGTTCCCAGGTCCACATCCTTCTTCAAAGAGACTTCCAGAGCATCGCCATTGACTTTCGTCTGGATGTTCTTTCCATCACCCTTGACGGTCACCGTCTGCCCCAGGTCTTTCTTCACAGTATTACCCGTTTCATCTGCTAGACCGAATCCGCCCTTTTCAGCGCCCTTGATTTCGCCAATGGCCTGGCTCAGCTGGCCTTCTGTGGCGGCGCGGTTTTCCACAATATTGTCTTTGTCCCAGGCCTTGTTGTCCAGGCCGGTGATGTAGTTTCCGGTCTGCGGCTGATCTGCAGTGCTGCCATCCGACTTTTTGCCAGTAACGGTCTGGTTGCCGATGGTGATTTTGGAATTCGTATCCGTACCTTCGCCCACCGTGACTTTGGTGAAGTCCGGCGTATCGGTCATGACGATTTCCAGGCCATCGCCCTCTTCATTGCTGCGAACGCCCAGGTTCCTGCCGGATGCCTTTTTCAGTGCATCCCCATCGGTGATGCCGCCTGTAAGGGACAGGGTGGAATTGAGCTTTTTAGCGACTTCCTTCCCGTCATTGCCCACGAACTTCAGGCCGTCATCCAGGGTAGCCACGGTCTGGGGGGTGCCGCCATCCTTATCGGTATAGACAATGCGTGTCATATCGGTCCCGGCAAGGTTTTCCTTACCGGTCTTACCGTCTTTTCCTGCCTGTCCTTTTTCCGTCCTGATGATGGTGGTGCTGTATCCCTGCTTGCCGTCGGCTCCCGGCAGACCATCCTTGCCGGTCAGACCAAGGGTGCCTTCCTGGCCGTCAGCTCCATCTTTCCCCAGATTCAATTTGTCATTGAGCTTGATGTTGTAGGTCAGCACTCCATCGCTGTCTCTCCTGGCCGCAATCATCAGATTGCCATTCTGGGTATCATATTCCCCATAGGCATTGGCTCCCGGATCAGCTGTTGCCGGATTCGATTTGTCATTGACCGTGACCACCGTACGCTTGCCGGCGACCGTAGTGGCATTGTTGATAGCTTCGCTGACTTTGGCCAGCTGGTCTTCCGTAGCAGCCCGGCCACTGACATAATCTGGATCCGTTACACTCCAGTCCTTATTGGACAGACCGATCGTATAGTTGCCATCAACAGGATGGTTGCCCTTGTTGGTGGTCAGTTCCGTATTGGTGAAGTGACCAATCTTGGCATCTCCCGCCTGCAGGGTACCATCATCCAGATTTACATGTTTGGCCAGCTGGATGTAGAGCTTGCCATTATCATCTTTTGTCACACCGATATTGGCATCCGTCAGATCACCTTTGGCTTTCCCTACGATATCCAGCCGTTCATTGAGTTTCCTGGTGATGACTTTTGAAGCATCATTCTGGCCGTCATCCCCGGCGAACTTCAGACCATCATCCAAGGTGGCTACCGTATGAGTATCCTTCCCGTCGGTGCCGTCCTGGCCGTTCTGGTAAACGATGCGGGTGATGTCCGTGCCATCCACGCCAGGTTTGCCGTTCTTGCCATCAGCACCTGTCTGGCCCTTTTCGGTGCGGATAAGGGTGGTCGTGATGCCATCAGCACCGTCTTTGCCGTTGATGCCGATGTACCCATCCTTGCCGTCTTTCCCAGCTTTACCTTCCTGGCCTACCACTACGCTGTCCGCGGAAATATTCTTGTCCATGAGCACATGGATGGTGGTGTTGCCTTCTGCATCCTGTTCCACAGAAGTCAGCAGGTTTTTGCCGGAGTATTTATCCAGTGTTTTATCCCCAGCACCGGTGATGTTGATGGTGCTGCCCAGCTGGTTGGTCACCGGGTTGGAACCGCTTTCCGCCCCTTCTGGTTGGCGCCGAACTTGAGACCTTTCCCCAGTTCTTCGAAGCCACCGATGGTGATGTCGCTGGCATCCGTTCCATCCCCATTCTGGACCTTCAGAGTCACTGTACCAGTTTTCGTATCAACCGTGTACTTTCCATTAGAACCAGCTGCCGGGTTCTGCACCAGATGGAGATCATGTTTCAGTACATTGCCCAAATCGATGGAAATCTTTTGGGGATTCCCATTTTCATCCCTGTCATTCCGGGTCAGTTCCAGTGTCTTCCCATCATCAGTTACCGTTCCATTTGTCACATAATAGTCGTGAAGGCCAGTGATTTCAATCTTTGAGGTCTTATTGTTTTCTGTCAGGGTAAGTTTTCCCGTACCATCATTGACCGTAGGCTGACCATTGTCGCTACCGCCATCCGTATGATAGGCCACTTCCCCGCCAGTAACGTATACATCACCGGCAACGGTACCCTGCTTAATGTCGTCCGCGACTTTTTTCAGCTGATCTTCCGTAGCCGCACGGCCGCTCTGGATTTTGTTGCTGTCCCAGTTGATATTCTTTAGCCCTGTAATGTAATCATTTTCATCCGGGTTGGCACTGTCTCCCCCAGACTGCTTGCCAATCACGATACCGCCGGTATATCCGCCTTGGCCGTCCGCATCTCCGCCTGTCCGTACAGTGTTGAACCGCACATCGTCGGCGGTGGCAATAGTCACCGTATCCCCGGTGCCTCCCAGTTCGATGTTCTGGCCAGCCGCAAGGTTCACCACACGGCTGGTGGGCGTCACATCTTTCCGCTTGGTTCCGTCCACTTCCAGTTCCCATCCCTTGTTCACCGTATCGATGACTGGCTGAACGGTGCTGCTGGCGATATTCTTCACATCGCCGATATTGGCGCCGTTGGTATCCGTGTTGTAGGTCGGTTTGCCATCAGCCGTGCCGTCCGCACCGCTGCCCATGTTGGTGACCTGATTGCCGCCGTAGGAAATCTTATCGCCGTTAATGACCACATTCTTTGTTTCATCGGCTGCATCGTTGGTAATCTTGATGCCGCTATCATCCATGACGGTCTTGCCGGTGGTGACGGAGGTCAAATCCTTCAGGTCCTTGGCCAGTTTCACCGTCAGGGTATCGGTGCCGTTGGAGACCACACCGATGTTTCCGTCGGTGAGGCTGTCCTTATTGGTCACGCCGCCGTTGATGGTGGTCTTTTCATTCATCTTGCGGCCAAAGCCGGCGGTGTCCGGCGTGCCGTCGTCCTTGATGTCGCCGGCGTAGATTTGGCCGTCGTCCATGGTGGCCAGTTCATAGGTATGGCCCTGTTCGTCCTTATAGTGGAGACGGGTAGCCGCCGGGTCATTGCCGGACGTGGTGATGTTCTGGCTGTCGGTCAGGGTCTTGGCGCCGTAATGGACATTGGTGTCCGCCTTGGCTGCCTTGCCGTCCTTGTCCGTCAGGTCCGGATTGCCGGCAAAAATCACATCACTGGTGGTCACGGACGTAAAGGCAGGATTTTCATCCATGAGGATGGAAATATCGCCATTTTCCGCAATGCGGGTGGTCAGATTCTTCGTGCTGTATCTGTGGTTGTCAGTTTCATCGCTGGCCTTGATGGCAATGGTGTCCCCCAGTTTCCGGCTGACCACCTTGTAGCCTTTGTAGTTGTCCGTGGTATTGGAAGCATCCTTGGTGTTGGTGGTGAAGCCGAGGCCTGCCGCTTTCAGCTGGGCCACGTTGACGGCATCTGTATCCAGGGAACCGGCCGCCACACCAGTGATCTGGCGGGTCAGGAGGCTGCCTTCCGTGTCGTTGCCGATGGCAATGGCGTTGGCATTGGCAACCCAGGCCGCAGAAGCCTCTGTAGTGGCATTTCCAGTCAGCACATCGTACCCCTTGGAACCGCCGGAACGGTTGGCCACAGCCCCGCTGCCCAGAGCCACGCTGTCTGCCAATTTGGCCTGGGCCCCATTTCCGATGGCGGCGGCATTGGTGGCTGACTCTGCGACTGTGCCGCCTAGGGCGGCCAGGGAGTTCTTGGCGGCGGCGATGGAGCTAACGCCAAATGCAGTGGAGGCTTCGCCGGAAGCAATGCTGTTTTCGCCCCAGACGGTGGCATTGGCATTGCTCAGGATATGATAGCCATTGGCCCCGGCGGTGGCCTGTTTCAGTGTCACATCCGCAGAGGCCGTGTTTCCTACCGTTACCGTACCGTCTGTCCCGATGGTGGCAGAGCGGATATTACCGCGGTAGTCACGGATATAGGTATTGCCATCCGTTCCCTGAAGCAATACGTAGCTGTGGGTTTCCCCTCCAGGAATGGTGTAGGTTACGGATTTTGTATGGCCGCTGCCATCCAGATAGGCCAGGTTGCCGCGGGCGTCCATCTTTTCACGGGAAAGCTCGATGGGATTGCCATTTGTATCTTTGACAACGCGGCCATTCTTGAGATTTGTCTGATAGATAATATTTGTATAGGCACCGTTGTCGTCCAGCACAGCGCCGGCTACGTTATCGGTGCCAAAAGCGGCCGTATTCATGCCGGCTGCTACGGTGCTGTTGCCGAAAGCGGTGGAATATTCACCTAAGGCTTCCGTACGGTTGCCAAAGGCGGTGGAACCGTAGTTGTTAGCTACCGCTTCATTGCCAAAGGCGACGGAGTTCTGTCCGGAAGCTGTTGCCAGCTGACCAAAGGCCGTAGCGTTGGCACCGGATGCGGTGGTGCGCTCTCCAAAGGCAGTGGCCCGTTTCTCTACAGCCCTGGTCTGCCAGCCAAAGGCGGTGGAATTGGTACCGCTGGCCGTGGTCCGTTCGCCGAAGGACAGGGCATTATCCCCGCTGGCCACATTGTCGGCCTGCTCGGCGGTGGTATCGGTCTGCTGACCGCCAAAGGCCAGGGCATAGCGGCCAGTGGCTTTGCCATACTGGCCGATGACCGTGGCGCCCTTGCCTTCCGCTTTGGCGCCATAGCCGATGGCTACGGCGTTTTCGCCACTGGCTCCAGCGCTGACTCCGGCTGCCATGGAATTCTTGGCTATAGCGCCTCCATTAGTGTAGTTGGTATCTGTTTCCGTATCGGGAGACCAGACGCTGTAGTCATGCATATTGACCTTCTGGGTAGCGGCTTTCAGCTGGGCCACGTTGACAGCATCCGTATCGAGAGTACCAGCAGCCAGATTGTTCAGCTGACGGGTAATGGCGGAGGCTGTGATGTTGTCATCGTCATCCCGTTCTTCCGCCCGACCGAAGGAAACGGCTTCGTCGGTAGAGTACCAGGCCGCTGATTTGTCTTCAGAAGCCATTCCTGTCAGCGGGTCATAGCCTTCGACGTTCTTGTCAGCACCGGATTTGGAATTTTTCCCCAATACGATGGAATTGGCCCGCCAGGCATTGGTCTCTTCCCCGATGGCAATGGCGTTTTCTCCCCAGGCCCCGCTTTTCTGGCCCAGAGCAATGGCGTGAGCATTGGTCCCGGCGCCAGATCCCAGGGCAATGCTGTAATCCCCCCAGGCTCCGCCTCCGCCCAAAGAGACTGCATTTTGTCCCGTAGCGTTGGAACTTGCTCCCACCGCAGCAGATTGATAGCCGGAAGACTGGGCCCCATAGCCTACAGCCGTGCCCGTATTGGAGGCTTTGGTCCCTTCCCCTACGCCGGTACTTGCATATGATACATTGGAATTGTGGCCCAAAGCCACGCCATATTGTCCATTCACGGTAGCATTGGAACCGATGGCTGCCGCATCGCTGGCACTGATGTGGGCGCCGCCGATGGCAGTGGAATTAGAAATATTGTCCCAGTAAGAATCACCGGCCGTAGAATTATTCCCAATAACCGTTAAATTCGTCCCATTGGCATTGGCCCCGCCAATGGCCGTAGTATTACTTCCCTGGGCAGAAGTCCCATAGCCCAGGGCCGTGGAATGGTCTCCTGAAGCCGTCGAGTTGTTGCCTACCGCCGTGGTATAGGCATAGGTAGCATTGGCCCCCTGGCCTACTGCAGTAGAATACACGTTACCAGCGTGGCCACCCACAGCCGTACTCTGGGAACCAGTAGCTGCGGAACCATTGCCTACGGCCGTTGCCTGAGAATTTGTGGCAACACCGCCTATGGAAACTGCCTGCCCGCCCGTGGCCGAACCGCCTACGGCGATGGCCTGACCGCCACTGGTCGAGGAACCGGCCCCGATGGCAATATCGTTGGTGTTGGTGGTGTGGCCTCCGATGGCAATGGAGTTATCCCCTCCAGCACTGGCAGGATTGCTAGATTTACCCTGCATCTCTGAACCGATGGCAATGGAATTCTTTCCGATGGCATGGCCGCCTATAGAAGTGGAATAAGATCCCTGGGCAGTGGATCCATACCCAACTTCTACAGAATATTCTCCTTTAGCATGACCACCAACAGCTACCGAATAATTACTTTGGGCCGTGGAATCGGTTCCTACCTGCACCGCATGAGATCCCTGGGTATGACCGCCTACAGCCACAGAGCCTTCCTGCTGGGCGCTGGTCCCGGAACCGATGGCCACACTGTTCAAACCGCTGGCCACAGCCCGGTATCCATACGCAGAAGCGTTCGTACCGGAAGCATAGGTATTTGTACCCACAGCCGTAGCCCTATCTCCTGTTGCCACAGCACTGACCCCGGCGGCCAGGGCATTGTCCCCGGTGGCGCCATCGTTCAGGTAGTTGTTGCCCCCGGCTGCATCCGTAGCTTCCGTGGTCTTGACGCTGTAGTAATGGGTCATGGCATTTTTCAGCTGGGCCAGGTTCACGGCGTCGCTGTCTTCACTGCCGGCGGCCACATTGGTAATCTGACGGCTGGCACCGCCATTGCCAATGGAAAGGGCCCCTTCCCCGGACTGCCAGGCCACGTCGCTCTTTGTGGAGGCCGTGCCGGTCTTGGGATCCCAGCCAGTGACGCCGCCGGAACGGTCTGCCTGGGACCCTTTCCCCAGGGCAATGGCTCCTTCTGCACTGGCCAGGGTTTCCTTGCCCAGAGCAATGGTATTTTCTCCGGAAGCCACAGCCGTATCCCCGATGGCCACCGCCGAATTGTTAGCCGTGGTATTATACCCCACCGCTACGGCATTGCTGCCATTGGCCGTCACTTTGGTGCCCGCAGCGATGGAATTGTCCGCCGACTGGTATAAAGTCACAGCATAAAGGGAATCCGCATTGTCTTCTTTTGTGTAGTGATAGACCGGTTTGCCCTGGGTATCTTTATCTGCCAGGGAAACATCGCTGGTGATTTCCGTCTTGGTCACTTCTTCCCCGGTATCCGGATTCTTTTCCGTATAGGTGTGGACATACTGGGGAGTACTGGTCTTATTCCCATCCCCATCCCGGAATACCTGGGGCACCGTGGTAGGTTTGCCGTCCTTATCCTTGTACCAGGCGGCCTTGCCTGCATCGGCGGTCTTGTTCCCATCTGCATCAGCATAATAGATGACGGGTTTGTCAGTAATCTTGGCTTCATTTCCGATGGCGGTGGAGCTGTCTCCTTCGGCATGGCTTTTGTAGCCGATGGCCGTGGCCCCTCCGGATTCGGTAGAAATATCCAGAGGATGGGCCTGGCCCTCTCCATCCACCAGTTTCGTATTGGCATCTGCCAGAGGCTGCCCGTTTTCCTCTTCTTTCTGATTGGGCCTCAAGGTATCCGTGTTGGTGCCGATAGTGGTATTGTTTTGACCCTTAGCATTTGCTCCTTCTGCAACGGTGTCTTTCCCAATAATGAGATTTCCCTGCGCATCATAGGTTGCGATACCGCTATTACCCAGATCTACTGGCTCCGTCGCCAGAGCATAGGACGACAGACAGAGAGTAATGGCCAATGTCAATGCACAAATCCGGCTCCCGCTGTGCATCCGCTGTGACTGTTCTTTTCCATGGCTCTTAGCCAGTTCCGATACGACGACATAACAATTTCTTACTTTGTTGTAAATGACTTTGTAAATTTTGTTCATAAAGTCCCCACCCTCATTTACAGATATTCAATTCCCTATCTTTTGTATCATATCATTTACAATATAATTACCATAATATTGTAAAAATCATTACTATTTTAAACCTTAATCTCTGATATGAGTCAAACAACATAATGTTTCCGTATTCATATATGTATTTATGCTATAAAAATAACATTATAATAATTACGCTCTATCAATAAGCTGTACCAAATGGGAATAAAGCTCTCGTTATAGTCTATTTTCTAACATCTCTATAAGAAATGACAATATATGACAATTTTACTTTTTTATCTCCACCGCTCTATATAAATCAAAAAGTTTTTGAACTCTATTCTTTATATCTACGTTTTACGTTTAACTATACCATAAAATAATGAATTGCAATAAAAATATTATATCGGTATAATAATTACTAATTGATTGTATCTGATCCACTTTGCTGCAAATAGAAAAAGGCCTGAAGACCTTCCCGCGGAAGTCTCCAAGCCTTTTCTAACTAATCATCGTACCTTTATTTCGTTGTATCTTGAACGCGTACGCGCTGTACTGTCGGTTCCCCCTGAGCATCGTGGTGGATGGTGTCGATTCGGATGAATTTCAGTTCCTGGTTAAATTCTTTTGCCAGTTTTCCTAAGGTACCATCCTGATTCAGGCTGGGATCCGATGCGGCTCCCATGGTGATAGCCCGATAGACGATAGCAGCAAATTCATAGCGTGTCATCATGCGGTCACCGGCGAAGTTCCCATCAGGATACCCCTTGAGGATTCCCGCTTTGGCCAGTTTGGACACATATTCATAAGCCCAGTGGTTTTCCGGCACATCGGGGAATAAGTCATTTCCTTTATCCTGTATCGATCCGGTATCCACGCTGGTCAGTTTTTCTATGAGCGCACTCTGGCGATTGACAATCTGATTGAGCTGGGCTACATTTTCCCGCAAATCTTTGATTTCTTTTGCCATAGCTACGCGGGATGTGGAAAGGTGATTGCCCTGTCCCAGTTTGATGCTGACGCCGGCATTGAACATGTTTTCTCCGCCGCCAAAGGATCCACCGATACTGAACATGGTGTCTTCGTTCGGCCGGTAGTACGCTCCGACAGCCGCCGCATTGGCACCACGGTAATGACCGTAGCCTGCGGCAAAGTCCCACTTGTCATCGGGGTCGAAGTCCAGCGGATGGAGAGCTGCCAAAGCCGCCGATCCGGCACCGACGCGGTCTACGCGGGTTCCCAGTTTATTCACGGCTCCGCCCAGGTTGGAAATAGCCTGGCCTGCGGCATAGAGCTGGCTGCCATTGACGGCATCGGTCGAATCCGGTGTCACCGCACCCGGTGCGACGCCTTCAATCTTGTTGCCGCCCATGTTGACGTTGCCCTGTTTGATGGTGATGTCCTGATGGCTGCTGTCGCCAGTCTTGACGGTAAGGCCACCGTTGTCAATAGTCGTGTTGCCCGTAGTCACACTGTCCAGACCTTTGAGGTCTTTAGCCAAACGGATGTTCAGCGTATCATCAGCACCTTTGACGATGCCAATATTGTTTTCTTTGCTGACATCTTCCGCTTTGACGCCACCCTGGATTTTCAGGGTATCGCCCATGCCTACTTTGACTTCTTTCCCATCATCGCCCTGGAATACGCGGCCGCTGTTCACCTTGTCGCTTACGGTCTTCAGCTGATCTTCCGTAGCGGCACGGCCACTCTGGATGTGTTCTCCATCCCATTTAGTATTGTCCAGGCCATTCAGGTAATTGCCTTCTGCCGGGTTGCTGTCGCCAGCTGTATTGGCTTGTTGGCCCAAGGTCAGGGTCTTGTCTCCGGAACCGATGGTTACCTGACCTTTAGAGCCATCTACGGTGACTTTATTGGCCCCGTCACCAGCCGTGACTTTGGCCCCGTTGCCATCGATGACAACTTGTTTGGTCTTGTCCTGATCATCACCCAGTGTGATGTGGTCATTCAGATTCACCGTATGGTCGTCCTTCACGGTGATGTTCTTGCCGCTCTTGGACTTGACCGCCTCAGCCGCCTTGCCGGCTTCATCTCCGGCAATCTGTTTCACATCGCCGATGCTGGCCGCGTTGTTGTCAACGGGATCAGCATAATGCTTTGTGCTGTCAAGACCACTGGCGATGTTGGTGATCTGCTTGGATCCGCCGTTGATACCCTGATCCGTAATGGTAATATCACCGACTTTCACCTTGTTGGTTTCTACTCCATCGTTGTTGATGGTTGTATTCCCAGCTTTAAGGCTGCCCTCTTTGCCCAGGTCCACATCTTTCTTCAGGGATACTTCCAGAGCATCGCCTTTCACCTTAGTTTCGATATTCTTGCCATCGCCCTTGACGGCAATGGTGCCGCCCAGTTCTTTCTTCACGGTGCCGCCTTTTTCATCGGCCAGGCCAAAACCACCTTTTTCTTTACCGGAAATATCCGTGATGGCCTGACTCAGCTGGCCTTCCGTTGCGGCCCGGTCTGCCACCACATGGCCAGCATCCCACTGGGTATTGTCCAGACCGGTGATGTAGTTGCCTTTGGTGGGATTGGGGTTGCCAGCCTGATTGTCCTGCTGGCCGATGGTGATCTTATGAGCAGAATCACCGCCGTCAGGACCTACGGTGATGGCTTCGAAATCCGGCCGGCTGGTCATGACGATTTCCAAACCATCTTCTGCTGTATTCTGGCGGACACCCAGGTTCCGGCGGGATACCCGGCTCTTGTCAGCCAGTACCTCCGGATCATCGATGCCACCTTTGAGGGACAGGATGTCATTGAGCTTCCGGGCAACCACTTTGCCGTCGTTCCCTACGAACTTCAGGCCGTCGTCCAGAGTAGCCACTACATGAGTAGTCGTACCGGATTCTCCGTCCTTGCTATCCTGATAGATGAGGCGTGTGATGCCGTCCTTGCCAGGCTGGCCGTCCACGCCAGGGATACCATCCTTGCCGTCGGTCCCTTTGGCTCCCACCGTCTTGATGATGGTAGTCACCTTGCCGTCAGCCCCGTCCTTGCCGGTGAGTCCAATCTGGCCGTCATTGCCATTCTTCCCGTTAGCCGTGATGGTTTGGGTCGTCAGGTCATCTGCCAGCTTGAAGGTGACTTTGCCATTGGTGGCTTCGGTAACAATCTGATTGGCCGTGCCGCTGAAGGTAACTGCTTCGCTGAGCTTGTTGCTGCCCTGGGTGTTGTTGTCGCCCTTGTATTTCAGGTCTACAGCTCCCGCCACTTTCGAAGTATCAACGGACAGGTCATAGTCATGGCTGGTAGCATTGGGGTCATCGGCATTCTTATCCACTACAGAGACACTGCCGTCGGTAGATTTTACGGTAGTCCGGCGTCCATCGGCAATCTGTTTCACATCGCCGATATTGGCGCCGTTGTTGTCACCGGCTGTAGTGTAAGTGTTGCCCAGGCCGCTGCCCATGTTGGTAATCTGATTCCCCGCAATGGAAACGGTAGTCTTGTTGATGGTAATGGTACTCTTGCCATCTTTCCCAGCATTTTCAATCTTCAGGCCGTTGCTGTCCACAGTGGTATCTCCGGCCTGTACGCTGGTAAGGCCCTTCAGTTCCTTGGCCAGGCGGATTTCCATTTTACCGTTGGATTGTTCATTCGCTGCTTTCGTGGAAACCACGCCGATATTGCCATCCGTAGTGGCCGTCAGTTTCGCCGTATCGGTCTGGCCGCCCAGTACATCCAGCTGGGTGTTCAGCTTGCGGGTCACTACATCCCCGCTGTCGCCATGGAATTTCAAGCCGTCATCGAGGGTTGCCCCCTGATGTTCCTGGCCAGCTGGATCCTTGTAGACGATGCGGGTCATGGTTTCCCCATCCTTGCCGTCGACCCCAGGTCTGCCCGGCTTCGTCCAGATATCCACCATGCCGTCTTTGCCGTTGAGGCCGATATGGCCTTCGGCGCCGTCCACGCCATCTTTGCCGTCGATGCCTTTGAGGATCACTCCATCTTTGCCATTCTGGCCTTTGATAGAGATCCCGTCTTTGCCATCGATGCCGATGCCGGACTGACCGTCTCTTCCGTCAATGCCGATATGGCCCGGTGTCCCCGGCTGGCCGCCTTTCCCATCTTTGCCGGTGACGGTGATGGTCTGGGTCATCAGATCATCTGCCAGTTTGAAGGTGACTTTACCGTTTTCCGCCGTGGTGACGATCTGGCCCTCCGTGCCGTTGAAAGCAACCGCTTCCTTCAGCGGACTGGTGCCTGTGCCCGTATCCCCGCTGTAGTGCAGGTCGGTCTCAGCTGCCAGGCGCTTCACATCCCCGATGTTTG
Organism: Megasphaera sp. UBA4233; assembly: GCF_002395615.1. Taxonomy (NCBI): domain Bacteria; kingdom Bacillati; phylum Bacillota; class Negativicutes; order Veillonellales; family Veillonellaceae; genus Megasphaera; species Megasphaera sp. UBA4233. The sequence continues at coordinate 165,826 of NZ_DGXL01000019.1, read as the reverse complement.
CGGCATTGTTGTCCGCATTGTAGGTATAGGTCTTGTTGCCATTCCCATCATCAGTGATTTCCGAAGCCCCGCTGGCCATATGGCTCACCTGGGTATCCAGAGGATTCCCTGCTTCGTCCGCAGCTTCAAAGGTCACGTGGGTCTTGTCCACCTTCCCGTCTTTCATGTCGTACTTCACGGTCCGATCGTAGGCTTCGTCCACCTTCGTCTTGGATGCGATGTCCTTGATGGTGATGGTCTTGTCCGGATACTTGGGATCATTGGTATGTTCCGTATCCCGGACCGTCAGTGTCAGTTCTCCATTGGTAGCGGTATAACTGCCGTCACCCGTATTGGGATTCCGGACCAGCTGATAATCCGTACGTACGGTATTGCTGTCGGTGATGGTCTGAGAAAGCTTAGCCAGCTGGTCTTCCGTAGCCGCCCGGCCGCTCACGTATTCCGGATCCGTTACGCTCCAGTCCTTGTTGGAAAGGCCCGTTGCATAGCTGCCGGCTACAGGATGATTGCCCTTGTTGGTGGTAAGGTCCGTATTGCTGAAGGCTCCCATCTTGGCGTCTCCGGCCTTGAGCGTACCATCATCCAGATTGACATGTTTGGCCAGCTGGATGTAGAGCTTGCCGTCCTTGTTCTTCACCCCGATGTTGTTATCCGTCAGGCTGTCCAGGGAGGCTCCCCCGATGATATCCAGCTGCTCGTTGAGCTTCTTGCTGATGACTTTCGTGGTATCGTTTTGCCCGTCGTCCCCGGCGAATTTCAGGCCGTCCTCCAAGGTAGCGACCGTATGGATGTCTTTCCCATCGGTGCCGTCCTGTCCGTTCTGGTAGACGATCCGGGTGATGTCCGTGCCGGCCACCCCGGGCTTGCCGTTGGTGCCGTCTTTCCCCGGCTGGCCTTTTTCGGTGCGGATGAGGGTGGTGGTGATACCGTCCTTCCCATCCTTTCCATTGATACCGATGGTACCGGCCAAGCCATCCTTGCCGTCACGGCCCGCCTGACCGACGGTCACACCGTCAGCAGAGATGTTTTTATCCATAAGTACGTTAATAGTGGTGTTGCCCTCGTCATCCTGTTCAACAGAGGTAACCAGGTTCTTGCCGGAATACTGGTCAAGCGTCTTGGTGCCGGCACCTTTAATGTTGATGGTACTGTTCAGCGTGTTCCCTACCGGGTTGTCCCCATTCTCGGCCATCGGATGGTTAGCCCCGAATTTCAAGCCATCATCCAAGGTAGCTACCGTATGGGTCGTAGTGCCCGGTTCTCCATCTTTCCCATCCTGATAGACAATACGGGTGATACCGTCAGTGCCGTTGACACCAGGTTTTCCATCGGTGCCATCCGTGCCATTCTTACCGATAGTCCGGATGATAGTGGTCACCGTACCATCTTTACCATCCTTGCCATTCAGGCCAATCTGGCCATCTCTGCCATCTTTGCCGTTGACCATCACCGTGTCAGCCGTCAGGGCTTTATCTAGCTTGATGGTGATGTTGCCATTATCGTCCACTTCGGTGGTCACGTTGTCTGCACTGTAGTCATGGCCGGTGACGGGATCAACGCCCTGGACTTTGATGGTTCCGCCCAGTTTCACATTATGGACCTTACCATCGGATGTCTTTTTCGTATTGGCATCGAAGTTCAAGCCCTTGACTCCATCCAATCCGGAAATGGTCACCGGCGTATTATTGCCGGCCGCATCCTGTACTTGCAGGGTCACTTCACCCTGTTCATTGACTTTGTAGACTCCCTGGCTGCCATCGGCCGGATTGGCAATCAGGTGTTTTTCCTTGTTCAGGAGATTGGTCAAATCCACGTCAAATGTGACCGGGTTCCCTTCTGCATCCTTTTCGTTGCGGGCAATGGTAAGTGTCTTTCCGTCTGCAGAAACAGTACCGCTGGCAGCATAGTAATCATGGAGACCATCAATAGAAAGCGGCTCATCCTGATTTTTCAGAGTCAGTTTCAAGCTGCCCTTTCCATCGTTGACACTGGTGGTATCACTGGCGTCATGTTCCCCGTTGTACTTGATTCCGCCCCCGGTGACGAATACATCGCCGGCTACGGTGCCATTTTTGATTTCATCGGCTACGATTTTCAGCTGATCTTCTGTAGCCGCCCGGCCGCTCTGGATCTTTTCGCTGTCCCAATTGGTATTCTTGAGGCCCGTAATGTAGTAATCCACATTGGGATTGGCACTGGGTTTACCATCTGCTTTCAGGCCGCTCTGCTTGCCGATGACAATACCGCCGGTATATCCGCCTTTGCCGTCCGCATCTCCGCCTACACGGACGCTGGCAAAACGCACATCATCCTCCGTGGCCACGGTGACGTTGTCGCCGCTGCCAGAAATGGTAATGTTTTGCCCCTGCACAAAGTTGACTTTCGGACTCGTCGGCGTCACAGCTTTCTGCTTTGTGCCATTGACATCCAGTTCCCAGCCGGCATTGACCGTATCGGATACAGTCTTGAGCTGGTCTTCCGTAGCCGCCCGGCCGCTGACGATACCGTTGGTATCGGGGTTCCAGGTGGTATTGGTCAAGCCGGTTACGAAGGTACCTTCTTCCGTCTTGGCCTTGTCTCCATCTGTTTTAGTGGTAGTGACGCCGGTCTGGTTGCCGATGGTCACGCCGCCGATGGTGCCCTTGCCGGTGCTGCCATCCAGGCTGACCTTGTCGCCAGCGGTGATGGTGCCTTCCGTGCCGTCAATGGTGACTTTCTTGTCGGCATCGCTACCCAGGGTGATGCTGTCGTTGAGTTTTACCGTATTCTTGCCGTCAGCTGTCTGGTCATTATAGGTGACAGTAATATTGGAACCGCCGGTGAGTTTGGCTGCCTCCGTGGTGCTGTTGGCAATATTCTTCACATCGCCGATATTGGCCCCGTTGGTAATGATATCGTACTGGTTAGTAACCTTATTAATACCACTGTCCATATTGGTGACCTGATTGCCACCAAAGGAAATCTTATCCCCGTTGATGACCACGTTCTTGGTTTCATCATTGGCATCGTTGGTAATCGTAATGCCGCTATCATTCTGGACGGTCTTGCCCGTGGTGACAGAAGTCAGGTCTTTCAGGTCCTTGGCCAGTTTCACCGTCAGGGTGTCGGTGCCGTTGGAAACCACGCCGATGTTGTTGTCGGTGAGGTTGTCCTTATTGGTCACACCGCCGTTGATGGTAGTCTTCTGGTTCATGGTCCGGGCAAAGCCGTTTTCATCCAGTTTCCCATCGCTGGTGATATCCCCGGCATAGATCTGACCGTCATCCAGGGTGGCGATATCGTGGCGTTTATCCTGAGCATCTTTGTACCCCAGACGGGTGGACTTGGTTTCATGATCAGACGTAGTGATATTCTGACCGTCCGTCAGGGTCTTATCCCCATAATGGACGCTGGTGTCCGCCTGGGCCGCTTTGTCGTTATTATCTGTCTTATCAGGATTGCCTGTATAGATCACATCGCCGGTGGTCACGGTAGTAAAGGTGGGTTTTTCATCCATGAGGATGGAGATGTCGCCGTTTTCGGCAATGCGGGTCGTCAAGTTGGCCGTGCTGTAGTCGTGGCCGCCGGTTTCATCGCTGGCCTTGATGGCGATGGTATCTCCCAGATTGCGTTTTACTACTTTGTAGCCCTTGTAGTTTTCGCTGGTGTTAGAAGCATCCTTGGTGTTGGTGGTGAAGCTCAGGCCTTTGGCAATGGTATTGGTATTGTTGGTAATTTGGGTCGTGTTATTGGTAATCTTGGTGGTATTGCCGCTCACCGCATCGGAGACGACCTGCAGTTCATCTTCCGTAGCGGCCCGTCCGCTCACGTAGGTGGGGTCTTTAACGGTCCATTCTTTGTTGGTCAAGCCCGTTACATAGTCCCCGGCTGCTGCATGACCGCCGGTGGGCGAGCCATTCTTAACCGTAGGCAGTACGCCATCAGCGCTGTAGCCGATTTTGGCCGCACCGGCCGTGACCGTATTGAGGCCGGTGAGGTCCTTGTTCAGTTTGATTTCCAGTTTTCCATTGTCCCCATCCTGGCTGGAAACCACACCGATGTTGTTGGCCGTTGCCAGAGCCAGATTATCCGGGTTGGTTTCTCCGCCAGTAACGGTAAGCTTCTGGTTCAGCTTCACGGCTGAAGTGGTTCCCTGATCGCCGCTGAACTTCAGCCCATCATCCAGGGTAGCGATGAACTGAGTAGAGCCGTTGGTGATATCCCCGTATTCCAGCCGGTTGAATTCATTGGCTTCGTCAGCCGGATATTCCTTGCCGTCCTTCAGGTAGGTGATGCCGGAACTGATGGCATTAAAGATATAGGTAGGCGTCTTGCCCGTCTTTTCGAACAGAGCCACATAGCCGCCCACATCCTGGCCCACGCCCAGGACTACCTGGCGCTGGTCATTGGTCCCGTCGTTCTTCACCACGGAAACGGTGGTCCCGTCGATCTTGACGGCTTCTCTCACCGGATAGGTCTCTTTGGAACCCGGAGCCGTCCGGAACTGGGCCACGCTGTTTACTACCAGACTGCCGCCTTTGTGTTCTTCCTGTTCGCCCAGGACCACATCCTTGCTCAGGGCCACGTCGTAATTAGCCTGACCGTCGGTGATCTTGCGTTTCAGCTCCAGATTGCCGCCTTTCACAAGGGTATCATCAGCCGTGGCTTTCTGGCCCCCTACGGAAACGGTGGTGTGTTTTCCTGCCAGTTTACCCACTTCTTTCAGCTGTGCCAGGTTCACCGCGTCCGTATCCTGGGAACCGGCTGCCACTCCGGTGATCTGGCGGGTCAGGGTACTGCCGTTGCCCACAGCAATGGCATTAGCGTTGGCGACCCAGGTGGCAGATGTTTGAGTGGATTCTGCCCCGGTGGCTGCATCATACCCTTTGGTACCGCTCTGCCGATCAGCTACAGCTCCACTGCCCAGTGCCACACTGTCCGCCAGTTTGGCCTGGGCATCTTTGCCGATGGCAGCCGCATTCGCTGCGTTCTGGGCTGTGGTACCGCCCAAAGCTGCTACAGAATTTTCTCCTGCAGCAGTGGAGTTTTCCCCAAAGGCCAGGGCATTTTTCCCGCTGGCGGTAGAATCGCTGCCGAAAGCGGTGGCACTTTCCCCACTGGCTTCCGTCCGCTCCCCAAAGGCCGTGGCATAGGTGCCGCTGGCTACGGTACCTATTTTGGACGTAGTCCCATCCCCCTTGTCAACAACTTTGTCTCCGCCGCCCCAGGCTGTAGCATACTGCCCTGTTGCCTGGTTCTTGTTGCCAAAGGCTGTCGCCCCAATTGCGGTTGCCTGGGTCAAATTGCCGAAGGCCGTAGCGTTCTGCCCGGAAGCCAGGGTATCGATACCAAAAGCCGTGGCATTGGATTGGGTCGCCTGGGTCCGCTGGCCAAAAGCCGTGGCCCTCTTTTCCGTGGCCTGGGTTCCCTGCCCGAAGGCCGTGGAATTGCTGCCGCTGGCCTTACTCCGTTCCCCGAAGGCCACTGAATTATCTCCGATGGCTTGATTGTTGGCTGCTGGAGCCGTATTGTCCGTCTGTTGGCCTCCAAAGGCCAACGCATAGCGGCCGGAAGCTGTGCCATACTGGCCGATGACCGTAGCGCCTGCACCATCCGCTTTGGCTCCGGTACCGATGGCTACGGCATTTTCGCCCGTTGCCGAGGCATTGACTCCCGCAGCCAGGGCATTGTTCCCTGTGGCACCGGTATTGTTGTAGTTGTTATCGTTGGCTGTATCCACTGAATTCACGCTGTAATCGTGGACGCCGCTGCCACCGGTTCCGCTTCCGCCACCACTAAATTGGGCTATCGCTGCTTGTAGCTGAGCCACGTTGACAGCATCGGTCAAATCGGTACCCGCTGCCACGCCTGTAATTTGCCGAGTTAAGACACCATGCCCATTATGTCCTTCTCCTTTACCATTCGCATCGGTATCTGCATTACCAATAGCCATTGGATTGGCCGTAGCTTTCCATACTGCATTCCAGTATTCATCAGTAAGTGCTGTCGAAGGTTTACCTTTATTATTACTCAAATAGCCCTCTTTTCCAGCTCGCGTATTGCTATAAGAATATTCACCTAAAACGATTCCCGCTGGAGTGTATTTCTCATTGTCAGTATACCCTGCAGCACTACTATCTGCCATAGCACCATTACCGATGACAACAATCCCTTGGCCAGAACCATTAGCTTTTGCATCATTGCCTATGAGTACAGATTGAGAGGTATTGGCTATCGTTTCATTATTTCCGATAACAATGCTACCAACGGCATCTCCACTGGCCTTACCTCTGCCAATAACAATCTGTCCGTTCGCATTGCTCTGCGCTCCATTGCCTATGACCACACTGTTCGTATTGCCTTTATTTCCGTTACCTACTACGACAGCATTTTCCGAATTATCAACAGTATTTCCTGACCCATAGATAACACTATTTTTATTATTATTAGTAGTATTACTGCCAATCATTGTAGATGTCTTATTATTAGTAATATTTCCTTGACTATCCGCTGCCCAAACCGGCACTGCCGCTAGCGATGTCGTCAGGACAAAGGCTGCCAGAACAGTGGCTTTTCGACAACATCCTCTGCGGCTGCAACGTACATGGCCGTCGTCATGGCTTTTCGCCAGTTCTGATACGACGATATAACAATTCCGTACTTTACTCCAAATGACCTTGTAAATTTTGTTCATAAAGCCTCCCATCTTATTTATAGATTTGTGATATAAAATTCTTTATCGTTTACGCTTACAATATATTTGTCATATTATTGTAAAAAAGCATCATTATTTTAAACCTCAATCTGGGGTTAGGGTCAAACATCATTTTGTTTATTTTATTGGTAAACTAAATATAATATAAATATAAAATAATAATGATATAATAATCATAATCCATGAATAAGTAGTATTTCAGCAGGACAAATATCTAATATACCGTTGTATTTTTTCTAATAATCGTATAAATAATAAAAAAATAAGAACCATATTACTACACTATTTTGTTTTAATACTAACTAGTAGCTATTAAACTCTATCCCTTATGTTTACGTTTTACGTTTAACTTTGTCATAAAATGATATATTCTTATAAAAATATTATATATAGATAAATAATTATAATATACAATGCACATACACTGTTATGAAATCTACCGTCTCTACATCATCATCGTTATAAAAAATCAAAATTTTCTCTATTTTCGTTGCATTTACCACCTGTCAAAGGAGATAAAGTATGATATAATGAATCCAGTCCGGAGTTCTTTCAAAACGTTCGGAATAGAATTTTTAAGGAGGAATTCACATGCCAGTTATTACCAAAGACACAGGTATCATCGAAGCTGTCCAGAAATATCCGCAGATTGTGCAGATATTCCAGGCTTATGGTCTCGGATGCATCGGCTGCATGGCCGCTCACTTCGAAACAATCGGCGAAGGTGCCGGCGCACACGGCATTGACGTAGACGCTCTGATTGCAGATCTGAACGAATGCATCGCTGACAGCAATAAATAAGTAAAAAAACGCGGCATAGGATACGTCCCATGCCGCGTTTTTTCATGTAGACATACCATGCGCCGGAGCTTCCCCTCTCCGGCGCATGGTATGTTATATGGATGTAAATTGAAAGTATCGATGGAAATAAAAGAAACAAAGCCATTGCTGCTACTGCATCTAAAATCAAAAAACGGACCGTCTTTACAGACAGTCCGTTTTATTGCTTATTCAAAATAAATAACTGCAGCAGCCAGTCCGATAATAACAACCGTTGTCAGCAGTGGCACAGCTTTTTTCAGTGCGTTCATGATTACACTTCCTCTCCTTTGGTTCTCAGGATGTTTTCTGTTTGATACGTTGAAAACGGGGGGCGGAATCTAAAGAAGCTGTCTCCTGTTCTGACAATAGAAACATAGCATTTCTGGGAATCAATTCTACAGTACTAGGATACTGATTGATAAATAAGATAACTAAATATATGATTTCTTTCTTTTCATAAATTTATTATAAACCTTAGAAAAAAATTGTCAATCAGTAATGTAAAGTATGAGTAAACTATATAAAAACAAGACGAGTTATGCTATGCAAGCATGCAATAATCAATTCAGCCCAGTATGCCTGACTTTCATCTTCTCCATTACAGCATCATAGATAAAACATTTGTTCTGCTTTTATGATATACTTAATTCGTGCCAGATTTCGCGCGCAATCGTTAACAAAAAATACTTCTGAGGAGGTGAATACCCTGGGCAGAGAAATGGAAAATGGAGCACGGAAGAATGCCCGGACGGAAGATTTCATAGTTAACAGGCGCTGTCCCATGAAGACAGCGCCTGTTCGTGTACTGTGATTATTTTTTCAACGCACAAATATCCATATACGTCTCTACGACCTGACTCATCGCCGTTTCAGCAGCTTTAGTCATTTTTTCGAAGCGTGTATTGGGATCCATATGACTGGCGAGGAAATCCCGGGCGGCCTGGATACCTGTCGTCGATACTTCCGTATTCACATTGATTTTGCGGATGCCCCGTCGGATAGCTTCCTGCAACAACGGTACAGGAATTCCCGAACTGCCATGGAGAACCAGAGGCACCGCAACAGCCTTCCGGATATCATCGAGGCGGTCCAGATCCAGACTGGGCGTCCCTTTATAAATGCCATGGGCATTCCCGATGGCTATGGCCAGGGCATCGACACCACTTTCTTCCGCATACTGGCGGGCTGCAGTGACCGTCGTATATCCTGTACCAGGGACGACACTGCCTGTGCCATCTTCTTCATTCATATAGCCTAATTCGCCTTCGACACTGACATGGAGATCATGAGCCAGGCGAACAATGGCCTTCGTATCTTCAATATTCTCAGCCAGCGGTTTTGCTGACGCGTCGAACATGACAGACGTAAATCCTGCCCGTAAGGCGCGCAGGATATTCCGCTGACTCCGGCAATGGTCCAGATGAAGTACTACCGGCAGCCGGGCATCGCGGACATACGACTGTATCAGAGCGGCTGCCGACTCAATCGGCATATGACTATCATAGGATTCGCCAAACGCAATGATGACGGGAGACTCTTTTTTCTGTGCTGCCTGCCAGACAGCCTGGACGGATTCTACATTATAGACATTAAAGGAAGGGACAGCCACATTTTTTTCTGCGGCGTAACGCAGCATGTCCTGAAGATTGATAAGCATAACAGGCTCCTATCTCAGGCGTTCATCATGGCCACGACATCACGCAGGGTGGTCACAGCCCCGACATTGCCCGGAAATACGACATAGCTCATGCCAGGGAATTTGCTTTCCTGTCCTGCTTTCCATGCCGGGATACCAGGAGCTACCTGACCGAGAACCAGGGCTTTCTTGATGGACAGGCCTTTGGTTGCCACATCACTGGACGTAATGCCGCCTTTGGCAATGATGAATTTCGGCTGGACGGACAGGCGGGTCACGATGCTGACCAGAGCGTCAGAAATCTTGACCGATACGCGGAGAGATTCTTCTTTCGTGTCCATTTTCAGCAATTTTCGCCCGGTCATGACGGCTGTCGTAATACCTTTTTTCAGGTTATCTTCCGTCTTATCGATGACGCGCTGGATTTCTGCTTCCAGCTTTTCATCGCTTTCCAGAACCATGAGATGATTGAATTCGATGAAATCAATATTATCCAGCTCTTTCAATTTTTCCAGCTGCTGGGTCGTCTTTTTGACGTGGGAGCCGATGACGATGAGACCGCCATTCGTATTGCCGGCTACGACCAGTTCTTCTTTCGTCAGAAGCGGTTTATCCGACACGCCGCCCAGTACTTTTGTCAGAGCCGCCGCAGAACGGAACATGAAATGGCGTCCCGCTTTCATCGCTTTAAGCAATGCCAGGGCAAATACTTTGACATCGATATAGTCGGTGCAGTTGACGATGACTTTGTTGAAATCATGGACTGCTTCGAGCTGGGCCGCCACTTTATCTATGTTGCCGGCCCGCAGGTCTTCCAGAGCAATGCAGGTAACGCTGTCTGCCTTATACGCACCGCCCGTTTTTTCTTCGATGTATTCCGGCATGGTCGCCGCCGTATAGCCAAAGGTGCTGTCCTGGGCAAATTCCGTTTCGTTAGCCGGGACCAGATATTCCCCTTCCTGTACGTAATGAACGTTGCCAATAGTGAAGCGGCCACCTTCTTTAAAGAAGGGCATCAGGACTTCCCCATCAATAACCGGGGCGCCATTGGCTTCCAGTGTATCCTTGAGGACCTGCGTTTCCAGTGGATAATGGCCGCGCAGCGTAGAATCACTGCGGCTGATGACGATAAAATCCTTACCGGTCTTCTTGGCAATAGCCGATACCCGCTGTGCTATCGTCTGATGTACTTCTGTCGTGTGCTGGCGGGAGAAAGCCCGGGAGTTAGTCAGTACATAAAATTCCGAATTGGCTTCGTCAAACCCCTGGGTCAGGGCATCTTCCGTCCATTCCGTATATACGGAAATATCGTGCACTGTCTGTGTTCCCGTAGGATCATCATCGAGAACGACGATTTTTTTATGGAATTCCTGTAATTCTTTCAGCAGTTCTTTCGTGATTTCTTCTTCATTTACCTGTACGGCCGGAAGGGTACGGAATACTTCTTCTTTTAATACTTTTGCCATGATTGTCTCCTCTTCTGCACGCCTTATTTTTCTTCTGTTTTAACGGTAACACCGGAAATCTGTTCATAGAACTGAACGTAACCGGCATGATCGTCCATGATGTGGCCAGATTGTTTAAGGCTGAGCTGGATCTGCTGTACGATTCCGGACAGGAAGAGCGGTACCTGCAGATCGCGGGCTGTATTCATGACGTTGGTAATATCTTTCAGGTTGACTTTAATTGTACCGCCGGCTTTAAAATCGCGGTTGAACATCTTCGGCGCTTTTGTTTCCAGAACGGTACTGCCGGCCAGTCCGCAGCGGACAGCTTCGAACACTTTTTTCGGGTCAGCACCGGCTTTCTGGGCCAGTACCAGGGCTTCGGCGACGGCGCAGATATTGACATTGACCATAATCTGATTAGCCAGTTTCGTGACAGAACCGCTGCCGGTCGGACCGACGACAATCCAGCTAGAGCCCATGGCTTCGAAGGCATCTTTGATTTTTTCAGCAGCTTTTTCATCTCCGCCAATCATAAATGCCAGTGTCCCGTTGATGGCGCCTTCTTCGCCGCCACTTACGGGAGCATCGAGGAAGGGGCAGTCCTTGGCAGCTGCCAGGTCACGGCACTGTTTCGATTCGATGGGAGAAACGGAGCTGCAATCGACGACGACCGTACCTGCATCGACACCGGCCAGAATGCCGTCTTCTTTCGTAAGGACGTCCTGTACGATAGCTGCCGTCGGCAGAATGGTAAATACGGCATCTTTGCCTTTTGCCAGTTCTTTGACCGATGCGGCCGATTTGCCGCCGGCTGCGACGACTTCATCGACCAGTTCCTGTTTCAAGTCGGATACGGTAACATCAATACCGGCCTTCAACATATTCATGACCATCGGTTTCCCCATGATTCCCAGACCTACAAACCCTACTTTTAACATAATAATGACCTCCTTGACCAGCAAATATAATAACTAAAATTTTAATTGTCTGCTACTGTTTCAGCGGCATGCAGAATTTCCCTGGTAACCTGCATATGCTCTTCGAACGCTCTGACTGCACCTGGTTCATCTCCGGCATGCAGATAGGTCAGAATACGTTCATGTTCCCTGATGGCCTTCGCCATACGGTCGGCATCATGGAGCGAATGGACCGTTGCCTGTTCCTGCTTCGTATGGATCATGTCAGAAACCTGCATCAGGTACGGATTTTCTGTAAAGGCGACCAGCAGCCGGTGAAACGCTACGTCCGATTCGGAAAATTCATACTGGTGATGTGAATCCGCCGCTTCCTTCGTCTGTTCGATGCACCGTTCCAGCTGATGCAATGCTTCCTGCCCTTTTTCAGAGCGGTAATCACGCACGAGTTTTCGTATGCCGAATTCTTCAATAGCCAGGCGGGCCTCGATGATTTCTTCAATATCTGCTGAGGAAATAGCTTTGACGCCAAAGCCGCGATTGCTGTAAATTTCGACCAGATTTTCATGCTTCAGGAGTTGTATCGCTTCCCGTACGGGTGTCCGCGATACTTGCAATTCGTCGGCAATCATCTGTTCAGAATAAATTGTGTCCGGGACAAGAGTTCCCCGGACGATCGATGACTTCAGATATTCATAGACCTGTTCCTTTATGGAAATCTTAGTTATCACCATATGAATCACCTCCTCATCGTCTTTACTTGTATGTAGCATACTACTCTCTTGCATCTGTGTCAATACTCGTATCTATATATGTTATATAAAATTGTTATTCTCATTGCATAATTCTAAACTTTCAAACATGGGTATGCTAAATTGTCTCCACATAAGTACCAGCTCCGGATGGCCGTACCGTTGCAAAAAGGACTTGTCGTCAGCGACAAGTCCTTTTGTTTCCGGCATTTCCGGAGAAATATTATTCTTTTAATACAGCGGCGCAGCGGGCACATAATGTCGGGTGATCCGGATCCGAACCGACACTGGCATCATGTTTCCAGCAGCGTTCGCATTTTTCGTGAGACGACGGTTCTACGACAACCTTCGTATCTGCATGGTGTTCACCAGCCATAGCATCAGCCGGAGCATCACCTTTTACGAGGTTGACTTCACTGACGATGAGCAGCGTTGCCAGGCGTTTCTGCCACTGGCTGAGGAAGTCGTAGTCTTCGCCATCGGCATAAATCGTAACGGCTGCATCGAGAGGATGGCCGATCTTATGGTCTTTACGAGCGACTTCCAGAGCACGCATGAAGTCGCTGCGATAGGACAGAAGTGTGTTCCACCGTTTTTCCATATCTGCATCGAGATATTCCGGATGTTTTTCCGGCCAGTCCGTGAGAAGTACGCTTTCTTCTTTGCCTTCTACAGCGGGCATATTCTGCCATACTTCTTCCGTCGTAAAGGACAGGACCGGTGCCAGGATTTTAACCAGCGTATCGAGGATATGATACATAGCAGTCTGGGCACTGCGGCGGATCTTAGCATCGGCTTTTTCCGTGTAGAGACGGTCTTTGATGATATCCAGATAGATAGCACTCAGATCGACCGTGCAGAAATTATGGATGGCGTGATACATGACGTGGAACTGATAATTTTCATAGGCATCGGTTACTGTTTCCAAAACCTGTTCCATGCGCAGGAGTGCCCACTTATCCAGTTCGGACATATTTTCATAAGCAACAGCATCGGTTGCCGGATTGTAATCAGCCAGATTACCCAGGAGATAGCGGAAGGTATTGCGGATCTTACGATACACATCGGAAAGCTGCTTCAGGATTTTCGGCGAGAGGCGGATATCACCCTGATAGTCAGCTGATGCAACCCAGAGGCGCATGACATCGGCACCGTATTTTTCGATGACTTCCTGCGGAGCAACCGTATTGCCCACAGATTTACTCATCTTGCGGCCTTCGCCATCGACGGTAAAGCCATGAGTCAGGACCTGACGATAAGGAGCGATGCCATTGATGGCAACGGAAGTCAGCAAGGAGCTGTTGAACCAGCCGCGATGCTGGTCAGACCCTTCAAGGTACATATCGACAGGATAACCGGAATCGGGGTCATTTTTCATGACGCCCTGATGCGTGCAGCCCGAATCGAACCAGACATCCATCGTGTCTTCTTCCTTGCGGAATTCTGTACCGCCGCAGTGCGGGCACTTATAGCCTTCGGGAAGAAGTTCTTTGACATCATGCATCCACCATGTGTTGGAGCCTTCTTCAGCAAACATTTTCTGCAGGTGAGTGATGGTTTCATCGTTGATGATGTGTTCGCCACAGTCCTTGCAATAGAAGATAGGGATAGGCACGCCCCAGACACGCTGACGGGAAATGCACCAGTCACCGCGGTCGCGGATCATATTATAGATGCGGTCGTGGCCCCAGGACGGAATCCAGCGGACTTTGTCGATAGCATCGAGTGCTTCCTGACGGAATCCATCAACAGAAGCAAACCACTGTTCTGTTGCACGATAAATAATCGGTTGTTTGCAGCGCCAGCAGTGCGGATACTGGTGACGGAACGTGCTCTTGGCAAAGAGGGCATTGATTTCCGCCAGTTTTTTGATGACCGGCACATTGGAATCAAATACGAACTGGCCTTCAAAACCGGGAACCTTATCGGTGTAACGACCGGTCCCATCAACCGTGCCCAGCGGCTTCAGGCCCCAGGCTGCATATTTCATGCAGACATTGAAGTCGTCTTCGCCATGGTCCGGAGCCGTATGGACGAGGCCGGTGCCGGCTTCCAGCGTAACATGATCACCCAGGATAATCGGCACTTTGCGATCTGCATAGAGCGGATGCTGGAATACGAGGCCTTCCAGTTGTTTTCCTTTCATAGCATCCGGCAGCACTTCGTAGTCTTCTACTTTCCCGGCCTTCATGGTCGGTTCTACCAGATCCTTGGCCATAAGCAGATATTCATCGCCAATCCGGACCCAGACGTAGTCGAATTCTTCGTTGGCGCTGATAGCAACGTTACAGGGAATAGTCCAGGGCGTTGTCGTCCAGATAAGGGCAAATACCTTTTCCGGATCGGCACCTTTCGGCATATGGCAGTTGAGATCTACCGACTTGAATTTTACATAAATGGAGAAGGATTTATCGTCTTTATATTCGATTTCCGCTTCAGCCAATGCCGTTTCACAATGAGGGCACCAGTATACGGTCTTCAGGCCTTTGTAGATATAGCCTTTCTTGGCCATTTCTCCAAATACACCGATCTGGGCGACTTCGACCGGCTTCTGCAATGTCAGGTACGGATGTTCCCAGTCACCGAGGACGCCAAAACGGATGAAATCTTTACGCTGCATATCGACATTCTGAAGAGCGTATTCACGGCATTTGGCACGCAGGTCGAGCGGTGCGATTTCATGACGATTGAGTCCTGTATCCTTGATGACGGCATGTTCGATAGGCAGGCCGTGTGTATCCCAGCCGGGAATATATTTCGTATAATGACCAGTCTGGGTCTTGTATTTCAGGATGAAATCTTTCAGGCATTTATTTAACGCATGGCCGATGTGGAGTTTGCCATTGGCATAGGGAGGGCCATCGTGCAGGATGAACTTCTTGCAGCCCTGTCTCTTCTTCAAGCGTTTTTCATAGATTTTGTTTTCCTGCCAGAATTTGATCATATCTGGTTCGCGCTTCGGCAGATTGCCGCGCATAGGAAAATCGGTTTCTGGTAAATGAAGCGTTTTACCGTAATCCATTATATATCCTCCTTCAAAAGTAAAAAAATAACGTCTCCATCCCAAAGGGACGAAGACGTAATCACCGTGGTACCACCCTATTGACTGCTGTGCAGCCACTCTCATAGCACGATAACGGCGCTACCCGTCAGCCGGAACGCGGCTGCAGCTCCCAAGTGATCCGCCTGCAGACTCTCTTTCCCGGGCTCACACTATCCCCGGTTCGCTGCCAAGAAGTATCTGCAGACCGTCTTGTTCATTGCTTTTCCATATATCCGACATTTTAATAGGTTGTACCCCGTTTGTCAAGAGGTGAATGTATCATTCCTCTTTACTTCAGTACGAGCGATCCCGGTTCGAGAAGTGCCTGGAGTTCCTGATGCAGCGTTTCGTCAGGGGTAATCCAGTATTGTTCGTTGGTCAGTATGGTCTTGCGGCTTCCCATGAGATGGAAATAGACCTTGACCGGTCCCGGATATTTTTTCAGGACGGCGGCAATGGTCGAGCTCAGGTCGGTCCGTTCCATATGGGCCGGGATTTTAATGAACAATTTCGTCCCTCCCCCAAGCTGCCACATGGCACCGGCATGAACGGCTGCACGGGGACTGGCCACGGGGGCACCTTCCTTCGCTTCTCCTAGTGGCGCAATACTTTCGGCAATGACCTGAGTACTTTCATCGTTAATATCCGCCCGCCCGGTGATGCGCACAGCCAGATCGGCCGCCGTCAGACTGCCATAACGCCCGTACGTCTTGGGAAATACGACGACGCTGACCGTATGGGTATAATCTTCCAGGGTCAGGATGGCCATCGTGTCTTTCCGCTTGGTCAGGACCTGCCGCCGGGCCGTAATCAGACCGCCAATTTCCATGACCCGTCCGTCGTACTGCTCCTTATGTTCCCCGTACAGGGCCGATAAGGGCGTCAGTTTATCCATGACATCGTGAAAGGCATCGAGGGGATGGCCGGAAAAGTAAAAGCCATCATACTCTTTTTCCATAGCCAGCCGCATTTCGATGGGATATTCCGGTACATCCGGATAAGTCAGTGACGATACCTGTTTTTCTTCTTCCATATCAAACAGACCCATCTGCCCTGAATCGCGTTCTTTCTGATAGAGCGAACCAAGGGCCATGGCCTGGTCGAGGACGGCCATGAGCTGGGACCGGCGCTTGCCAAACGAATCCATTGCCCCGCATTTGATGAGACTTTCCATGGCCCGTTTATTGACCACGTGGAAATCAACACGGCTGCAAAAATCTTCCAGTGACTGATAAGGACCGTCCTGCTCCCGCTTATTCACGATTTCCGTGATGGCGTTCTGGCCTACGCTCTTGACGCCGGAAAGGCCAAAACGGATGCTGTCTCCCTGTACGGAAAACATATAGACGCTGGCATTGACATCGGGGGACAGGACCGGCACACCATGGCGTTTGCATTCCTGGATATAATAACTGATTTTGCTGATATCATTGATGACACTGGTCATGGTGGCCGCCATGAATTCCGGGCGGTAATGAACTTTCAAATAGGCCGTCTGCCAGGCAATATAGGCATAGGCAGCCGAATGAGATTTGTTGAAGCCATAGCCGGCAAAATAGACCATGAGGTCGAATACTTTATTGGCAATATCATCAGGGATATGATTTTTCTGTGTGCCTGCCAGGAAATTTTTTCGCTGTGCCACCAGTATTTTTTCTTTTTTCTTGCCCATGGCACGGCGCAGGAGGTCGGCCTGTCCCAGGGTGAATCCGCCCATAGCGGAAGCAATCTGCATGACCTGTTCCTGATACAGGATGACACCGTACGTATCTTTCAGGATGGGTTCCAGCAGTGGATGGAGATAGGTCACCTTCGTTTCACCGTGACTTCGTTTGATGAAATCCGTTACCATGCCGCTTCCCAGAGGTCCCGGCCGGTACAGGGCCACGGTGGGGATCATGTCTTCAAAATGCGTCGGCGCAAGTTCCTTTACCAGGTTGGTTATGCCTTCTGATTCCATCTGGAATACGCCGGCCGTATCTCCTTCGGTGAGCAGTTTCCCTGTTTCCGGGTCGTCGAGGGGAATGGCATTGATATCGAGATCGATACCGCGGTTAGCCTTGATGAGCTTGATCGTATCGCCGATAACGGTCAGCGTACGCAGGCCGAGAAAGTCCATTTTCAGTAGTCCCAGTTCTTCGACGAGGTCTTTATCATACTGGGTTGTCAGATAGTGTTCTTTTGAGAACTGGACCGGTACATAGTCATCGACAGGAGCAGCGGAAATGACGACCCCGGCTGCATGGGTAGACGAATGACGGGGCAGCCCTTCGAGGATCTTCCCATACGTTACGAGCTGATGCACCTGTTCGTCCGTTTCGTATTCACTGCGGAATTCCTTGCTTTCATCGAGTGCTTTATCGAGGGTAATGCCCAGTTCGGCCGGCACCATTTTGACGATGCGGTTTACCTCACTGAGAGGCATATCCATGACCCGACCTACATCGCGCAGGACGGCACGGGCTGCCAGTGTACCAAAGGTGATGATCTGGGCAACATGGTCCTGACCGTATTTCTGCGTAACGTAATCGATGACCTTGCTGCGGTTTTCATAGCAGAAATCCATATCGATATCGGGCATGGTGACCCGTTCCGGATTAAGGAATCGTTCAAAAAGGAGGTGATATTTGAGCGGATCCAGCCCGGTAATTCCCAGAAGATAGGCTACGACAGAACCGGCAGCTGAACCACGGCCGGGACCGACGGGAATGTTATGATCCCTGGCGAACTTGACATAGTCCCAGACGATTAGAAAATACGAGGGAAACCCCATGGTTTCAATGACGCCCAGTTCGTAATCGAGCCGTTTCCGCACTTCATCTGTCACGGGATGGTAGCGACCGGGCAATGCCTCTTCACAAAGTTTGCGCAAATAGGACGTATCGGTTTCGCCTTCCGGTACGGGAAATTTGGGCAGGTGCCGTTCATCGAAAGAAATCGTCACATTACATTTATCGGCAATTTCCAGGGTCGTATCGAGTGCTTCCGGCATATCGGCAAACAAAGCCGCCATTTCGTCGCCGTCTTTCATGTAAAATTCATCGTTGGAAAAACGGAAATGGCTGGGATCATCCAGCGTAGATCCGGTCGAAATGCAGAGTTTGACTTCCTGTGCCGGAGCATCGGTTTTGTAAATATAATGATAGTCGTTCGTCGCCACCAGTTTCAAACCGTACTCCCGGGCCCAGTCTTTGAAAACATGGCGCACCAGCTTTTCTTCCGGCAGTCCGTGATTCTGCACTTCCAGATAGAAGTCCTCTTTCCCGAATATGGACACCAGTTCTTCCAGCGCACGCCGCGCCCCCGCTTCGTTGCGATTGATGAGATCCTGCTGGATCTGGCCTTCAATGCATGCGCTGAGAGCGATGAGTCCCCTATGATAGGTTTTCAGCAAGTCATAGTCCACGCGGGGACGGTGATAATTATTTTCCCCGTCGATAAACCCTTTAGATACAATTTTTATTAAATTATGATAGCCTTCATTATTTTTAGCCAGCAGGATCAGGTGGCAAAGCCGTTCCTTTGCAGGATGGTCCATGCGGCTGCCCCGTGTCATGTAGACTTCACACCCCAGGATAGGTTTGATTCCCTGGGTCAGCGCTTCTTTATACAGGTGGATGACGCCGTACATATTGCCATGGTCGGTAATTGCCACGGCCGGCATATCCAGTTCTTTAGCCCGGGAAACCATGTCAGGGATGCGGCACATGCCATCAAATAGGCTGTACTGTGTATGTACATGGAGATGTACAAAAGGTCTCATATCATAAAATCTCCTTTTATCAGAAAAAACGCCCGGCCGGGCGTTTTACTCTTTAACGAATGTTTTTAAAATCCGTGGCAGGTATTTTCCACACAGCCAGATATCTTTATGATGATGCCGTGTCTGAGACCATTCATAAATCAGGGTGCGGATAATCATAAACAGATACTCCGTCGCTTCTTCTGCCGAAATCGTATCGTCGAATGTGCCAATGCTCTGGGCCACTTTAATGAAATTGAGCATATTATTGTAAAAATCGATGGATAAATAGCTGTGTTCCGTATCGTAGATATATTCAAAGGTCCGGTATACATTATAAGCGAAAGCTTCACCGGCATTGGCCCACAGATCCCCATACATGTCGATTTCCTTGAACAGATGCTGATAGGGTTTCCTGGCCTTCTGCACCACATCCTGCGACAGATTCGGCATGGGTGTCCGGGCAATGGAAATACATATCTGCAGCAGCAGGTCTTCTTTATTTTTAAAATGATAATATAAAGACCCGATGGGGAGCTTGGCTGCTGTACTGATTTCTTTCATAGAGGTCTTTTCATAGCCGTTATGAGAAAACAGGTTCTGGGCTACGTTCATAATATACTGGCGATTCGCTTCCGTCTGCAATTGTCGTTTTGTAATGTGTTTAACTGTCATAGATATCCTTTCCCGCTCTCCTGATATTTATTTATTATATTCTAGAATCAAATTTCGTGAATTGTCAAGAACTTTTTAAGAATATGACTCTATGATCTGATTGCAAAAAAACATGCAGCCCTGACGTATCAGGGCTGCATGCCGGGAGCGTATATGCTGCTGCGTATTACTTTCTGTCTGCCAATTCCTTGTAGGAATCGAGCCGGTCTTTCATATCTTTTTCCGTACGTTCGTAGAACTGTTCCGCCTGTTCCGGGAAGACTTTCTGCAGCGATGCATACCGTACTTCGCCCAGGAGGAAGTCCTTCAGATCGCCCTTGGGATCCTTCGAATCCAGGCTGAATCCATTCTTGCCGGTTGCTTCTACATCCGGGTTATACCGGTAGAGATGCCAGTATCCGTTCTGTACGGCTTTCTTTGCTTCTATCTGGCTGAAGCCCATGCCCTTCTTGATGCCGTGGTTGATACACGGTGCATAGGCGATAATCAGGCTCGGTCCTTTATAGGCTTCGGCTTCCTTGATGGCCTTGATGCACTGGTTCATGTCAGCACCGAGGGCTACCTGGGCTACATAGACATAGCCATAGGTCATAGCCATGCGGCCTAAGTCCTTCTTCTTCGTCCGTTTGCCGCCAGCTGCGAATTTCGCAATGGCACTGGTCGGCGTCGCTTTCGACGACTGGCCGCCTGTATTGGAGTAGACTTCTGTATCCATGACCAGGACATTGACATCTTCATCCTGGGCCAGGACGTGATCCAGGCCGCCGTAGCCGATATCATAGGCCCAGCCGTCGCCGCCGAAGATCCACTGACTGCGTTTTACCAGATAGTCGCGGCGGTCATAAATCCGTCTGCATACCGGGCAGCTGTCCTTTACGCCTTCCAGTACGGCTGTAACCTTGTCGGCCCGTTCCCGTGTGCCTTCTGTGTCATCGCGGTGATCATACCAGTCCTGCAGGACCGCTTTCACATCAGCCGGTGTCTGGTCGTTGGTCAGTACTTCCGCTACGTCCATGGCTACCTTTTCCCGTACCTGGCGGACGCCGAGGTACATGCCCAGTCCGTATTCGGCATTATCTTCAAAGAGGCTGTTGCCCCATGCCGGGCCGTGGCCGTCGGCATTGGTCGTGTACGGTGTAGACGGTACGCTGTCTGCCCATACGCAGGAGCAGCCTGTCGCATTGGCAATCATCATGCGGTCGCCGAAGAGCTGGGTGACCAGTTTGGCATACGGCGTTTCCCCGCAGCCGGCACAGGCACCGGAGAATTCCAGCAGCGGCTGTTCGAACTGGCTGCCTTTGACGGTAAACTTGTTCATCGGGTTGGCTTTCCGGCTGACACTCATGGCATAATCCCACAGGGGAGCTTTCTGTTCCTGTGTGCTGAACGGTTTCATGACCAGGGCCTTTTCTTTTGCCGGGCATACCTGGGCACAGCTGCCGCAGCCGAGGCAGTCCATGACGGATACCTGCATGGTGAAATTCATGTTTTTCATGCCTACAGCTGGTTTAGCCTGGAATCCTTCCGGTGCGGCTGCCAGTTCTTCGTCCGTTGTCAGGACCGGACGGATAGCGGCATGAGGACATACCATGGCGCACTGGTTGCACTGCAGGCAGTTTTCTACCTGCCATTCCGGTACATTGATAGCTACGCCGCGTTTTTCATAGGCTGCCGTTCCCTGCGGGAAGGCACCGTCTTCCAGTCCGAGGAAGGCGCTGACCGGCAGGCTGTCCCCTTCCTGGGCATTGATCGGCTTCTGCAGTTTCGTGATGAATTCCGGTACGTCTTTCTGCGCTTCCGGTGCATCGGTCGCATCGGCCCAGGCTGCAGGGATATCGATTTTCACGATCTGCGATACGCCCTGGTCGATAGCGGCATTGTTCATATCGACGACTTTCTGGCCTTTCTTGCCATAGTTGGTGACGACAGCGTCTTTCAGATATTTCACGGCATCTTCAACGGGGATGATATCGGCCAGTTTGAAGAATGCCGACTGCATGATCATGTTGAACCGGCCGCCCAATCCGATGTCCTGGGCAATCTTGACAGCATTGATCGTGTAGAACTGGATATGTTTCTGTGCCAGGGTCCGTTTCATCGATGCCGGCAGGTTCTGTTCCAGTTCGGCTGCATCCCAGATGGTGTTCAGCAGGAACGTGCCGCCGTCTTTGATACCGGCCAGTACATCGTATTTGTGTACATACGTCTGCTGCGAGCACGATACGAAGTTGGCTTTATTGATCAGATAGGAAGACGTAATCGGTGTCTTGCCAAAGCGCAGGTGGGATACGGTGATACCGCCGGATTTCTTGGAGTCGTAGGCAAAGTATGCCTGGGCATACATGTTGGTGTGGTTGCCGATGATCTTGACAGCCGACTTGTTGGCGCCGACCGTACCATCACTGCCGAGGCCCCAGAACTTGCAGGCCGTCGTGCCAGCCGGTGTCGTATCGATATCCTTGGTGACCGGCAGGGACGTATTGGTCACGTCATCTGTAATAGCAACGGTGAAATGGTCTTTCGGCGTATCCTGTTTCAGGTTTTCGAAAACGCTGAGGATATGGGTCGGTGTCGTATCCTTGCCGCCGAGGCCGGCACGGCCGCCTACGATGAGCGGTGCGTTTTCTACGCCGCTGTAGGCCTGGGTAACATCGAGATAGAGCGGTTCTGCCAAGGAGCCCTGTTCCTTCGTGCGGTCCAGGACGGCGATCTTCCGGACCGTTTCCGGGATATATTTGAAGAAGTATTTGAGCGAGAACGGACGATAGAGATGGACCGAAAGGAGGCCTGTCTTTTCTCCGTGAGTGTTGAGATAATCCACTGTTTCCTTCGTCGCATCGCACAGGGAGCCCATGGCGATGATCATGCGGTCGGCATCAGGCGCACCATAGTAGGTGAATGGGTGATATTCCCGGCCGGTCAGTTCCGATACTTTTTCCATGTATTCTTCTACGATGTCCGGCAGGGCCTGGTAGTAGCGGTTCTGTACTTCCTGCTGCTGGAAATAGATATCGCTGTTTTCCAAGGAACCTTTCAGTGTCGGATGGTCCGGGGACGAGCCGCGGTCGCGGAATTTCTTCAGGGCATCCTGGTCTACGAGTTTTGCCAGGTCGTCGTAATCCCAGGCTTCAATCTTCTGGATTTCATGGGATGTGCGGAAGCCGTCGAAGAAGTTGAGGAACGGCACGCTGCCTTTGATAGCCGAAAGATGAGCAACAGCAGCCAGGTCCATGACTTCCTGTACGCTGGCTTCGGCGAGCATGGCAAAACCGGTCTGACGGCAGGCCATGACGTCGCGCTGGTCACCGAAGATAGACATGGTATTGGTGGCCAGAGCACGTGCTGCGACGTGGAAGACGCCCGGCAGGAGTTCGCCGGCAATCTTGTACATATTGGGAATCATAAGCAGCAGGCCCTGGGAAGCCGTATAAGTCGTGGTCAGGGCACCGGACACGAGAGACCCGTGTACAGCACCGGCAGCGCCGCCTTCGGCCTGCATTTCCTGGATTTTAACAACCTGGCCGAACATGTTCTTGACGCCCTGGGTTGCCCATTCATCCATTTTTTCTGCCATAGTCGAGCTCGGCGTAATCGGATAAATAGCTGCTACATCGGTAAATACATAGGACACATAGGCGGCAGCCGTGTTGCCGTCCATGGTCATCATTTTCTTACCCATCATAAAAACCCCCATTCTCAAATTACTAATAAATGTAGAACTTGGTTCAAGTATAGTATATCCACTGGGAAAGTTCAATATAAAGGTTTGTACCTTGCACAATAGATATCGCATTGTAACGTCTATGCATACTGGTTATATATGCATATAGCTAATTTATATAGTTAAACGTTTAAAATACCGGTATACCGGTATTTCTCGTGTAGGGATACATAAAAAACATACAAGCTCTTAAAAGCCAAAAAACGGTCACATTAAGCCAAACGTGCTTAATGTGACCGCTCATGTGTCGAGTTGGAGGTTTGTGTTTTCTATAGGATTTAAAATGTAAGCTCATCACCCATGCAGGTCTTCTGCGACATCGACAGACCCTGTCACTTTTTCTGGAAGGATAAACGATAAGGCAATGGCGACGCCAACCGGCACGATCCATCCCAGTCCACTCGTACCCAGGGGCAGATACGAAAGCATCTGGCCGGCCATTTCCAGATGGGCAAACTGATGGAGAATGTCAATGACGGCACAGACAGCCGCCGCTGCGACAGCCAGACGCATGCCAATACGGGAAAGGCTGACAAATTTATTGACGATAATCAGAAGGACGACCGTAATCGCCATAGGATACACAAACAGCAGGAGCGGCAATGTCACCTGAATAATCTGGTTCAGCCCCAGATTGGCTGCTGCAAAGCTGAATAGTGTAATAATCGTGACATACGCCTTATAAGATAACCGGGGAAACTCGCTGGCAAAAAATTCTGACACAGCGGCAATGAGGCCGACCGACGTAGTAAAACAAGTAATGGCGACCATGACCGCCAGGAACCAGACGCCTACAGGGCCGAACACGCTGTAGGAAGCCTGGGTCAGCACATACGCCCCAAGGTTGACTGCCGGATTCTGATACACCGATTCCGGAATAGGAAAATGATTTCCAAGAAGCCCCAGCCCCAGATAAAGGGCCGCCATAAGGATAGCAACCGAAGCTCCTGCCGCCCACACACTGATATAATATTCACGCTGGGAGGAAAATCCCATCTGACGCAGTGTCTGCAGGGCAATGATACAAAAAGCAAAAGCAGCAATCGTATCGACTGTATTATACCCTTCTATAAAACCACTGCCAAAAGCAGAAATGGCATAATTTCCGGCCGGTGCGGTCAGTTCTGTCGTCGTAAAAGCAGAAAGGCCCAGCACAAAGAGCGCAACAATCATAACGGCAAAGAGAGGCGTCAGTATCTTGCCAATGCGGGAGAGAAGTTTTGATGGCGTAATAGAAAGCCACCAGGCCAGAGCAAAATACAATGCCGTATATACCGCCAGCTGCAGCGTGCCATCACCGGCCAGAGGCAGAATGCCCACAGAAAAAGAGGTAGCTGCCGTACGGGGAATAGCCATCAGTGGTCCGATAGCCAGATAAATGAGAGTCAGCAACACCAGGGAAAACAATGGAGATATCTTTTTATTCATTTCCGCACGGAAACCGCCGGGGTTGAACGTCCCCATGATGAGGGACACGACGGGCATGCCGACACCAGAAATAATAAATCCGATAATTGCCGGCCAGAATAAAGGCCCGGCCTGAAATCCAAGGGACGGGGGGAATATCAGATTACCTGCCCCAAAGGTCATGCCAAAAATCAGCAGCCCAATCTGCATACCTTTTTTTACCATTTTATAATAGCTCCTTCATGAATTACCGAAAAACGTTACAAATTACGACACACTCAGTATATACCGTAAATTGTAAACAGGAAAATAGTCGATTTTTATCATAATCTATTTATAATTTCTATACTTTAAAATAAACCGGCTATTATTTGGCACATCAATAATGCCACGATGAAAAAAGGAGAAAACGGAAAAAATCAAAGAATTAAGACAATCGGTTATTTCCATTTTTCTCATGGTATTTTCTATATGTATTTTCTATATGTATTTTTTATATCCAATATGCGTTTTTATAATACATATTAGTATCCTGACACGAGGCAATTCGCCTGTACGGGCAAATTTCCGATGCCGATTCTCTCTTCTGGCTCAGCCTCTCTTCCATAGCATCGACTGTTTGTCCGGAAAAATTCACATGCAGTCTGCAGAATCAGCAGGGCAAAACAGATGCTTTATGATATAATGGTTTGAAAAGACATGAGAAAGAAGTTGAATAGGATGAAAATAATTGACGCCCATTTCCATTTTGCTGATTTTCCCGGTTTTAATGAACTGGCCATCGCCGCCGGTCATGAAAACACGGCAGAACATCTGGAAAAAGAATACAAACGCCTGGGCATCATCTGCGGTATCGTCATGGGTAATAAAACGTTGTCATTAGAGGGACATCACTATCCGTCCTTTATGCGTTATTGCATCGGTCTGGACCGCTTTGCCATTGAAGAAGATCACGAAAGACAGTTATCGCTCGTTGAAGCACACCTAAAACGCCCCGACTGTGTCGGCCTTAAACTGTATCCGGGATATAACCACTTTTATGTCTATGATAAAAAAATGGACCCGTTTTTTGCACTGGCTGCCAAATACCATAAACCCGTCGCAATCCACACGGGCCTCACGGCGACAAATGACGCTCTTTTAAAATACAGCCATCCCTTTACACTGGACGAGGCGGCTGTCCGTCATCCCGATGTACAGCTCGTCATGTGCCACATCGGCAATCCGCTGTTGGAAAGTGCCATTGCCGTATTGGAAAAGAACCAGAACGTCGCCGTCGATCTTTCCGGCCTTCTGGAAGGACGAATCGGCGATATGGACCGTTTCCTGAAGGAAAATCACTGGTACATCGATACGCTCAAAGGCTGGCTCGTCTATCTTCATGCCTGGGACCGCGTACTTTTCGGTACAGACTGGCCCCTGCCCAACCTGGATGAATACATCACCCTTACCAAAGCCATCGTACCGGAACCGTACTGGGAAAACGTATTCTGGAAAAATGCCGCCCGTATCTATCATCTCGAACAATCCATCGACTGAGAACCACCTGTTGTACTCACCCCATAAAAAAGGGCATAGCATGACGGTTTCTACCATCACGCTATGTCCTTTCGTATATCTATCTGTGTATCTGTTCGTTCTTATAAGCTCTTTGCAGCCTTTACGATATCGTCAGCGGTAAGACCATATTTCTTGAGCAGGTCTGCGGGAGATCCCGATTCGCCAAACGTATCCTGGATGCCGACAAAGGCTTGTTTTGTCGGGCAGTTTCTGGCCAGAGTTTCTGCAACGGCCGAACCGAGACCACCCATGACGGTCGCTTCTTCTGCCGTAACGACTTTGCCTGTCTTCCTGGCTACATCAATGATAAGCTGTTCATCGAGCGGTTTAATCGTATGGATATTGACAACTGTCGCCTGGATGCCTTCCTTAGCCAATGTTTCTGCCGCTTCCAGCGCCTTACCAACCATGATGCCCGTTGCAATGATGGCTACATCGCTGCCATCGCGCAGGACTTCACCTTTTCCCCACTGGAATTTGTAATCATCACCGTGGATGTCATCGACGGCAGCACGGCCGAGGCGGATATATACAGGGCCGACGTATTCTACAGCGGCTTTGACTGCTTCTTCCGCTTCTTTGGCATCGGCCGGATTGATGACCGTCATGTTCGGCAGCGTCCGCATGAGGGAAATATCCTCTATAGCCTGATGGGTACCGCCATCTTCCCCGACAGTAAGACCGGCATGGGTAGCACAGATTTTAACGTTCAGATTCGGGTAGCAGATGGAATTGCGGATGATTTCAAATGCCCGGCCCGTAGCAAATACTGCAAAGGTACTGGCAATAGGAATCCGGCCGGCGGCAGCAAATCCAGCAGCCGTCCCCATCAGATCCTGTTCGGAAATCCCCATATCAAAATACCGTTCCGGAGCAACGATCTTAAAATTATTCGATTTTGTCGCAGCGCCCAAATCGGCTTCCAGGACGACGACTTTCGGGTTTTTGTAGATTTCAGTCTTGAGAATATTGCCATATGCGGCACGAGTAGCTGTCCCCATTATGCTTCGCCTCCCAGTTCGTTTAATGCCTGCGCACACTGTTCCTGATTCGGAGCCTTACCGTGCCAGCCAACCTGATTTTCCATGAACGATACGCCTTTGCCCTTAATGGTTTCGGCAATGATTGCCGTCGGACGGCCTTTCGTTTCTTTTGCCAGGGTAATAGCAGCCCGGATGGAATCATAGTCATGGCCGTCAATAGCGATGACATTCCAGCCGAATGCACGGAATTTGGCATCAATCGGATTGACATTCATGACTTCATCGTTGCTGCCATCGATCTGCAGCCCGTTGTGGTTGACGAAGAGTGTCAGATTGTCCAGCTTATACTGGGCCGAAGACATGGCGGCTTCCCAGATCATACCTTCCTGGATTTCCCCGTCGCCACACATGACATAGACGCGCCAGTCCGCCTGGTCCAGTTTGGCTGTCAGAGCCATGCCATTAGCTGCAGAAAGGCCCTGTCCCAAAGAACCGGTAGACATATCTACGCCGGGAGTATGTTTCATATCAGGATGCCCCTGGAGCATGGCGCCGCACTTGCGCAGATGCCACAGTTCTTCTTCCGGGAAATATCCCCGTTCTACCAGTGTCCCATATAAGGCAGGTGCACAATGGCCTTCTGAAAGGACAAACCGGTCCCGGTCTGCCATTTTCGGATTTTTAGGATCGATGTGCATGACTTCGAAATAGAGGACCTGCAACATATCTGTAATAGAAAGAGATCCGCCGGGATGACCCGAGCCGGCTTCTGTCAGCATCTTGACGATGTTTTTGCGCACATGGCACGCATGCTGCGCCAGTTCTTCATTTTTCATATGAATTACTCTCCTATCGTAAATATAATAGTAGCTGTATATATTATTCTATCATCAAACGGCTATCAGGGCTAGTATAAATCATTGTTTTATCTATACTGTCCATCAATGGATTTCCAATATGACGCCGTCCTGGAAATCATCGGCTTCGGGAGCTTCATCTCCCCCAAGCATGATACAGCCCGGCCGGTCAGGCACATCCGAAGCTTTGAAACAAAGCGTGCAGTGTCCCAGTTCTTCCATAGTCTGATTGACGCTGTCCCCTACGGCGGTCACATCATATACTTTTTCTCCCAAAAGGATCGTATCGCCCGGCCCGATAGGTGCCAGCAGTTTTTGTGACTGGTGCAGGACGGCTATTTCTGCCAGTTCTGCCGGTACGGTTTCATCGAAAAGAATGATGAATGGCACATCTTCTTTTAAAAAGTGAAGCGCATCACTGCCGACACGCGTTATAACGCTGTGGTATTTCAAGTAAGTTCCTCCCTGGTATGAATATCTTAGTCCTGTAAAACAGACATTTCATTATAGCCCACTTCAGAATCTAATACAAGCCGATACTGGCTGCATAAGCAATCAGGACGGAAAGCGGGCCCGTAATGACCCGTGAATAAAGAACAGCCGGCACCCCCAGTTCAATCGTGTCGGGATCGGCTTCTCCCAGACTGAGGCCGACGGGCACAAAATCTGCCCCTACCTGGGCATCAATGGCAAACAATGCTGGCAGTGCATATTGCACGGGGATGTTGCCCAGTGCGATCTGAGCCCCGACGAGTGTCCCCACCACCTGGGCAATGACGGCACCGGGTCCAAGAATCGGGGAAATAAAAGGGATGGCACAGATAAAGGAAATGACCAGCATCCCCGGCAGGGTACCGGCAACGGGGGAAATCGTATTGGCAATGACCGTTCCGATTCCGCTGGCATTGATGATGCCCAGGATCATGCTGACAAAGGCCATGAACGGCAGGATATTTTTGATGACCACATCGATGGTTTCCCTGCCGGCAGCGTAAAATTTATTGACAATCTGACCGATGCTGATTCCGATACGGGTGATGATATTCCGCTTCTGACCTGCCCGGGCCGCATCAATTTTCCGCTTCAGATCTTCTCTCTTGTGGACGGCATCGACATCTTCCGTACGGAGCAGGGCCGCCTGAACCGACGATTCATCGGCATAATCCAGATTTGTTTCCTTGACATCCGATACATACAGTTCCGGTGTCATGAATCGTGCCAATGCTCCTGATTTTCCGACAGGAAGGATATTGATAGTCAGGATATTTTTGCGGGGATAGACACCGCATCTCGCCGTGCCACCGCAGTCGATGACGACGGCCAGTATTTCACTTTCCGGTATGGCATGGGAAAATCCATCTACGGCTTCACCACCACACATATCGGCAATTTTGACAGCCAGAGGATGAATCCCTCCCCCGGTAATGCTGACGATTTTATGCTTTTCTTCTGTCGGTACCAGCGTCAGCGGGCCTCCCCAGCCGCCACTGCCACGGCGTACAATGACTGGTTTATACATGATCTGCCTCCTGTGTTTTCCGTCGTCCATCGCGTGCTTTCAAATACAGGTATATCTTTTCCGTAATCAGGCCGCGCAAAAAGATGATGATAATCCCGACCAGAAAATAGCGCACGGCCAGTTCGCCCAATTCATAGCCCAGGGCCTGTACACCGGCGGCAATCCCCATATAGACAAACAGTTCGCTGCCATTTGCGTGAGGAAACAGTCCTGTCACCGGATGAACAAAACTGACAGCCGCATCATAAAAGGCCGGTTTATACTTTTCTTCAACAAATTGCCCGAAGGTAAAACACATAGGACTGCCCATAAAGATAATAGCCAGGACCGGGACGACGGTATAACGGGTCAGCGTATATTTTGTCGCCTTTTTGGCCACGTGATAAAACCGTTCCTCCCCGATAATCTTGATTAATGAATTAACGGCCGTCATGAGGACGATGATCAACGGAATAATACCTGTGACAAAAGCCGTAAACGTGTCTCCGCCCGCCTTAAAAAGAGCCATAAATCCATTAGCTATAGCTGCTATCGTTTCCACTCACTGTTCCTCCTCTTCATGTATGAATGCTGCTATTCCTCTGGCGCAGGATTCATCGGTAATCAGTACATTTATAAATCCGCCACGCAACGCTCCCAGTACGGCTTTTATCTTGCTCCTGCCGCCGGCAATGGCAATGCGCCGTGGTACGTGCTTCAAATCCTGCAGCTGCAGTCCGGCCACTCGCTCATTATATGATTCATACGGTGCCGTCTGTCCATCCTGGTCGAAATACTGCAGAGAAATATCCCCTACGGCACCAGCAGCAGAAAACGCTTCCAGTGTATGGATATCTACATAATTCAGGCGTACTGCCGTAGACCGGCTGCTATCCAGAGTGCCGATACCAAAAACGGCGGCTTCCAGGCGGTCGTATAAATCAAATACGGGACACACGGCCCTTTCTTTGCGGAACCCGGCCAGAACTGCCGGATCAGTAAAGATAGCCGGCGAATAGAGCTGCAGCCGCTCCCCGCCAAAACGCCGTGCAAATTCACCCGTGAGAAAATTGGCATGGGTTTCACTCCCTTCGCCGATACCTCCCACCAGGGGAACAAAGGTACAATGGACCGGTTCCAAATTCCCGCACTCTGCTTTTATCGTCTGCAGCAGTGTCCATCCCATAGAAATCCCAACGTAATCGCCGTTATGCAGCACCCGTGCCAGATAGGATAAAGCCGCACTTCCCAGGGCGCTGCAGCCAACTTCCGCTCCGCTCTGTGCTGGACTGTCACAAACCACGATGGCTTCTTTCAGGGAAAAAGCCTCTTCGAGCTGCCGTTCCAGTTGTCCATAGGCCGTAGCATCGGGATTGACTATTTCAATGCGTACAATGCCCAGTTCCCGTCCTGATTTCAGCATCCGCGATACCGATGGCCGGGATACGCCGAAGATGTCACAAATTTCCTGCTGACTCTTTTCCTGACGGTAATACAAATCACAACATTTATATATCAGACGTGGATCATCTACTAACTTTTTCATTTGTTCAATACCTTTCCAAATGTAAACGAAACAACTATATTATACGGATAAACGCCCGGTCTGTCCAGTCTTTTTTCTTCCCCTCTTGTCAGCGGCCGTCATGAAAGGTATAGTAAGTAAGGAACAGGAATACTAATTTTTTTGTGAAAGGACACACCATGTTATCTTATACTCTCATGACCTGTGATATGGATGGCACTCTTCTCAGTGACGATGCCACCATCTGTACGCGCAATATCCAGACAATACGCCAGGCTATCGGAGCAGGGCTTCATTTCGTTCCCTGCACGGGCCGGGGCTTTGAATCGTTGAATCATATCCAGGAAACACTGGGCATTTACCAAAAACCGGGAGAATATGTCATTTCCTATAACGGGGCCCTCATTACGGAAAACAGTCATAATGACATTCTCTATGAAGACGGGCTTCCCTGGGATATTGCCAGCGCTCTTTACGACTTTGGCGTAGCTCACCATATCACCATGCATATCTACCCCTATGGCAAGGTATATTTGTATAATTACGTTCCCTTTGAACGGGCATTCCTCGAAGGGCGCATGCCCAACATAGAAACATTTGAACCATCCCTCGATTTTCTCAAAGGGCAGACAGTCTATAAAATCGTCTATATGGATCCGGATCTTCCGACACTCAACCGATACCGACAGCAGCTCGGCTCTCTCCTCGACGACGTGACAGTCAGCTACTCCAGTGACCGGTACATCGAATTCAACCATAAAAACGTCACGAAAGGAACGGCCCTGCGGAAACTGGCAGGACTGCTTCATATTCCCATCAGCCAGACGCTGGCTATTGGCGATAATATCAACGACACGGAAATGCTGAAAGCCGCGTCTTTCAGCGTCGGCGTCCACAATCTGAACGAAGCCATCCGGCCGTACTGCAACGTCGTCACAGAAGCTACCAATAACGAAGGTGCCGTCGCAGAAGCCATCGAACGATTTATTTTGAAATAATAGCAAAAACGGAGCTTACCATGAAAAAAGTACCATCATGGCAAGCTCCGTTTTTTGTTTGGATTTTCTATATACATTATCATTGCAGGTCAAGGATCATTTCCACTGTTTCCAGCTCCACAGAGGCTGAAGATACAGATAGACCGCAGCAGCCAGACTGGATACGGGAGCCGATACAGCTGCCAGTGGTACCGCTGCGGCTATGCACCAGGGAATGAGGGCTGCACTGACAATGACCGTATCTTCCAAAGCCAGCATCATGTCTTCCTTATCCTGTACCAGGTCCTGACAGATTTGCTCAGTCAGGATGACGGCCAGCGTCTGGGCGCAGGAAACCATACTGATAAAAAAGGACACAATCCAGATGCATCCAAAGGGATTGAGCCATTTTTTCAGCACCATCACACCGTGCCGGATTCCCAGGAGCAGTCCCGTACGTTCAAACAAACCGGCGTAGGTTGCCGACAGGCCAATAATGGCAATGGAAGGAAGCATCGACAATACGCCACCACCGTCGAGAAGCGCCGCCAGTGCCGGTTCGGGACAACGATATCCCGTAAGGAGCATAGGGAGGAGATCAGCCACCGCCATATGCTGGAGCGTCACGGTCAGGACAAAGGCGACGAAAATACTTAGTCCCATCGTTTTGCGCACATCCATCTGCAACAGGGAACACACAATAATCAGTATCGCCGGTATGAGCGTCAGCCAGTGCAGCTGGAACGATGAAGAAAATAAATGCCATACGTCCAGCCCCATCCCTGCACTGCTTCCGGAATGCCATCCTGCCAGTCCATAGATGACGCAGGACAGGACAAACGGTATTATAGCACGGCGTGCCATGAGCACGAGATTATGAAAGAAGTCCGTATTCGTCACGGCAGCTACCAAAAGGGCACTCGTCGAAAGGGGCGAACAGCGGTCGCCAAAAAAAGCCCCGCTCATGATGGCGCCCCCGGTCCATACCGGACTGGCTCCCAGGAAATTGGCTACAGACATACAGATGACCCCCATGGTAGCGGCCGTGCCAAATGCCGTCCCGGTGAGACAGGAAATACAGCAGTTCAGCACAAAGGTCATGACGAAGAACACTTCCGGCCGGATCATATTTCCTGCCAGCGATACAATCATGGGAATCGTGCCACCGGCCCGCCAGACCGTCGTCAGCATGCCAATCAGTACCATAACCATCAGAATGGTACTGACCGTTTTCAAGCCGCGTAAGGAATTTTGCCACAACTCTCCGGCAGGGATATGACGCCATAGGCCATAGGAAAAAAAGAATATATATCCTGCCGCCAGTGCCCAGACAACAGAAAAATGAAATATTACACAAAAAATCAGGGATACTACAAATAGTCCCAGTACCAGCCACGCCACGTAAAACACCTTCTTCAGTAAAATCCCCCACGCCTCATGAACCTGATTTTTCTGAATCGCGTCGCAGCTTATCCAGGACCTGGGCTTTTAAATCCTGCACAGCTTCTTTCAGCCACGTCTCACGCTGTGTTTCATCACCCAGACATTCCAGCGCTTTTGGAATGGCCTTGCCAAAAAGGATCTGTTCCGTCTGATAACTGCGGTACACGCCGAGCTTGCAGGCATTGGCAAAATGTTCGCAATTATGAAACAGCAGGTCATATTTTTTATTGCCAATACAGGCCCTGGCAAAGGCAATGGTTTCAGGGACCGGGCAAAGTTGTTCCTGTTCTTTCTCCGTATACTGCCGCACTTCAATGATGCCACCCTGACGAAACTCTTCCAGAGAAGTCGCCCTGATTTCCGTGTCCCACCAGTCAATGGGATTATAGTCATCATCTCCGGCAAAAGCGATGACTTCCTCATCGCTGACATAAATCCCGTGATGATAATACAATCCGCCCAGCCGGCGTACGCGTATATGATCTCCCTGCCGGGGAATCTGTATTTCCCAATGCTCCGGTGATCCATCATCGGTGAGCAGTGATACAATCGAATTCAAATCAATAGCCATAATGCCGTCTCCCTGCGTTTATGTTTTCTGGCATTATTCTACTATGATTTGTCCATTTTTCCAACTGTCTTTTTCACAGCTTCTGCCGGATTGGTAAGCCCGGGAACGGCCCCGGCAGAAACGGCCCAGATATATATACTGGCCACCGTACCATAAGGGGAATACCGTTTCTGATACCGGCAGAACAGGTCTTTGGTGATGTTCCGGTGCCGGTATATCATGCGCAGGCCCCGTAATATGGCAAGGTCCCCATAGTTCAGCACATCGGTCCGCTCCAGGCAATGGATGAGCAGCATTTCCGCCGTCCACTGGCCGATACCCGGCAGCTGGCAAAGAGTCTGGCAAAACAGGTTATCCGGCATAGCTGATACGGTCTCTGCCTGGATCCGCCCTGACACGAATTCACGGGATATTCAGAGATAAGCAATTTCCCTTTCTCCATAGGGAAAGTACCTGTCAGCCATGTCTATTCTCCTTCTCCAGCTGCAGCAGATATTTTTTTGTTTCCAGCCCTGCCGCATAACCGGTCAGACTGCCATCAGCTCCGATGATACGGTGACACGGAATGAGAATCAGAATGGGATTACGGTGATTGGCCATTCCTACGGCCCGGCTTGCTTTGGGATTCCCTGCCATTTTGGCAATTTCGCCATAGGTCCGGGTCTGGCCATACGGAATCTGGCATAAGGCATTCCATACGCGCTGCTGGAAGGGAGTACCTGACGGCGCCAGCGGCACATCAAAAGACCGCTGGCGGCCAGCAAAATATTCCTGTAATTCTTCACGGCATTGACGGATGAACCGATTCTCTACCGTCTTATCTTCCATTCCTGCCGGCCTTTCTTCTGCAGAAATCCGTTCTACAGCCGTAACAGCCGTATCCGAAGCGGTGATTTTCAGAATGCCTATGGGGGATGTCATATAACCATATATCTTATTTCCCTTGTTTTCCTGTATCATAGATGTATTCATAATTCCACCTCATTTCACATAAAATAGAATACACTTTATTTTATCGAAAAACGAATCTGCTATCTTCTCAAAAATG
This sequence comes from Megasphaera sp. UBA4233, assembly GCF_002395615.1. NCBI lineage: Bacteria > Bacillati > Bacillota > Negativicutes > Veillonellales > Veillonellaceae > Megasphaera > Megasphaera sp. UBA4233. Next base: position 130,510 of record NZ_DGXL01000019.1, on the reverse strand, counting down.
GATTTCTAATTTACAATGACAATGTAAAAAACAGGTTGGCAAGGCCTGGCTATTTTATATAATAGAACCAGGAGGTGGATAAAACCATGAACGCAGAAGAAAAGTGGCAGGCGGTCTGCCGCTGTGATGTAAACTACGATGGAATATTCTGGTACGGTGTGAAAAGTACAGGTATTTTCTGTAACCCGTCCTGTAAATCCCGCCGCCCCAAAAAAGATAATATCGTTTATTTTGATTCTCCCCGGGAAGCCATAGATGCGGGCTACCGGGTCTGCAAACGGTGCCGTCCCGACCTGCAGTCCTATGACCCAAACCGGCTTCTGATCCGCCACATAAAAGAAATATTAGATCATAACGCCTGCAACCCGCAGAAACTGCAGGAAGTACTGAGACAGATTCCTATGACGTCCCATCATTTCAATCAGCTGTTCAAGGACCATTATGGTCAGACTCCCCATGCATACATCTTGAACAGGCGTCTAGAAAAAGCAGCCTCTATGCTGAAAACCAGCAGTCAATCGGTGTTGGATATCGCCATGGCTGCTGGTTTTGGTAGTATATCTTCGTTTTATGCGTCATTCCGACGGGTTTACGGCGTGTCACCGGCCCGGTACAGGGAACTAAATCTATAACGGATCGGTTAGCCGCTGTTGGCACAGTTTTTTATTTATGAAGACGATGATAAGAAGCATCAAAGTATTTCCCGGCCCGGATGTCATCGGTCATTCCCGGATAGGGAGCTTCTGAAATGACATCTTCATTATCCTGACCGGCTTTACCGATATAAGTAATTTTGGCAAATTCCGGGACCAGATACTTAGGATACGTTTCATACTTTTCCCGTGATTCTTCCATCAGGGGAATATGTTCATTCTGGAAGCAGACCGTGATATCCGGATGTTCCTGAACCCATTTCGGGAAAAAGATAGTGCCATGCATACGATATTCATCAGGCATGAAGTCAAGGGCTACGTCAGTACCTGTCGGTTCCGTCCAGGTTACTTTAAAGACTCCATCCGTCAGTTTTACAATGTTTGCTTCCTGATTTTTGACCCAGCGCCCAGCAACCATGCCTCCATGGATACGGTAATCGACCGTATGGTCATTTTTGGCATACCATTCGTATTCCCAGCCATTATCGTATGTATAGATAAAATGCGTTCCCAAGAAGTCTTCTAATTCTTTGAATTTCATAATCGCCCCTCCAAATCATGTAAATAATGACATATTTTTGACACGTTTTATTGTACATCTCTTCTCTATTTATGTCAATTATTACATGTTTTAAATTTCATGATTTTTGTCAGAAAATATGCTATACTGAGACAAAACACATAGGGAAGGAAGAGTTTTATGGCCCAAAAAAATATCTTAAAATACATCATCCTCGGCCTGCTGAATCACAAAGAACTGGCCGGTTACGATCTGAAAAAGCTTTTCGAAGGTGAAGTGGGCGACTTTTGGTCTTCCAATCACAGCCAGATTTACCCGGAACTGCGGCGCATGGAAGAAACCGGACTCATTACCAGCCACAGCGAAACGGTCGGCACGAAACTGGAAAAAAAATACTACCGCATCACCCCGGCCGGGCAGGAAATCCTTTCCGCCTGGATGCATGAACCCCTGAGCAGCCTTGTCCCCAGCCGCGATGAATTCACGATGAAACTCTACCTCATCGATGATCCCCGGGACCCGCTTCTCGCCCAGCTTTTCCGGGAAGAAATTGCCCGTCATCAGAAAAAGTACGACTATCTGCGTTCCCGCTGGGAAGCCCTGTTCCGCACACAGGAAGACCGGCTAAAGCATTTCGGCCATTTCCTCATCCTGGAACAGGCTATCGAACGGGAAAGGCAGCGGCTGCAATGGCTTGTTGATACAAAAAGAAATATGATACAATAAAGTTAATATATTTAATATCTTATATTGTTTATAGACTCTTCTTGATCAATTATGTTGAAAGGTGGTTTGTTAGTGAAATTTCCAAAAAACAACTTGCAGGCAAGTATTGTCCTGCCCAGTATCTTATTCATTGGGATCGTCATCATAAGCTGTATCTTCTTTCCCGACCGGACAGATACAATTTTAAGTATTGTAAAAGAATATATATTCAGTTCATTCAGCTGGGTATACATTCTTTGTGTCGCCTTCTTTTTCCTCTTCCTGGTCATCTTATGCCTGGGAAAGCTCGGTGACATCCGCTTGGGAAACGAAGATGAAAAACCAGAATTTTCCTTTTTTTCCTGGCTGTGCATGCTGTTTTCAGCCGGTATGGGCATTGGCCTGATGTTCTTTGGTGTAGCCGAACCGATTTCCCACTTATCGGCCCCCTTGCACGGGTCGGCTTCATCACTGGTCCAAACGAAGGAAGCCATGCTGAACACCCTGTTCCATTGGGGAATCCATGCCTGGGCGATTTACGGTATCATCGGCCTGGCCCTGGCCTATTTCGGATTCCGCTATCAGCTTCCCGTAACCCTGCGTTCCGGTTTTTATCCCATCCTGAAGCATAGACTGAACGGTTTCTGGGGCAACCTGATCGATATCGTCGCCCTCTGTGCGACGATTTTCGGTCTGACGACGACGCTGGGCTTCGGAGCCATGCAGCTCAACGCCGGCCTGAGTGCTGTCGGCATTTTTTCGACAGCCTCTTTTTCCCACATCGTCCTCTTGATTGTCATCGCCGTCGGCCTGGCCATCTTGTCGGCCATTTCCGGCGTAAGCAAGGGAATCCGTTACATGAGCCAGGGGAATCTGATCCTGGCCATCGCCCTGCTCCTGTTCATCCTCTTCGCCGGCCCGACGGTATATCTCTTGTCGGCCTTCACAGAAAACGTAGGCTACTATCTGACACACATCATCGAACTGTCTTTCCGCACTTTCGCCTACGAAAGCACCAAAGAAGAATGGTTCACGAACTGGACCATCACCTATTGGGCCTGGTGGATTTCCTGGGCGCCCTTCGTCGGTCTCTTCATCGCTAAGATTTCCAAAGGCCGCACGATACGCGAATTTGTCGTCTGCGTCCTCCTGGTCCCTACCCTGTTCAATATCTTCTGGATGACCGTGTTCGGCAACGGGGCCATCTGGGTCGACGGCCAGACCGGTGGCATCCTGACCCAGGCCGCCGCGGAAACGGAAAAGCTCTTATTCCTGTTCCTGGACCAATTCCCCCTGGCCCTGATCACCTCACTGATTGCCCTGCTGGTCATCGTCATTTTCTTTATCACTTCGGCTGACTCGGGGATTTTCGTCATCAACAGCATCGCCTCGCAAGGGAAGAATACGTTTCCCAAGTGGCAGACTGTCTTATGGGGAACCCTGCTTGCCCTGCTGTCCATCGCCCTGCTCTATTCCGGCGGCCTCCAAGCCCTGCAGACGATGACCGTCATCATCGCCCTGCCCTTTGCCGTCATCATGATCCTGATGGTGTTCTGCCTGCTCCGGGGCTTGACGATCGATAACGCCTATTTCAGCAGAAAATTGTCAGAAAGTACCGTCTACTGGGATGGCTCCCATTGGCAGGACCGGCTGAAAAAAATCGTATCCGTCGGGACCTTGGACGATTTCCAGCAGTTCCTCAAACAGACCGTCGACCCGGCTTTCCAGGAACTGCGCCAGGAATTTCTGCGGAATGGAATTTCCGTCCACATCCAGGGCAGTGATGATAGTCAGACGGCCTGCCGGGAATTGATTGTCGAAAGCGGGAGCCTCCGCAATTTCATTTATGGCATCCGCTACCGGGCCAATGACGTATCCGATACTGTCGTCGGCTCCCTGTCCTTTCCGACCATTACGGAAGAGGAAAATTATGAACCCATTTGTTATTTTGCCGACGGCCGACGCGGATACAGCATCAAATATATGCAGAAAGATGAATTGATCACCGACGTCCTCCGTCAATATGAACGATATGTCAAGATGCTGGCAGCCGGCAAACACGACTTATACCTGACAGATAAAGTACATCCCGGACAAGGAGGAAAATCATGAACCGCTGGAATAACTTAATCGATTTGAAAGGCGACTCGGCCCCGATGGAAGTCATCAATCAGCGCATCTTATCCGACGCCACCATCGAAGGCACGAACTTGATTGTCTTAGTCATGGCCATCATGATTGCCTGTATCGGGCTGAACATGAATAGCGTTGCCGTCATCATCGGGGCCATGCTCATTTCCCCCCTGATGGGCGGTATCGTAGCAACAGGCTATGGCATGGCAACATACGATGTCCCCTTTATCCGCAAGTCCCTGATTAAATTATCTTTCCAGGTAGGCCTTGCCGTATTAACAGCCTCAATTTATTTTCTCATTTCACCTTTGACCACTCCTACAGATGAAATGCTGGCACGAACCACTCCCACTATTTGGGATGTTCTCGTAGCCTTATGCGGTGGAATTGCTGGTGCCGTCGGAAATACACGGAAAGAAAAAAGCAATGTCATCCCCGGCGTCGCCATTGCTACGGCACTGATGCCGCCTCTCTGCACGGCTGGATATGGTTTTGCTTCAGGAAACTATACATTTTTTCTAGGAGCCTTGTATCTATTTTTCATCAATGCCTTTTTCATTGCCTTGTCTTCGTTCTTGGTATTTAAGATTCTGAAAGTCCCGCCTCACGGCAATGTCGCTGAAGCTCATTTTCGCAAACAGCGTCTCATTTTAGTTATCCTCGGCCTATTAATTACGATTCCAAGCATCTATATGGCTCATCTAACGGTAAAAGATGCGCTCCAGGAAGTCCAGGTCAAATCTTTTATAGAAACAAACATGAATTTTGAAAAAACTAGTGTCGTTTCTTACACACTAAAAGATAAGACCTTGACAATTGATCTTGTCGGGGCTGTCCTGACGGAAGAACAAATAGACCAGCTTAAATCGAACATAAATAACTATCCACGTCTTCAAGGCATATCTCTTTCTATTATCCAGGGAAACAGGAATCTGAACACTGAGGAAGTACAGCGATTGATCAATTCACGTATAGAAAAACAAGGCAAAGCCGAAAAAGAAGCTTCGTACAAGATGCTGACCAGTAAATATTACCCAGCTTACGAACGTGCTGCAGCAGACCAGCAGGTCATCCAGATTCTAAACAGCCAGGCTCCTTTATTATTCCCGGAAATCCAGTCTGTCCGGGGTGGCACGCTAACAGCCTTGCATCGAGATAACGATACGAAAGACGGTACATTTGGCTACGACCGTTTCATGGCCGAAGTTACCGTCAGAACTCCCCTTAGTGCCGATGACGCGCTGCGTCTGCATGATTGGATCAAAGGTCAGGTAAACATGCCTGTCATTCTGAATGTCCAGACCAGCAATGCTCCCAGCGAATACTATGGCAACGGGATTCAATGGTAAAATCAAAACTGCTTTAAGCAGCTGAAAAGTATACTGACCCCCAATTGTTAGACCAAAACTCTAACGATTAGGGGGTCGTTTTGTTATTTATTTAATTTACTCTGGCTTGATAGCAGATGAATCTATCTTTAACTTTTCTGTAATCGCTTGAAAAAAATCAGTACTCCAAAGAGCCTGCTCTGAGATGTTCGCCAAAAAAGTAAGGTCAAATATCGAGTCCCGAACATACTTCCTGATCCAGTACCTGTAACAGGCCGATGTAATCTTTTTTGATGTGGCGGTAGATATCCTGAGCCGTTTCTTCATTACGTTGGATTATCGCCTCAATCGTGCGACAAGCCCCTACGTTTGACACTTTGGGCAGTAGTGGGTACCGCGGCCGTTCAGTTTCGTGTATTCGATAGTCGTGCCGCAGACCGTACACGGCGTGCCTTCCCGGCCGTAGACGCGGAGGTTGTCCTGGTTCTGTCCTTCTTTGCCATTGCCACTGATAAAGTTGCGGATTGTCGTGCCACCGTGTTCCAGGCCTTCCCGGAGGACGGCGACGATGGCTTCATGAAGACGGACTGCTTCTTTTTTCGTGACTTTATCGCTATGACGCATGGGCCGGATGCCCGCCCGGAACAGTGCTTCATCTACGTAAATATTACCAAGTCCGGCTATCTTCGATTGATCCATGAGGACCGTTTTGACAGGCCGGCTAGTCTGTTTCAACAGGCCGTACAGGTATGCTTCTGTAAATTCGGTACTAATTGCGTCCGGCCCCAGGCTGTCATAGCCTTTGATACCCGTCGGCCCCTGGGAGGGAACGAGCCAGAGACAGCCGAGCGTACGGATATCCCGGTATAACAGCCATCCCTGGCTGAGAGTAAACGTGATATGGACAGCCCGGCCGGCATACTTACCGGGATGGTCTTCATAGAGCAGACTACCCGTCATGCGCATATGGGCCAGAAACGACCAGGGGCCGCTGCAGTGGATAAACAGATACTTTCCCTTACGACTCACACCTTCAATGGTCTGTCCTGTTAAAGCAGTGGCAAAGCGGTCCGCCGTCGTGTTCCGGATGAGACGTGGCAAATCCGTCTCTACCTGAGTAATCATCTGCCCTCTGATATGGTCATCGATGAAACCTCGTATCGTTTCTACTTCCGGCAATTCAGGCATATAGGTTCACCTACTTTGCTTCTTCCCAGTTAGAACCACTGTGGATATCGACTACGAGGGGAACAGACAGTTCGACGATGTTTTCCATCGTGTCTTTCAGCAGTCGTTCTACTTCTGCTTTTTCCGCCTCCGGCACTTCCAGAACCAGTTCGTCGTGAACCTGTACGAGGATCCGGCTTCTGAGGCCGCGCTGTTCCAATTCATCCTGTACGGCATTCATAGCCAGCTTGATAATGTCGGCGGCACTTCCCTGGATAGGCGTATTCATGGCCGTTCGTTCGGCAAAGGAACGGCGGGTGAAATTCTTGCTGTTGATTTCCGGCAATGCCCGGATGCGTCCAAACATGGTATGAGTCATACCGCTTTCCCGGGCTTCGGAGACCAGTTTTTCCATATATCCATGGACACAGTTGTAGCGGGCAAAATAGGATTCAATATATTCTTTGGCCTGCTTGCGGGAGATGGAAATATTGCGGGCCAGGCCAAAGTCGCTGATTCCATAGATGATACCGAAGTTGACGGCTTTGGCATGGGACCGCTGTTCCGATGTCACGTCGTCGAGAGGAATGCCAAAGACTTCCGATGCCGTCCGCCGGTGGATATCCTGTCCCTTTTTAAAACCGTCTATCATCGTCGGATCCTGTGACAAATGAGCCAGCAGGCGCAGTTCAATCTGCGAATAATCGCCAGAGACGATGTAGTCATATCCTTCTCCCGGTATGAACAGGGACCGTATTTTCCGCCCCTGTTCCGTGCGGATGGGAATATTCTGGAGATTGGGATCGGAACTGCTAAGGCGTCCCGTCGCCGTGACCATCTGGTTAAAGGACGTATAAATCCGGCCTGTTTCCCGGGAAATAAGAGGTTCCAATCCTTCGAGATACGTGGAAATCAGCTTCTTTAACGCCCGGAATTGTAAAATCTTATCAATCATGGGATGCTTGTCCCGGAGTTCTTCCAGTACGGAAGAATCGGTTGAATATCCCGTCTTCGTCTTTTTAATGACCGGAAGCTGCAGCTTTTCGAACAGAATCTGCCCCAGTTGCTTGGGGGAATTGATATTAAACACTTCGCCCGCATCGTCATAAATAGACTGTTCCAGTTCATCAGCTTTCAGTGACAGTTCCCGTTCCATTTCCTGCAGGCGCGTTTCATCGACAGTAAAGCCATTCATTTCCATGACAGCCAGCGTATGGATGAGCGGTTCTTCAATGGATCGATATAACTCATCCAGCTTAAATTCTTCCAGGGACTGTTTTTCTTTTGGCCAGAGTGCATACACAAATGCAGCTCCTTCATCACAGCGCACCGTATCTGGTGCTTCCGGATTTTCGGCCAGCGGCACGGCAAACTTTTCCGATAAATAGGTCAGGCCATACGCAGTCCGCATCGGATCAAGCAGATATGCCGCCAGAGTGACATCGGCCAGGGGAAGTTTTTTCCCCGTGGCAGCCCATACGGCTTTCGAAAGCCTCTTGCCATCCGATGTAATGACCAGGCCGGCTTTTGAAAGAGCAGCCAGCCATTTAGCAGCGTCTTCACCGGGAATCTGCAGAATGCCATCAGTTGTTGCCAGAGCCAGGTAGGTCACATGAGGCACGGGAAGTGCCGCATCATACAGGGCTTCCACGGCTACAGTCATGCCGGAAAGCTTTTCCGTCTGCCATTGGGAACGATCGAGATATGACAGCGTCACCGCGTCCGCCTTAGGAGCAATATGGGAAAACCGGTCAAACGAAGCAAACCGTTCCAGAAGATTCTTGAATCCGAGCTGACGGAACAGACTAGCCACATCTTCTTCCCTCGGCTGTGGTACAAAATCATCCAGGGAATAGGTCAATGGCACATCACAGCGGATGGTAGCCAACTGTTTGGAAAGAAACGCCGAGTCCTTATTCATGCTCAGCTTTTCTTTCAGCTTTTTGCCGCTTACATCGTCGATATGATCATAGACGCCTTCTACACTGTGAAACTGGGAAATCAGCTTTAATGCCGTTTTTTCTCCTACGCCGGGCACGCCGGGGATATTATCTGCCGTATCTCCCATAAGTGCCTTCATATCGATGACCTGGGCCGGCGTATAGCCATATTCTTCTTCCATGACCTGCGGCGTCACGGCCAGCATATTGGTGATTCCCTTTTTCGTCAGATGAACGGTCACACTGTCATCGACGAGCTGCAATGCGTCACGGTCTCCTGTGACGACGGCAATATCGAGATTCTCTTTTTCCAGTCCCCGTGCCAGTGTGCCGATGATGTCGTCCCCTTCATATCCTTCCTGCTCCAGAATACATATTCCAAGGCACTGGAGCACTTCGCGGATCAGGGCAAACTGTGGGCGCAGTTCATCGGGAGCCGGTTTCCGCGTCCCTTTATATTCGCTGTACAATTCATTACGGAAAGTATGTTTATCCTTATCGAATGCTACGGCTACATATTTCGGGTCCAGTTGTTCATACAGCTTCAAAAGCATGTTCAAAAAGCCATAGACGGCATTTGTATAGTTCCCCTGACTGTCTGTCAGTACGGGAATCGCATAAAATGCACGGTATAGCAGGCTGTTTCCATCGATGATGGCAATTTTATCTTTCATACTAACCTCTATCCTCTGCGTAAGCGTCCCCTAACGGTGGCGCAGCAGCGTTTTTACAATTTGATACACTAAGATGATGACCGCACCTCCCAGCAGATACGGCAATGCCAGTATCAAGAAGCCCAGTGCGCTGATGATAATAGCCAGGACACAGAAAATGATAAAGCCGATGGCCAGCTTGATGCGCAGGGGCAGGCCGTGAGTCATATAAATATGGACATTGGACTGACTTTCTTCCTGTTCCTTTTTTTCTTCATAGACAGTGCCGTCTTCGTTAATGGTCTGTCCTTTGAAATTATCACGTTCGTCATCAGACAAGACAGAAGCTCCGCGGTTTTCTAACTCTGCCTGGTGGCAGCGTTCGCAAAGTCCGTCCGGATAGACTGCTTCATTATCACAATAGCGGCATTTCATGGTATTCCTCCTCATCAGCGCCGTTCTTTCATGCGCCGTTCTATATCGCGTTTTGCTTCTTTTTCGGCCAGGGCCTGACGCTTATCATACAGTTTTTTACCACTGACCAGGGCCACTGTTACCTTTACCTTTCCCTTTTTGAAATACAGATTCAGCGGAATCAGAGTATATCCCTTTTCTTTTGTCTTGCCAAACAATTTCAGTATTTCATACTTATGCATGAGAAGACGCCGTGTCCGCAGGGGATCATGATTAAACCGGTTCCCCTGTTCATACGGACTGATATGCATTCCCAGCAGGAGTAATTCCCCATGCTCAATGCGGCAGAAACTATCCTTCAGGTTTGCCTTTCCCTGACGCAGGGACTTAACTTCCGTCCCTGTCAGGGCAATACCGGCTTCGTACGTTTCATGTATAAAATAATCATGACGGGCCTTGCGGTTTTCCGCAATATATTTTACCCCGCTCGTTCCTTTTGCCAACGCGTGGTTCCTCTACTTTCTGCCCGTCTTGCGGCCTTTGCGGGCTTTCTTCTTCTTTATCTTGCGGCCGCTCTTCTTTACTCTGCTGTTTTTCTTGTTTTTCTTTCCCTTTTTATCTTTCTTGCCCGGTTTATGACCGGCATCATTCATCCAGTCCCGTTTCGTCGTTTCCTTACTGCGATGATGTCTCTTTTCCATACTGGCCGCCATGCGCTGCTGCAAATCTTCCAGTGAATCGACCCGGCCCGGTACAAAATCGATTTCACACCGGTCGGTATTCACTTTTGCCAGAGTAACTTCTATGGAATCGCCCAGACGGTACACATGACCTCCGAGACGGCCGCGCATCGTATAGGATGCTTCATCGAATTCATAATCGTCATCAGTCAGCAGCGATATATGAATCAATCCTTCAATACCATTTTCCAGACCGACAAACAACCCGAATGACGTAATACCCGTTATGTGGGCATCGAAGGCTTCACCGACAAAAGGCACCATGTATTCTGCCTTTTTGAGGTCATCCGTCTCCCGTTCCGCTTCCACAGCGACCCGTTCCCGCGTACTGGCCTGGTCAGCGGCCTGTGTATGGAAAGACAAGGATAGACTGGCTTCTTTTTCTGTCAGCTTCCCTTCGCTCTGGAACTGGCGGATGAGGCGGTGCACCATCAGGTCCGGGTACCGCCGGATAGGTGACGTGAAATGAGTGTAACATTTCGAGGCCAGGCCGAAATGACCGGCATTGACCGTCGAATAACGCGCCTGCTGCATGGAGCGCAGGGCAATCGTCTGCACGACCGCTTCAGCATCGGTACCCTTCGATTTTTCGATGAGCTGCTGGAAATCGGCCGGTTTCACCTCATCGGCATCGGGTACAGGCAGGTCAAAACTGGAAAGGACGGTCCGCATCATTTCCAGCCGTTCCGGTTCCGGTATTTCATGGATACGGTACACACTGGGATTGCCACTGTCACGAAGATAGGACGCAACGGTTTCATTGGCAATCAGCATACTTTCTTCGACAATCTGTTCGGCAATGGAACGGTCCCGGCGTTCCAACCGCAGTGGTTTGCCATCGGGATCGAGTATGACTTTGTATTCCGGGAAATCAAAATCAATAGCCCCGCGGCGCAGGCGCATGGCTTTTAAAATATCTGATAATTCCCGAAGCTCCCGGAGCATCGGCATAAAAGGCCGCAGATCATCGGGAACGATGCCTTCAAGGAGTGCTTTTTTTACTTCGTGATAATTGCAGCGCCGTTTAACCTGGATGACAGCCGGACCGATGTCGGCATGGACGACCTGTCCCTGGGAATCAATTTCCATGACGCAGGTCATGGAATAGCGGTCCTGGCCGGCATTGAGACTGCAGATGCCATTGGAAAGTACGGTCGGCAGCATGGGAATGACCCGGTCTACGAGATAGACACTAGTACCGCGGTTGTACGCTTCCTGGTCTATCGCCGACTGGGGCCGGACATACCAGCTGACATCAGCAATATAGACGCCCAGACGGTAATTCCCGTTGGGAAGGCGGACGACATCGATGGCATCGTCGAGGTCCTTGGCATCTTCGCTATCTATGGTAATCAGATTCCGGTCCCGGTAATCCCGTCTATCCGCTGTCGGTACGACCGTCTGATTGATGGCTTCGGCTTCTTTCTTGACGGCTTCCGGAAAATCAAAAGGCAGTCCGTGCCGGGCCATAATGACCTTGATATCCAGGTCTTTATCTCCGTCATATCCCAGGACTTCCGCAATTTCACCTTCCGCTTTCCGGTTTTCTTCGGGCCAGCGGGTAATCCTGACCAGCACTCTGGCGCTGCTTCTCGCATTCAGAGTCTTATCCAGAGGAACATAAATGTCTTCCCGCAGCCGTTCATCGTCGGGGATGACAAACCCACAGTTCTGCTGCCGGTCATAGGTCCCGACGACGGTCGTATTGGCCCGTTCGATAATGCGGATGATTTCCCCTTCCTGCCTGTGTCCGCGGTTGCTCTGCAACAGCCGGACCTGCACTTTATCATTATTCATGGCCGTATGACGGTTCGATTCGGTGATGTAAACATCTTCTTTCAGGTCATTAGTGATGACGAACCCGAAATTTTTCGTATATCCTTTATAAATACCTGTAATTTCCGCACTTTTTTGTGCTGCCAGGTACCGCTCGCCAGCGATTCTCATAAGCACACCACTCCTTGCCAGTTCATCAAAAGCCGTAAACAGCTGTGCCAGTTGTCCGCCTTTCAAATCCAGTTGCTCGGCACAATCTTCAACAGTGGCACCTTCTTCAGTCTTACTACATATATTTATTATATCATGAGCGAGTTGTTTATCCATTATCTTCTCCAGTAAAAAGGGAATGATGATACAAAATTTCCGTATTGCGTCATCGTGAAGGATCATCGTGTGTAGAAAAAAGAGGCTGCCCGGTAAGACAGCCTCTGTTACGTTTGAAGTTTAAAGCAAAGGAAAACCTGCGTGAGACACATCCGTCATCACGCCGCTTCTCCTGTATCCGGCTCAATATGTGTTCAGCAGTCTTCCCAGAACAAGGGTAAAAATCGTAAAGGCAACTGACAAGATAATCGTAAGCTTGGACAATAACGCATCCATACCACGGGCTCTGCTGCCAAATAAGTCTTCAGCACCACCGCCAAAGCCGGCACCCATCCCCTGTGTCTTACTTTTCTGAGCGACAACGACACCGATAATCAGCAATGCCAAAATGACTACTATAATTTCTAATGCGGTAATCACAATAATCCTCCTCACATAACACACTTAACGGTACTATTGTACACTCATTTCTCTTTTCTATCAATAGGTTCTTTCCCATTATTTTCCTTATCCCGCATTTCCAGATACCGTTCCAGTTTCCGTTTGACCCGTTGCAACGCATTATCAATGGATTTGACATGGCGGTGAAGCTCCTGGGACATTTCATTATACGACTTGCCTTCCAGATAGGCAATCAGCACCTGCCATTCCAGATCACTCAGGACTTCGTTCATTTTCAGTTCAATATCTGCAAAATTTTCCCGGCTGATAATGAGTTCTTCCGGATCTGAAACGGGAGCTGCCGAAACGACATCCATCAGTGTCCGTTCCGACTCATCTGTGTAAATCGGTTTATTCAGGGATACATACGAATTGAGGGGAATATGTTTCTGCCGCGTCGCCGTCTTGATAGCTGTTATAATCTGCCTTGTCACGCAGAGGTCGGCAAAGGCCCGGAACGACGCCTGTTTATCGCCGCGGAAATCGCGGGTTGCCTTATACAGGCCAATCATGCCTTCCTGAATAATATCTTCTTTATCTGCTCCGATGAGGAAATACGAGCGTGCCTTGGCTTTTACAAAATTTCTGTACTTGTGGACAATATAATCGGTCGCTCCGGCATCATGCTCTTCCTGTGCCATGCGGACAATTTCTTCATCAGTCAGATCTTTGAATCTGTCCATTTTTTTCATCATCGCTTGTTTCATTGACCGCATGTACCTGCTTTCTTATTTTGATCTGCGGATTTTCTCCAGTTTTTCGAGGACATCACCGTTCTTTACATGATATACGACTTCGTTGCGGCTGCTGCCCTCTGTGAGAACATTCGTATGCTCATATTGCTTCATTTCCTGCCGGCTGCGCTGTACATCTTCTGCCAGTTCCCGCGCAGTCACGCGGTAAGCACCAGTGCCAAGGATCTGGTTCTGTTCCGGACCATCGGACGTCGCAACGTAAATACTGCGTCGTTCATTCCGGTGTTCATAGACCAGTTTTTCAATGCGGCTGTCTGCCGTTTCTTCCTTGTCCGTAAAGATGATTTCGCAATCGCGGCCCAGTTTCATGCTCTTTTCTGTCTCTTCCGTATACATGGCATCAAAGACAAGTACCAGCATATATCCCTTGGATTTGCCATAACTGGCCAGTATGTCAATCAGTTTTTCCCTGGCATGTTCCAGCGATTCCCGGGCCAGGGGCTGTAAAGACGGCCAGGCAAAAATAATGTTATATCCATCTACTACCAATAAATCTTTCACGGCTGCGTCACCACCTGCCGCTGCCGCACGGCTTCATATATGAGCAAAGCCGCCGCCACAGACGCGTTAAGAGAGTTGACATGACCGAACATGGGAATCTGTACCAGCACATCACATGTTTCTTTGACCAGCCGCGACATGCCTCTGCCTTCACTGCCGATGACCAGTACAATGGGCTCCGTCAATGAGCTGTGGAAATAATCCACCGTGCCATCCATATCGGCACCGATAATCCAGAAGCCCCGCTTTTTCAGCTTCTTCAGGAGCTGCGTGCTGTTTCCAACTGGTACGATAGGCATGTATTCGATAGCACCGGCACTCGTTTTTCCCACCGTTTCATTCAGGGGAGCACTGCGCCGTTTCGGTACCAGGACGGCATGGACACCAGCACATTCAGCAGTCCGGATGATAGCCCCCAGATTATGGACATCTTCGATGCCATCGAGTAGCACCAGAAAGGGAACTTCTCCTTTTGCTTCAACATCGGCCAGTACATCGGTCAGATCAGCAAAGTCAATGGCCGCTGCCATAGCTACGACGCCCTGATGGCGTTTATCCGGAGCCAGGCGGTGCAATACTTTCGGAGGAACGTTTTCGATGAGAATCCCCCGTTCACCAGCCAGCTCCCGGATGCGTTCCAGAGCCGGCGCCTGATTGCCTGCCGCCAGATAGATTTTTGAAATAGACCGGCCTGCTCGCAGCGCCTCTGTCACGCTGTTGCGGCCGATAATCATACTTTCCTTACTCATAGTATCTCCTCATCAGGGATGTGCCATGCGGCAATACTCCTGTGTATGTGTATAGATCTGTTCCATGACGGCCTGCAGCCGTTCCTTCTGGTCAGACAGGACCAGGAACCCGACGAGTGCTTCCAAAGCCGTGCTGTCATGATATTCCGCAACGGAAGCACTTTTCGGTGTCTGGGAATAGGCATTACGTGCCCGCTGACAGACGGCCTGCTCCTCTTCATTCAGGTTTTCTTTTATCTGACGGTATATGATGGCCTGCACTTTGGCTGACACGAACTCGGCTGCCAGCGTATGCAGTACCTGCACGTTGGGTATCCCCGTCCCGACGAGATGACGACGCATATATAATGCATAGTAGGCATCACCAACAAAAGCCAGGGAAATGGGGTCCAGCTGCGCCGGTTCTGCTTCGGGGACATCCAGACGGACTCCTGAAGCAAAAGCGGCGTAAGATTTCTTTTTTAATGCCTGCAGTTGTCTGAATTTCACTTTTTCCAGCGCGCTCCCTGAGGAGAATCTTCTACGGTAATACCCAGAGCCGCCAGCTTATCGCGGATAGCATCGGCCAGAGCATACTGTTTCTGGGCCCGGCATTCCTGACGGACTTCCAGGATAAGGTCCATGAGGTCGTTGTAGTCCTTATTGCTGGCTTCGCCTTTATTGCCATTCCAGCGGTCTTCCAAAATACCGAGGATGTCGGTCATAGTCTTAAAAATCCGTTTGACTTCAGAAACGACGGACGAATCGACAGGAACGTTCTTATTGAGGACCGCATCTTTATAAATATTGACTTTGCGGGCCAGTTCAAACATGGCTGCGCTGGCAAGAGCGGTGTTGAAATCGTCGCACATAGCTTCTTCAAAGTCTTCTTCAATCTTTTTCGCATCGGCCAGAAGCTGGGCTGATGTATCCGATTTAGCACCGGCGGGCATAGCCAGCAATTCCAGAACATTGTCAATCGATGTGCCCAGGCGTTCCAGGCTGCGGGTCATTTCTTCCAATCGTTCGTCGCTGAAATCAAGCGGGCTGCGGTAATGGTTGGAAATGAGGAAATACCGCAGGGCATCGGGACTGTAATGTTCCAGTACGTCTTTGACGAGGAAGAAATTATTCAGAGATTTACTCATCTTTTCAGAGTTGATGGTAATGAACCCGTTGTGCAGCCAGTATTTGACCATCGGTTTCTTGCCTGTATACGCTTCTGACTGGGCAATTTCATTTTCATGATGGGGGAAGATCAGATCGCTTCCGCCGCCGTGGAAATCAAAGGTATCGCCAAGATATTTGTTGCTCATGGCCGAGCATTCGATATGCCAGCCCGGACGTCCCGGTCCCCACGGGCTGTCCCACGAAGGTTCACCCGGCTTTGCTCCCTTCCAGAGAGCAAAATCCATAGGATTATGTTTGCGGTCATCGACTTCAATACGGGCGCCAGCCATCATGTCGTCGAGGCTGCGGCCGCTCAATTCGCCGTAATCGGCAAACTTTTCGACGCTGTAATAGACGTCGTGGTCGATGACATAGGCATAGCCTTTGTCGATGAGGGTCTGGACCATGTGGATGATTTCATCCATGTGTTCCGAAACGCGGGGATATTTGTCGGCCCGACGGATGTGGAGCTTATCCATGACGTCGAAGTAGGATGCGATATACCGGTTGGAAATCGTATCCCATGTAACGCCTTCCCCATTGGCGGCGTTAATGATTTTATCATCGACATCGGTAAAGTTCTGGATGTGTGTGACTTCATAGCCCAGATGTTCCAGATAGCGTTTGATGACATCCCATGTAACGAACGGGCGGGCATTGCCCATATGAGAATGATTGTACGGCGTAATCCCGCAGACGTACATCTTGACCTGTCCCGGCGTTACCGGCACAAATGTTTCTTTACGACGTGTGAGTGTATTGTAAACTTTTAATTCTCTCATAATAAACCTCCTTCAGGTAAATAAAAAGACCGCCGTCCCCTGACAGAGACGGTGGCCCGTGGTTCCACTCTGCTTTATGGCAAACACCATAATCTCAACTACAGGTAACGGCTGTCTCCGGACCGGAATACTGTCATTTCATCCGGCCTGCTCCCAAAGGCAACTCTGCAATTTCATCTGCTGGCCCGGCTCTCAGCAGCTGCCGGACTTCTCTGTAGCGTTCCCTTGCAGATCATTTTGATCATCGCATTTCTAAATTGATATTAATTATTAAATATACTGTATTGTATATTACATGATACTCAATATTTTCTATTCTGTCAAGAACATTTTATGTATCGGTCATATCCGGGCGGTCCCATGTATCGACGGGCGTCTCCTCTTCATCTTCCTCCTCGCCTGCCAGCATTTCATCCATCTGAAAAGCCAGCTGGCAGAAATAAGGATAGTACGGCGAAGTACGGCCTGCTTCCAGTCCCCGGTATGTTTCCCGGCAGGGATATTCTTCCAGGAGCCGTTCATACGGTGGCAGAGGAATGCCGAATACGGGGGAAAATTCCCGGTCCTCTACGTCATCGAGAATGCTGGTTCCGGCCACTCGGAACGTATATATGTCGTTCAGATTTGTACAATGAATATACGTATACCTCCCGTTTCCCTCGGAAAGTTCTATTTCTCCATCCAGCACCAGACGGCCGGCAATCATGCGGGCCGCCCGGTTGCGGCTGAGTACTTCCCACCGGGAAGAAGGCGTCTTGTCAGACGTATCCATCAACGTTCACCATCCCGGCATTCAGTCAGCTATGAGGCCGCTGGCATTGAGCCGGCTGATGACTTTGTCCCGTCCCATGAGGGCGACGATGACGTTCAGGTCCGGTCCGTGCATGACACCTGTAACAGCTACGCGGATAGGCATGTAGACGAATTTACCTTTTACTTTCAGGCCTTTCTGGATTTTTTTGAACAGGGGCTGTACCGTTTCCGCCGTCACTTCGTCGAGAGCTTCCAGTTCATCGCGGAACATTTTGAGAACAGCCGGAGCCGTTTCTTCTTTAAGGACAGCAGCTGTTTCTTCGTTTTCCGGCTGGTAGTCTTCCGTGAAGAATACTTTGGCCGCATCGACAATCTGGGCGCCGTACTGGACGTGTTCGCGCATGGCAGAGCACATTTGTTTCAGCCAGGTCCGTTCATCATGGGAAGGCTGATCTGATGCATAGCCTGCTTTCTGCAAATGAGGCAGGCAGATTTCCAGCAGCTGGTCTTCATCCAGTTCTTTCATGTAATGGAAATTGATCCAGTTCAATTTTTCAATATCAAAGACAGCGGGATTCTTCGCTACCCGGTCCAGGCTGAACTGCTGGCAGAGTTCTTCCATGGAGAAAATTTCCTGATCGCTGTCAGGCGTCCATCCCAGAAGAGCCAGGAAATTGTCAATAGCCTGGGGCAGGTATCCCAGGTCGCGATACTGCTGGACGCTGGTTGCGCCGTGGCGTTTGCTCATTTTCTTCTTATCTTTGCCCAGGATAAGCGATACATGGGCAAAGGTCGGTACGGGAAAGCCCAGTGCTTTATAGAGGACGAGCTGGCGCGGTGTATTGGACAGATGTTCTTCCGCACGGATGACATGGGTAATATGCATGAGAGCATCATCCATGACAACACAATAATTATATACAGGAATTCCGTCTGATTTGACAATGACAAAATCGCCTACTTTATTGGAGTCAAAAGCGACATGTCCCCGTACGAGATCGTCGAATTCGAGAGTTTCATTCTTCGGGGTCTTGACTCGGATGACATAAGGCCGGCCTTCTTTCAGGTACTGCTGCACCTGTTCCGGCGACAGATGGGAACACTTGCCGGAATAAACCGGTGTTTCTCCCTTTGCCATCTGTGCTTCTTTTTCGGCTTCCAGTTCTTCGGGAGTACAGAAACAATAGTATGCTTTACCTTCTGCTAGTAATTTATCGGTATATTTTTTGTAGATATCCAGGCGTTCCATCTGACGGTACGGTCCGTCCGGGCCGCCTACATCAATACCTTCATCCCAGTTGATACCCAGCCAGCGCAGTGCTTCCTTGATATTTTCTTCCGATTCACGGGTAGAACGCTTCTGGTCCGTATCTTCAATGCGGACGACAAAGGTACCACCGGTATGTTTGGCTTCCAGGTAATTGAAAAGAGCCGAGCGGGCACCGCCAATATGGAACGGGCCAGTCGGGCTGGGTGCAAAACGTACGCGTACTGTATTAGACATAACAAACTCCTCCTACTATCTATTACTATTAATTTCTGTATTTAATAACCATGGCAGCGGCCTGGGCGGCCATGCCTTCCTGCCGGCCTACAAAACCCAGGTGTTCTGTCGTAGTCGCTTTGACACAGACGGCAGACGGATCAATCTGCAGGGCATCTGCCAGATTGGCTGTCATCTGAGCCACATATGGCTTGATTTTCGGCTGCTGGGCCAGGAGCGTCACATCGACGTTAATGACGCGGCAGCTGTTCTCTATCAGTATCTGCCGTACTTTACGCAGTAAAATAAGGCTGGAAATATTCTTAAATGCCGCATCCGTATCGGGAAAATACGTACCGATGTCTTTCAGCCCTGCCGCTCCCAGGAGCGCATCCATGACGGCATGGACGAGTACATCCGCATCAGAATGGCCATCCAGTCCTTTTTCATAGGGAATCTCCACGCCGCCCAGAATCAGTTTCCTTCCTGATACGAGCGGATGGACATCATAGCCGCTGCCGACACGGTGCTCTGACGGTCCGGTCATATAAAATTCAAGGACCGGCACATCGTCCATCGTAGTCACTTTATGATTCCGTTCATCCCCCTGGAGAATAACAACCTTTTCCCCCATTGCCTCTGCCAGTGAGGCATCGTCTGTCCCCGTCAGGTGATGCTCTTTGGCGTACCGGTGGGCTTCCAGCAGTGTCTGGCGCCGGAAGATCTGAGGCGTTTGTACAGCAATCAGGCGGCTCCGGTCCAGTGTGCGGACACGCTGCAGCCCCCAGGCTCCAGCTTCTTCCCGTTCCTTGACCGTATCTTTGACAGGAATAGCATATACAGCTACATTTGCTTTTTCCATAACCGGCACGGCATTATCAAACCACTCCGGACCGGCCATGGGGCGTGACCCATCGTGGACCATAATGATGTCGGCTGACTCATCTGCTGCCACGAGGCCATTATAAACAGAATCTTCCCGTTCCGCTCCTCCCAGAGCAAAACGGACCGGTACAGACGGATGCAGGCCGGCAACCATATCTTCTATATCCCTCCGGTCCCGTTCCGCTACTACAATGACGACTTCACTGACACAGGCTGCAGCAAAAACGTGCTGCAGCGTATGAGTCAGTACAGGTTTTCCGCACAAAGGAAAAAACAGCTTATTGCGCTCATAGCCAAAACGCCGGCCTGAACCGGCCGCTACTATGATGACAGATACTTTCAAACCTTTCACCTACTCGTGTTCGACTTTTACAAATATCATACGCCCTGCCGAAGTCTGCAAAACAGAAGTAACTACGACGGGGACGGTAGAACCAATATATTTCTGGCCATTTTCGACGACAATCATAGTACCATCGTCGAGGTACCCTACACCCTGATTATTTTCTTTACCGGCCTTGACGACCAGTACTTCCATATGCTCTCCCGGAATCCGGGCCGGCTTCAGTGCATTGGCCAGATCATTGATATTCAGGACAACGACACCCTGCAGCGCCGCTACCTTATTCAGATTATAGTCATTAGTCACGACTTTGGCGTTGATTTTCCGGCCCAGCCGGACCAGTTTGGAATCAACGCCCTGCACATCATCAAAATCATCATTGATGATACGGACTTCTACATAGTTGTCTTCCTGCATCTGCTTCAGTATATCCAACCCGCGGCGCCCTTTGTTTCTCTTCAGGACATCAGAGGAATCGGCAATAAGCTGCAGTTCCTCCAGGACGAAAACAGGCACCAGAAGAGGCCCTTCGAGGAAACCGGTACTGCATATTTCCGCAATCCTCCCGTCGATGATAGAACTTGTATCCAGGAGTTTCCCTGAAAATTCTTCTTTTTTCCGTTCTTTTTCCCTATTTTTGGGCAAGCGGAAAATACCGGCCCAGCTGACGATTTCTGTCTTCTTGCGTACAGCTATACTCATGCCGGCATACCCGAAAATAATGCTGAATACAATTGGCCCATACGCTCCGATAATCGGCAATTTGGAAAACGCCAGTCCTATTAAATTAGCAATAATGAGTCCAAAAAGCAATCCCAGCGTTCCAATAAGCAGATCCTGCGTAGAAAAGTCACTCAGGCCCGTTTCCATGCGCTGAATAACCTTCCATATCAGCCGCAGCACGAGCGGTGACAAGATATATCCCAGAACGACACCCAGAAGGGCTCCCACGATATAGGTAATCATAGTCATCAGTGTCGTACCAAAAATACCAATCCGGGAAAAACGACCCTCGATTTCTGCACTGAAAAAAGGCGTCGTCACCAGCTGGTCTGCCAACATGACAAAGATGACGGCCATGATCAGCATAACCGCACCTTTCATGATATTATCAGCAATTTTACGGCCATTGAGTTTCTTGCGTTCCGGTTTTCTTTTTTCTTTATTTTCTGTCGTATGTACATCAGCCATAGTATGTCACCCCCTTCTCATATTAATCAACATTTTCATTCATTATACCTGTAAAAAGCATCTTTTTACAATTTCTTATCATACCATATTTTTTGATAAGACTCCACAAAAAAGAACACGTCAGGGAAAAAACACGAGCAGCTCTGCCTTTCTATACAGCAAAACTGCTCGTCTTTCTCTATTCAGCGATGGCACCCGCCATAGTAACCACCGTTACCGTGATGTCCATAGCCATTGCCGTGATGTCCGTACCCATTACCGTCCCCGTAGCAGGGGCCTGTCATTTCGACGGCACCATTTTCATTGACTACGTAGCCACGGTGCTGGATAACCGGTTCCATATGACCATCTGCCATAACACGGCGTCCCTGATAATAGGTAACGGGGCTGTTGCAGTCATATACAGTCGATCTTCCTGCCGGACCAGCAGTACTGTTATGATAATATGCCAGAGCACTTCCGCCACATAAAAGGGCCACTGCCGTACATAATACGGCCAGTCTTTTCACTCGTTTCTGCATAATTGTCCAACCTCCCTTGTACTTTCTTTTTAAATTTTATATTCTACTACCAGTATACCATACCAGCCGGTGAAAAAAATAAATTTTATTTAAATTGTCAAAAAATCAGGAAGAAAAAGCAGCCGTTATGGCATCTCTGATAGACACCACAGGAATGATCCGGCAATCGGGAAAGTCATCCCGTTTCAGCTCTGACATATTCCCCCGGGGAACGATGAACCGGGTAAATCCCATTTTGGCCGCTTCCTTCAACCGGCGGTCAGCCTGAGGGACACGCCGTATATCTCCAGTCAGTCCCACTTCGCCCATGACTACCGTATGCTCATCCATAGAAATATCCTTAAAGCTGGAAACGACGGCCAGAATAACCGGAAGATCGGCAGCTGTCCCGGTGAGCCGCAACCCGCCTACGACATTGATATAGACATCCTGTGTTCCCAGATTCAGGCCGATTCGTTTTTCCAGGACGGCCAGCAAAATAATCAGACGGTTGTAATCCATTCCGGAAGCAGTCCGCCGTGGTACGGCAAATACGGAATGCGATGTCAGCGCCTGTATTTCTCCCAGCATAGGCCGCTGGCCGTCCATAACGGCCGCGATAACCGAACCGGCCTGATGAGCCGATCGTTCAGCCAGGAGCAGCTGGGACGGATTGGCCAGTTCCGAAAGGCCCTCTTCGGTCATGGTAAACATGCCGGATTCATTCGTCGAGCCAAAACGGTTCTTTATCCCCCTGAGGATGCGGAACTGATACTGCCGGTCACCTTCAAAATACAACACGACATCCACCATATGTTCCATCATGCGCGGGCCGGCAATGGCCCCTTCTTTGGTCACATGGCCGATGACCACAACGGGTATGTTGGTCGTCTTGGCAAAAGTCATGAGCCGTGCCGTACCTTCCCGTATCTGCCCCATGCTCCCCGGTGTACCGTCTGCATCCTGGCAGTACATCGTCTGGATGGAATCGACGATGAGCAGCCGTGGTTTCCGCCGTTCAGCCTCATGTAATACAGCATCCAGTGATGTGTCCGCCTGTATGAACAGGTCCGGAGCCACAATTCCCAGTCTTTCGGCCCGCAGCTTAATCTGTCCCTGTGATTCTTCACCGGAACCGTACAGGACGGCACCTTGTTTTTTACAGACCGCTGCCGCCATCTGCAGCACCAGCGTCGATTTGCCGATACCCGGATCCCCACTGAGCAGAATCAGGGCACCGGGCACCAATCCGCCTCCCAGCACGCGGTCCAGTTCGCCAATTCCCGTTTCCAGACGGGACATGTCTTCCATGGTAATGTCCGTCAGGGCAGCCGGACGGGTTTCCGTCCCCGTCCGCTGCATGCTGCCAGCTTTACGGGGAGCCTCCGGCTGCAATGTTTCTTCTGTCATTGTGTTCCATTCCCCGCACTGGGGGCAGCGTCCGAGCCAGCGGCTGGAAACGCTGCCGCAATTAGCGCATACATAGCGCGTCTTTACTTTAGCCATGAATCCGCTCCTCTTCTGAAAGAAGTCCCCGTCCCGGAACCGCTGGCTTCTCTCATCATTCTGTCGTAAATAGTAACTCTTTCTTATCCGGGCTGTCTACATGGAGATGGTTCCCCTTTTTCAGGCTGCCACCGAGCATCATTTCCGAAATAGGATCTTCCACCAGTTTCTGGATAGCCCGTTTCAGTGGACGGGCGCCATAAGCGAAATCGGTTCCTTCCCGGACCAATACATCGTCGGCATTTTCTGTCCAATCCATAGCAATGCCTTTTTCGTCGAGCCGTTTCGTCAGATCTTTCAGCATAAGAGAGACGATGCGGCGCAAATCATCCCGCTGCAGCGGCTTAAATACGATGATTTCATCAATCCGGTTCAAAAATTCCGGACGGAAGAACCGCCGGACGTCATCCATGATTTCTTTTTTCGCCGTTTTGAAAGCCTGTTCCCGGTTTTCTTCCTGACTGCCCGTCGAAAATCCCATGACCGGGGCATCGGGTTTCAAATGAGAGGCTCCCAGATTACTGGTCATGATGATGACCGTATTGCGGAAATCAACCGTACGTCCCTTGGAATCAGTCAGGCGTCCGTCATCGAGGACCTGCAGGAGCAGATTGAAGAAATCAGACGAAGCCTTTTCTACTTCATCAAATAATACGACACTGTACGGTTTTTCCCGTACGGCATCGGTCAGCTGGCCGCCTTCTTCATACCCCACATAACCGGGAGGTGCCCCTACCAGGCGGGATACGCTGTATTTTTCCATGTATTCGCTCATGTCGATGCGAATCATTGATTCTTCACTGCCAAAGAGCTGCCGGGCCAGTGTCCGGGCCAGTTCGGTCTTGCCGACGCCACTGGGGCCGAGGAACAGGAACGAACCAATTGGGCGGTTTGCATCCTTCAGGCCCGCCCGTGCCCGGCGTATTGCCTTGGAAACAGCCGTCACGGCCTCATCCTGACTGATGACCCTCTTATGTAATTCTTCTTCCAGATGGAGCAGACGGTGCGATTCCGTTTCCGTCAACTGCCGTACGGGGATTCCCGTCCACTGGGACACGACATCGGCAATATCATCTTCTGTCACGACCAGCCGGGCATCATCGTGCTGTTTCCGTTCTTTTTGCATCGTTTCCAGCTGCCGTGATAACTCCTTTCCTTCATCACGCAGGGACGCACAGCGTTCAAAGTCCTCACTGGCCAGAGCCGCCTCTTTTTCCTTGCGGATATCGGCCAGTTTCTGTTCCAGGCTCTTGACTTCATCAGACGGAGAATATACTTTCATACGCACCCGTGATGCCGCTTCATCCATGACATCGATGGCCTTATCCGGCAGGTAGCGGTCACTGATATACCGCGCGGAAAGGGTAACGGCACTGCGCACGGCTTCATCGGTAATGCGCGCTTTATGGAATGCTTCATAACGGTCACGCAAACCGAACAGAATCTGTATTGCATCATCTTCCGTCGGTTCACCAACCAGTACTGGCTGGAACCGGCGGGCCAGAGCCGTATCCTTTTCTATATGTTTCTTATATTCATCCAGCGTCGTCGCGCCGATGCACTGCAGTTCGCCCCGTGCCAGGGCCGGTTTAAGGATATTAGCGGCATCCATGGAGCCTTCTACAGCTCCTGCACCGATGAGCTGATGCAGTTCATCGATAAAGAGGATCATATGGGAATCATTCTGTATGGCCTCGATCACCTTTTTAATTCGTTCTTCAAATTCCCCACGATATTTTGTACCAGCCACCAGACTCGTAAGGTCCAGGGAAAATATATGTTTGTCGGCTAAAATATCCGGTACGACACCGCTTACAATGCGCTGGGCCAGACCTTCGGCAATGGCTGTTTTCCCTACTCCGGGAGCTCCGATGAGGACGGGGTTGTTTTTCGTCCTGCGGCTAAGGATCTGGATGACCCGGTCGATTTCCTTTTCCCTGCCGATGACGGGATCAATTTTACCTTTCCGTGCCAGTTCATTCAGATCACGGCCATAGGCATTGAGATCCATGCTGCCAGCAGCTCCGCCTTCTTCCGGCACGTCTTCGGCATCTGTACCTGTTACTTCTGCCAAACGGTGCAAAATTTGTTCCGGATCGACATCCATAGATTCCAGGATCTGGCTGGCACGGCCGCTCCCTTCCAGAATCAGTCCGGCCAGAATATGTTCTGTACCAACATAGTTTTGTCCCAGCCGGTTGGCTTCACTGACAGCCAGTTCCATTGTCCGCTTTGTGCGCGGGGTCAGCCCCGGTTCATCCTGGATCATGTCGCGGGATGCCGTCAATTTTTCGATGGCCCGCAGTATGTTTTCCGGCGTAAGCCCCAATTGAGCCAGTACCTGACCTGCCACCCCTTCTTTATTGAGAACGAGACCGAGCAAAATGTGTTCGGTTCCTACATAGTCATGACCCAAGCGCTGCGCTGTCTGCTGGGCATACTGCAGCACCCGTTTTGCATTATTTGTAAATCTGTTATACATATTCTTTCACATCCTTATACGCTGGTCCGGGCAGACTTTCCGTACTGCCATTCAGCCATCGTACACATTTTAAATGGCATAATCCTGCAGAAGCTGACGGATTACCTTAGCCCGCTGCAAGTCCTGCTCTTCATCATTCAGTTCCTTACCGGCCTGCCATTGCAGATATGCCGGCCCCGCTGCCGTCAGCAGGGCATGATACGCCTGTGGCCGTTCCTGAATGATACCAAAATCTATCCCCATGCGGAAATCGCTTAGAAAATCGATGGTTTCATAAAAATCGAGCATCCAGGCATGGGATAATACGCCATAGTTCCGGAAAAACCGGTCTTTCATGGCATTCTGATTATGCGTCCAGAGCAGGTTCCGGCAGTTCCGTTCTTCCTGGACAATCTGTGTGGCAAGCTTCTTCAATTGCCCTATAATATCTTCTTCTGATACGCCCAGCGTAATTTGATTCGTCACTTGGAACACATTGCCAATATATTCGTTCCGTTCCGTATACATGCCACACATGGTAAAGCCCAATTTAGTAATCCCCTGGACAATACGGTTAAGGCGCTTCATCAGCACCAGTCCGGGCAGATGGAGGATGACGCCGGCAATAAGGCCGGTCCCGGTAAGGGAGGGACTGGCAGTCAGATAACCGAAATCATCCCGGAAGGCAAAATTCAGTTTTGCCTCCAGCGCATCGTCTACCTGTGTCGCATCTTCCCATGCCTTATCGAGCTGGAGCCCTGCCGCACCGGTCTGAATACAGAAATGATCGTCTTCATTGATCATAATGGAAACGGCACCGTCCTGCCGTAACAGCAATCCCCTGTTCTGCGGTTTCTGAATATGGCTTGCCGAAACCAGATGGCGTTCTGCCAGCACTTCCCGTTCCCACGAAGTCAGATCGTAAAGATGGATACTTTCATAAGTCCCTCCTCCCAGCGTATTCAGACTTGGCATGTACCGTTCCCCTTCCGCCAGGACGGCAGCCAGTTCTGCATCAGTCGCCTTATCAGGAAATACGTATTTTTTTAAGTTCCGGGAAAGACGGATACGGCTGTCCAGCACGACATCCGTCAAATCTCCTGATCCATCCTGCCAGGGAATCAACGGCGTTTTCAATATATCCTGCAGCATCCGTTATTCCTCCTTCCCATTCTGCCGCGGTGGCAGCTGCCGTTCCAGCATGCGGATTTCATCGCGTACGCGGGCAGCTTCTTCATACCGTTCATCCTGAACGAGTTTTTTCAGACGCTGGCGCAGGCGTTTAATCTGATTGGCTGTACGGAACACACCGGTTCCCCGGTTCGGCACCTTGCCCACATGTTTAGTGTGACCGTGTATCCGCCGGACCAGAGGCGTGATTTCTTCCCGGAATGCTTCATAACAATCGGGACAGCCAAATTTACCAAGACGGTTAAATTCACTATACGTCATACCACAACTATTGCAGCGCGGTTCTTCTTCGGCCTGGCCGGAATAATCGGGGTAAGCCATTTTACGGAAGAAATCATTATCGATAATATTGAAATTAGAATAATCAGGTAAACTTCCCTGTTTACGCGCACATTCTGCACACAGGTGCAGCTCCGTGCGGCGGCCGTTTTCAATCTTCGCGATATGGACGACGGCTTCTCTTTTTTTGCATTGATCGCAAAGCATGGCGTGCGCCTCCTTTCTTACACTAGTGCAGATTCAGGGACCGGAGAATCCGCCCTATAACTGCCATCCGCTGCGGTTCATCGACTTCATCAAACAACGCTTCAAATGTATGATGCAGCAAAATGGCCTCCCTGTTCGTCAGCGACTTGCTTTTAATCAGACGATATAATAGCACGTCGAGATCTTCCATCGTAATATTGACAGCAGGCAGCGTTTCTTTCAGCGGTGCCGGTGTCCGGTCCTGTTTTTTCGGAGTCAGGCGGATAATGCGCACGAAACCGCCTGAGCCCCGTCGTGATTCTACTAGATAGCCCTTGTCATTAGAAAAGCGTGTACTTAGGACATAACTAATCTGTGAAGGGGCACAATCCAGTTCATCCGCCAGTTCATTGCGGCGGAGAACGATATTCTCTTCATCCTCTTCGAGGAGCTTATGTAATATAAATTGTTCGATTTTATCAGCTAACACACTCATCGTATCACCTGCTTATGAAAATACAATATACATCAAATGGTTATTTTTCACCTTTTGACTTTATTACATTCTTATTATATTCGTCTTTTTGACTTTTTGCAAGAGGTGAATTAATGGCAAAAGACCCTGACATCGTCCTTTCGACAAAAAACTAACAACACTTCCTGCGGACTGCGAACTGCGATTCCAGTTGTACGACTGCCTGTATTAGTGTATAGTGAAAAGATACAGGAAGCAGAAACTGTGAGGTGTTCGCTTTGAAACGCTTAGGACCGGGTTCAGTCCGCTATTATTTTTATCATGAAAAAAAATTACTGCTCATCGTCACGCTCAGTGGCATTTTGTATAATGTCGGCATGATTGCCGCTCCCTGGTTCGACGGGCAGCTGGCACAATGCCTCTATGATATTTTTGCCGGCAGCAGGACGGCAGCAGATATGTACGTTCTCTGTCTGTCCTACGCCCTTGTCATTCTCGGCGTCCAGAGTTCGCGCTATGTCAAGCGCCTGTACGTCCGGAAATTTGCCAACAATATCAGTCTGTCCATGAAAGATATACTCTACCAGCACCTGGTCCAGACACCAAAGAGGGATATGGAACGGGCCGATACGGGAGCATTAATGACTAAGGTCATTTCTGATATCGATACGTGTGTCGAAGGAATGCGCAAATTCACGACAGAAATCTTTGATACGGGCATTGTCATGGTGACCTATGTGGTCATGATTGCCTGGTATGACTGGCGCCTGACCCTATGCGTCCTGGTCTTCCCGCCCATCGCTTACGCCCTGGCCAATAGTCTGCGCCGCACGGTCGCTATGACGGCAGCCAGGAGTAAAGAGAGCAGCGGCGCTTTGTCAGGAATGACACTGGACCGCATCAGCAATGCCATGACATACCGCGTCTACGGCGAAGAAGCCGTGCAGGACCAGCGCTATGAAGATTATCTGACTGATTATGAAAAGAAAATGATTCTGGCCAATCTCTGGGAAAACGCACTCCAGCCGATTTACAAAGTCATCGCTATGATTGGCACGATACTGGTCATCTGGTCCGGTGGCCACAATGTCCTGGGAACGGGCTGGGAAACGTGGGATATTGCCGCCTTCTCGACGTATCTGGCCTGCTTCATCAGACTGGCGACAAAATCGTCCCATGCGGCCAAACTGTTCAACGCTATCCAGAAGGCCCAGGTTTCCTGGCTGCGCATCCAGCCCCACCTGCGGGCCGCCAGTACACTTCCCCGGACAGTGCCGCCGGCGGCACCGGCTTATCTCACCGTCCGACATCTTTCCTTTACCTACCCCGGCAGTGACGTGCCCATTTTTCAGGAACTTTCCTTTTCAGCCCGTCCCGGAGACATTATCGGAATCACCGGTCCCGTGGCCTCTGGCAAATCGACACTGGGACTGGCTTTTCTCTGCGAAAATCCGCATGGCGGCCAGATTCTTTTTGGAACGCAGGAGCTGGGCAATGGCCATACATCTCCCAAGGGCATCGCCGGTTATTGCGGCCACGACGCAGAGCTCTTTGCCGGCACGATTGAAGAAAATATCCGTCTTGGCAAAGGCGGCGACATCATCCCCGTTCTGAACGCAGTCTGTATGGATCAGGATTGCGCGTCCTTTCCTGACGGAATCCGGACCCTCATCGGCGAGGGGGGACAGCGCCTGTCCGGTGGCCAGCAGGCCCGCATCGCCCTGGCCCGGACGCTATTTCATCCACGGCCGCTACTGATTCTCGACGACCCCTTCGCCGCCGTCGATATGGCGACAGAACGAGCTATTTACAGCCACCTGCGCCGAGACTGCAAAGACCGCATCATCCTTCTCATCTCGCATCGCCTGACTCTTTTCCCAATGCTCGACCAAATCATCTGGCTGAATGGTGACGGGAGCAGCATCGCCGCCACCCACGAAGAATTGTATGTATCGTGCCATGCCTATCGGAAACTCTATGACCTGCAGCATGCCCAGGGAGGTGGTTCCCATGGGTAATGTCTTTTTACAGACCTTACGGAAGAACAGCCTGCTCCTGCTGATCCTCATCCTGGCTATCATCGCGTCCATCGCCGTGAGCATTACACCGCCGCTCATCCTGCAGTATATCATTGACAGCCTTGTCAGCGGCGCTTTCAGCACCTACCCCCTGATGGCAGCCGGTGTACTCTATTTCACTCTCAATGCCGGAAGTGGTCTCGTCGATGCCTTCAAAGAAACGCTGATTACCATATTCGGCCAGAAAATCACACATGATCTGCGCTCGGCCATGTGCCGGCGTCTTGACGACCTTCCGGCATCATACTTTGTCAACCACGAAGCCGGTGCCGTCACATCACTTTTCGTCAATGACGTCGATACGCTGGAAAACCTCTTTGATTCCGGCGTGGTCAGTATGATTGCCGACGTATTCACGATTTTCAGTATCCTCGCCGTCGTATTCCATCTGAGCCCGGGGCTGGGCGCACTGATCTGTATCTGCCTTCCCCTGCTCTTTCTCCTGACCCGCTACTTCCAAAAACGCATGCTCCAGGCCCAGCGGGACAACCGCATCGCTGTCAGCCGGACAAATGAACTCATACCAGAAACGGTTCACAATATCCGCACGATCCATACCTGCCAGCAGGAACGCTATATGCGCCAGCGCTATGGCCGTACGATCCGCGATAGTTTCGAGGCCATGGAACGAAGCAATTTCTGCGATTCCATCTATTCGCCCATCATCATCACCAGTTGCACAGTCATCATCTGCCTGATGATGTCTCTGTCTGTCAGCAGTCCGTCCCTGCAGGAACTATTCGGCATGACCGTCGGCAGTGTTGTCGCTCTCATCGCCTATGTACGCCGTATCTTCTCGCCCTTGGAAAGCATCGGCATGGAAATCCAGAATATCCAGTCTGCCGTCGCCGGCATCGGCCGCCTGAAAGATTTCTTCGCCGAACCCGTCCAGGAAAAGAACGGCACGATGGAACCCGACCCGGCTGCAACACCGCTTGTCATCGGCGATGCCGCCTTTGGCTACGGCAAGGAAGCCGACATTTTCCATCACTTCACTCTTATCGTAGAAGCCGGGGAAATGGTTACTATCACCGGCCGCACGGGAGCCGGCAAAAGCACCCTCTTTAAGCTCATCCTCGGCCTCTACCGGCCCCGGCAGGGCCAGGTCCGCGTCTTCGGCTGCGATCCGTCCCGCATGGCTGCTCCCCTCCGCCGTCAGGTCTTCGGCTATGTCGAACAGCAGTTCCACGCTATCCATGGCACCGTTGCCGATCAAATCAGCCTGAAAGACCCGAGAGTTACACCGGAAGCAATAGAAAAGGCACTGCATCTCGTCGGCCTTTGGGATACATGCCACGCCCTGCCCCAGGGATTGGCTACGCCTTACAAACCAGAGTTCTTTTCCCGTGGCCAGGGCCAGCTCCTGTCCATCGCCCGGGCCATCGTCATGGACCCGCAAATCCTCTTGTTCGACGAAATCACAGCCAACCTCGATTCCCTCACAGAATCCCAAGTTCTTCAGGCTCTGCAGGCAGTTGCCCAGAACCGGACCGTCCTCTCTATTTCTCATCGTCTTTACGAATCCCAGGGAGGCCGGCGCATCGTCATCGGAGATCCGTAGGAATCGCAGGTCGCTAGCTGATGGCTGCCGGTCGCACCAAAAAAAGAACCCTCACCGTCATGCAGCAGATGCACTATAAAAGAGAGCATCTGTTGCATGCGTCTGAAGGGTTCTTTTTTGCTGCAAACTATAAACTTTGTACTACAGGCTATTTCACCGGTGCTTCGATGGGATCGTAGTCAGCCGGTTTATCGGTGATAGCCGCTTCGTCGATGGCCGACGGTATGGGATCAAATCCCTGCCTGAAGAGAGACTTGATGGCAGCGATATAGGGAGGAACGATGGTGTCCATAAGGAGATAGCGCTTGCGGAAAAGATTGCGCTTCTGGGACTTGATTTCGCCGTATTTGCGCCGTTTTTCTTCGATAGGCAGGCGGAAATACCACTGTTCCTTACTATCAGGTACGGCACCTTCACCAACCCAGAAGTCATTGAAATTGGTCTTCTTCGAGCGGTTGCCGCGCAGCATGTGGCTGTTAGTATAGAAGCCTTCGTCGGTTATGACGTACATATCGTGAATGCCCAGTGTCTGGACGAAAATGCGCATCAAGTAAAGAATAAAATTCTTCGGACGGTATCCAAAAAGCTTTTTAGTCAGGACTTTCGTCGTTTCCAGGCCGTGTTTTGATCCCTGGATAGTACCGATATACATGGACGGTGTGCCATCAGCATTGTAGTCAAAGCGGAAATTAAAATGGTAAATCATCTGGCCTTCGTGATAGAGATAGAGTGACAGGAAGCCTTCCTTGCGCTGGCCCGTATCAAAGATGAGCCGTGCTTCCAAGGGCAGCGATTCATCCGGCGAGGTCCACAGGGTATAGCCATTTCCCCAGTACAGTTCGTGAATGACGTCATCGGAAAAGAACGTCCGCAAGATAGTGAAATGGTGCTTCAAGGCATCGAGGCGCTGGCGCATGGTCGAATTCTTGAATAAGAAGACGCGGGTCATGACTTCCTGGAAATCAGGATCATGCTGGTCAAAGAATCCTTTCATGGGTTCATAGTGATTGAAGAAATCGTACAATTCTTCAAACAAGGTCCGGTTAGATATGGCACGGGCAAAAAAAACGACAGCCCGCTTGTTTTCCTGGAAATTCCGTGGTCCGTATATAAGGCGCGATAAGTGCCAGAAATAGGAAATGCTGTGCATGAAATACCTCCTATCGAGTACAACTGCAATAATTGCAATAGTACTATTATACGGGCAAGACAAGCGGGCTGTCAATGTAGGATTAGTGGCTGGTGACTGGCTGCCAATCGTTATAATTTTCTAACAACATTTGACGGGACGTGGGACAAGTCGCGGACACCGGTAATCATCATGGCATCCATGAGTTCCCGCTTCAGTGTATCCAGAAGCAGTTTGACACCTTCCGCCCCGCCACCGATAGCGGCTACGGCAGCCGGACGTCCCAAAAGGACCGCATCAGCACCGAGAGCCAGCATCTTCAGTACGTCTTCGCCGTGACGGACACCGCCATCGACGAAAATCGTCAGCCGGCCTTTAACGGCATCAGCTATGCCCGGCAGCACATCCGCCGTACCTGCCATGCCGTCGAGGACACGGCCGCCGTGATTGCTGACGACAATGCCTTTTGCTCCGGCATCGGCACAGGCAACGGCTTCTTCCGGCGACATGATGCCTTTTACGATGAACGGCAGCTGGATGGATTTCACGATTTCTGTAATATCACCAGCGCTCTTAGGTCCTACTGGCTGGCCAAAGATGCGCATATTGATCAATGTCGCCGCATCAATATCGCTGGCAACGGCGAAGGCGCCGGCAGCTTCCGCTTCATGGGCTTTTTCTATGATTTTGTCATTGCTGCGGGGTTTGATCGTCGGGATGACTACGCCCGGGCGTTTCTTACAGGAAGCAATACCCGAAGCATACATATAAGGAGCTCCACTGTCTCCAGTAAAGCACAGCGTACCTGCGTCCATGGCGCCCTGTGTCACGGCTTCATCATATTCCTGTTCTACTGTAGCCGGATCACCGTCTACCTTGGCATTCAGAACAATCCCACCGACAGGTGCAATAAGTACAGGCATACTCAGTTTGCGTCCCAATATCTGACAGCTCGTATCCGGTTCATCCTGTCCGGACATGCTGCGCATGACCAGGCCGTATTCCTGCAATGCTTCCATATTGCGCATAAATGAACGGGCCGTGCGCAGGCCGCCAAAACCGGGAATCATGCCGACGCAGGCTTTCCCATTACATTCGGGACAGACATGACAGCCTTTCATTTTCTGACGCGCAATGTCACGTACTTCTTTCAAATCCATTTGACATACCTCCTTAAGTTATATACATGTATGACACTTTATTTATATTGTACTGCAATGCATCCTGTTACGCTATAGAAAAATGCATCTATCATAAAACAAAAACGGGACTGCCCGAAGACAATCCCGTCGAATCCGCCTATAGAGACAGACTTAGTCCATTTTTACAAAAGCGTCTTTACCAGCGCCGCAGGTAGGACAAACCCAGTCATCAGCCAGGTCAGCAAATTTTGTGCCTGCTGCTACGCCGTTGTCAGCGTCGCCTTCTGCTTCATCATAAATATAACCACAAATAGTGCATTCGTATTTGTCCATGATTCTACCTCCAAAATCATACTAAATCTTAGTAAATAATTATGTTTCACTCATCACATCATATCATGGTCCTATAAAATTTGCAACTGAAAAATGTATATATGGTAGTGTTCCTAATGGACACACTACCATAAGGCCAAAGGTACATGCGAATTTACTTTGCCCGTTTCATCATATTCAAATCGACGATGCCCGTAGAATAGGGAGCTACTTCATAGAGCCCGAACAGGAAATGGATATTCCCCGCTTTATCGAGATAATAGTTTTCCGGAAGCTGTGTCAGGCCGGTAAAATAAGAAGAAAGCTGATACTTGCTGGAGAACAACGCCTGATTGATTTTTTTGATCGTAAAATACTTTTCATCGCCCGGCTTGATAATTTCCTGCCAGGTTACTTTTTTCCCCGTCGTCAAATCAAACGTTGTCCCTTTTTTCCAATGGGTCGGGTGAGCATCCCGGCCAAAATAGATTTGTCCCGATTCGACGATGGATAAATAGGTACCATCATTATGCGTTACTTCATAAGATTTCGTTTCCGTGACAAAACTATGATTGCCAGCTTTATCTTTCTGCTTATTGAAAAAATCCTGCGTTTCTTTCTGTTCATCTGCATAATACTGACGGATTTGTGCCGTCGCTGCTGCATTTCCCATGACCGTGACGTCGGGATAGGACATTTCCAGATAACTGTCTCCATCTTCTGACCGCGGCATCTGTACCATCTGAACATCGGCAGGCGGCGCCGCCAGCGCGACTGATGCTGTCAACAGAGCAACGCTGAGCATAGCTAATATTTTTTGTTTCATCGAAAATCCCTCCTCTGATACTTCGTAATATTACTTCAATTGAGTTTGTTTCCGTTTTTCATCTGTTCCCAGGCGGAAAAAATAATATACATTTTCAGCTGTCTGACGAGTCATTCCCGGTACAGCCGCCAATTCATCAATTTCTGCCTGTTTCATGTCATCGATCGTTTTAAAGTGCTGCCACAGCGCCTTGCGCCGTGCCGGACCGATGCCTTCGATATGGTCCAGAATAGAAACGAGACTGCGCTTTCCCCGCAGATGCCGGTGGTAGGTAATAGCAAAACGATGCGCCTCATCGCGGATAGCCTGCAGCAGCTGCAGCTCCGGCGTATGATGGCTGAGGATAATTGAATCGCTGCGCCCTTCGACAAAGACTTCTTCTATGCGCTTGGCCAGACTGATGACCGGCGCCTCACACCCAGCCTGCCGTATGATTGGCAGAGCGGCATGAAGTTGTCCCTTGCCGCCATCGATGACTATTAAATCAGGAACGGGCCAGTCTTTTTCATTATACCGCCGTTCCATGATTTCCGCCATAGATTTAAAATCATCGGGCTTTCCCTGTACCGTTTTTAATTTAAACCTCCGATACTCACTGCGTGCCGGCTGACCATTTTCAAAAACTACCATAGAGGCAACCGTTTCGATGCCCTGGGTATGGGAAATATCAAAACACTCCATCCGTTCCGGCAGGGACGGCAGGTCCAGCACCCGGGCCAAAGCCTGGACGGCACCGCTCGTCTTATCCGTATCATGCTGCCACTGGAGCCGTCTCTGTTCGAGCAGGACGCGGGCGTTTTCTTCCGCCATGGCAAGGAGTTTCTTTTTACTGCCCCGCTGGGGAATGATTAGGTTGACCTGCTGGCCCTTCAGCTGGCTCAGCCGCCGTTCACAATCTTCCTGTTCTGCCACAGCGGCTACGACAATATCCCGCGGGATAAACGACTGGGCCGTATAATACTGGTCAATGACGGCTTCCGTCATATCGGCGACTGACTCATCATCGCTGTGATCCAGACTGAATGTCTCCCGTCCTATAAGCCGGCCGCTGCGGATGGTATAAATCTGGACGCAGGACTGTCCGGCATCGCTGGCCAGTCCCAATACATCCATATCGCCGCCCTGGGTAACGATGTTCTGCTGGGACTGAATGACCCGGATGGCTTCTATCTGGTCCCGGTACACAGCTGCTTTTTCAAATTCCAGCTCATCCGATGCTGCTTCCATTTTTTGCTGTAAATCCCGTATGAGCGGCGTATTCCTTCCTTCCAGCAGATCCACGGCCTGCCGGACCAATTCCTGATAATCAGCTTTTGTAATATAGTGCACACAGGGCGCATCGCAATGTCCCATATGATACTGCAGGCACGGCCGGTCTGCTTTGAGATTGCGGCAGGTCCGGATGTGGAAGGCACGCTGCATCAGTTTCAGGACGCGGTGCACTGCCCCGGCATCGGCAAAGGGGCCGAAATACCGGGCACCATCGCGCAGGACCCGCCGGGTCATGCAGACCCGCGGATAGTCGTCCTGCAGCGTCACCTTGATATAAGGATAGGTCTTGTCATCGCGAAGCATGATATTATACCGGGGATGATGCTTCTTGATGAGCGTATTTTCCAGAATCAGCGCTTCCATTTCATTGGCTACGACGATGGTTTCCAGATCGACAGCATGACTGATCATAGCCGCCACTTTGACGGCCCGGTTGGCATCGTTGCGGACGTAACTTTTGACGCGGTTGCGCAGATTGACTGCCTTGCCCACATAAATAATATGACCTTTGGCATCTTTCCATAAATACACGCCGGGCTGGGTCGTCAGATTATTCACTTTTTCGAGCACGGCCTGTGAAAATGCCACTATTGGTCACCTCGTTCTTCCATGAGTTTCCGCGTCCGTTCCAGTACGGGTTTCAGGAATTGCCCCGTATACGACTGCGGGACAGCGCAGATATCTTCCGGCGTCCCCGTCGCAACGACCGTGCCGCCTCCGTCGCCGCCTTCAGGTCCCAGATCGATGAGATAATCAGCCGCCTTGATGACATCGAGATTGTGTTCTATGACGATGACTGTATCTCCTCCATCGACGAGGAGCTGCAGGACATCCATCAGCTTGTGGATATCCGCCGTATGCAGCCCAGTCGTCGGTTCGTCGAGGATATACAACGTGCGCCCGGTACTTCTCTTGGAAAGCTCTGTCGCCAATTTTACCCGCTGGGCTTCCCCGCCGGATAAGGTCGTCGCAGGCTGTCCCAGTCGGATATACCCGAGACCGACCTGCTGGAGCGTTTTCAGTTTATTGAGGATGCGCGGAATCTGGGCAAAGAAATCGCAGGCTTCATCTACGGTCATGTTCAGGACATCGGAAATCGTCTTGCCTTTATACTTTACTTCCAGCGTTTCCCTGTTGTACCGCGTACCATGGCATACTTCACAGGGCACGTAGACATCGGGCAGGAAATTCATTTCGATGCGGATGATGCCGTCGCCCCGGCAGGCTTCACAGCGGCCGCCTTTGATGTTGAAACTAAACCGGCCGGCTTTATAGCCACGGACCTTGGCTTCCGGCGTCTGGCTGAACAGCTGGCGGATGAAATCAAAGACCCCCGTATAGGTAGCCGGGTTGGATCGGGGAGTCCGTCCGATAGGCGACTGGTCGATATTGATGATTTTATCGATGTATTCTGTGCCGCGCAATTCTTTAAATTTTCCCGGCCGGTGGGGCGTACCATACACGGCTTCTGCCATCCCTTTATAAAGGATTTCATTGACCAGTGTCGATTTTCCTGAACCAGATACACCGGTCACTACCGTAAGTGTTCCCAGAGGAAAGGCTACATCGATATTTTTTAAATTATGTTCTGCCGCACCGACGATTTCAATCTGCGTTCCATTTCCCGGACGGCGCTGTGCCGGAACAGGGATGAATTTCGTTCCTTTCAGATACTGTCCAGTCAGGGATTCCGGGCATGCCATGATATCTTCCGCCGTCCCCTGGGCAACAATCCGTCCCCCGTGTTCTCCGGCTGCCGGCCCGATATCGAGAATATAATCGGCCGCCCGCATGGTATCTTCGTCGTGTTCTACGACAATCAGGGTATTTCCCAGGTCGCGGAGATGCTTCAGGGCACCGAGCAGTTTGTCGTTGTCCCGCTGATGAAGGCCGATAGACGGTTCATCGAGAATATACAGGACGCCGACCAGACCAGAACCTATCTGCGTAGCCAGGCGGATGCGCTGGGCTTCCCCGCCTGACAAAGTACCTGCAGTCCGGGACAATGTGAGATATTCCAGCCCTACGGTCCGCAGGAAATCGAGGCGGGCCCTGATTTCTTTGAGAATCTGTTTGGCAATCAGCTGCTGCCGATGGCTGAGTTCCAACGTATCAAAAAAGTGAATCATATCCGTCACGGATAAATCTGTCAGCTCATGGATGTCCAGTCCGCCAATTTTAATAGCCAGCGCTTCCGGCCGCAACCGGGCCCCATGACAGGCCGTACACGGCTTGACCGACATAAACTGGCCAAACTGGTCGCGCATCATATCTGATGAAGCTTCGCGGTAACGGCGGCGCACCATCGGTATAACCCCTTCAAAGGGCGTCGAGAATGTCTTAACTTCACCGCGCAGATTTTCATATTCAAAGACACATTCATCATCCGAACCGTAGAGCAATTTCTGCTGCAGTTCTTCCGGCAGGTCATTATAGCAATTCTGTATCGTAAATCCATACGGTTTCAAAAGGCCTCCCAGCTGACGCATGAACCATGAATCGGGATTACTGCTGAGGGCAGCAATACAGCCGTCGGCAAAGGATACATCACCATGAGGCAGACACAGATGGGGATCAACTTCCATGGTACTGCCGATGCCTGAGCAGGCCGGACAGGCACCAAAGGGACTGTTGAACGAAAACAGGTGAGGCTCGATTTCCGGCAGGCTCACATGACAATCGGGGCAGGCAAAATGCTGGCTGTACGTCACAGTTTCTTTCGTGCTCATGCGGAAGACATGGACGATGCCTTCGCCTAATTTCGCTGCCGTTTCCAGAGAGTCAGTTAGCCGAGTCAGGATACTGTCCTTGATGACCAGGCGATCGACAATGACTTCGATAGTATGCTTCTTATTCTTTTCCAGAGGAATATCGTCCGACAAAAGATAGACTTCTCCATCGACGCGCACCCGGACATATCCGTCTTTGACCAGACGGGACAATACTTTCTGATGAGTCCCCTTTCGCCCATCGACGACGGGTGCCATGATCATGACTTTTTCTCCGTCACCCAGAGCCATGAGGGAATCGGCCATCTGCTGGATTGTCTGCTGGCGGATGGGCTTGCCGCACTTCGGGCAGAACGCTTCCCCGGCACGGGCATACAGCAATCGCAGGTAATCGTAGATTTCTGTGACCGTCCCTACAGTAGACCGGGGATTCCGGCTCGTCGTCTTCTGATCGATAGAAATAGCCGGCGACAGCCCTTCAATGTAATCGACATCGGGCTTATCCATCTGTCCCAGGAACTGGCGGGCATACGCTGACAGCGATTCGACATATCTCCGCTGTCCTTCGGCATAAATCGTATCGAAAGCCAGGGATGACTTCCCCGACCCGGACAGGCCGGTAAATACGACTAGTTTATCCCTGGGTATTTTTACATCTATATTCTTCAGATTGTGCTGTCTGGCACCTTTGATGACAATATACTTATCTTGCACTTCGTGCCTCCCGTTTGAAGTTTGACGTCTGATGTTTGATGTTTGAGGTTTGATGTTTGAGGTTTGATGAAAAACAGGCCGTTACGGCCTGCGAACTGCTGCCTGTGCCTATCGCTTCTTCGCATCGGGCCGCTTGATTTTGCGCCGGTACCGCCGCTTCGGCATGTCACTGCCCTGCATTTCTTTGGGCAGCGTGTCGTCCTGGCTCATGTCCGCCAGTTTCTGCCGTAATTGCCCCAGCCGGTCCCGCAATTCCGCCGCCTTTTCGAATTCCAGATTTTTGGCGGCCTGCTTCATCTGCAATGTTACCGTCTGAATGACCTTATGCAGTGCTTCCCGGGTCAGCGGTTTATCCGCACTACGGCCATAGTCTTTCTGGTCCTCAGCTACTTTCGTCAGTTCAATCAGATTGACGACATCTTTTTTGACCGATTTAGGGATAATATGGTGTGCCTTATTATAGGCATCCTGCACTTTGCGGCGCCGTTTCGTTTCATCTATGGCACGGGCCATGGAATCGGTAATCGTATCGGCATACATGATGACCTTGCCATGAACATTACGGGCTGCCCGGCCCATAGTCTGGATGAGAGCCGTATCGGACCGCAGGAACCCTTCTTTATCGGCATCGAGAATAGCCACCAGCGACACTTCCGGCATATCGAGTCCTTCACGCAGCAGGTTGATGCCGACCAGGACATCGAACACGCCGGCCCGCAGGTCCCGGATGATATCGGCCCGTTCGATGGTAGCAATATCGGAATGGAGATAGCGCACGAGCACTCCCATTTCTTTCAAGTAATCCGTCAGGTCTTCTGCCATCTTTTTCGTCAGCGTCGTGACCAGCACCCGTTCGTGACGCTCACGGCGCTTGCGGATTTCACCCAGGAGGTCGTCCATCTGGCCGGCAATGGGGCGGACTTCCACTTCCGGATCGAGCAGTCCCGTCGGCCGGATAATCTGCTGGGCCAGATTAGTCTGCACTTCCATTTCATAGTCTCCCGGTGTAGCGCTGACAAAAATAATCTGGTTGATCCGTTCTGTAAATTCATCAAAGGTCAAGGGCCGGTTATCCAGAGCCGACGGCAGACGGAAGCCATATTCGATGAGCGACTGCTTGCGCGAACGATCACCGGCATACATGGCCCGCAGCTGTGGCAGCGTCACGTGGGATTCATCGACCATGATGAGGAAATCGTCAGGGAAATAGTCAAGCAGCGTATACGGGGCCTGTCCGGCTTTTCGTCCTGCCAGGTGACGGGAATAGTTTTCAATCCCTGAACAATACCCCATTTCTTCCATCATTTCCATGTCGTAACGGGTCCGCTGTTCCAGTCGCTGGGCTTCCAGGAAATGACCGCCATCTTTCAGCTCTTTGAGCCGTTCATCCAGTTCGTTCCGGATAGTTCCCAGAGCCCGTTCCATCTTATCTTTCGTCGTAACATAATGACTGGCCGGATAAATCGCCACGTGTTTCCGTTCGGCAATCACTTCCCCGGTCAGTACGTCCACTTCGGTCAGCCTGTCGATTTCATCACCGAACATTTCAATGCGGATGACAGAATTATCAAAAGCCGCTGGAAATACTTCGATGGTGTCACCGTGGACGCGGAATGTCCCCCGTTCCAAACTCACATCATTGCGTGTATACTGGATATCGACCAGCTTGTGCAGGATTTCTTCCTGTGGCTTTTCCTGCCCCAGCCGCAGAGAAACGACGAGTTCGCTGTAATCTTCCGGATCACCCAGGCCATAGATACAGGACACGGACGCGACGATAATGACATCACGCCGTTCAAAGAGGCTCATCGTCGCCGAATGGCGCAGTTTATCGATTTCATCATTTATAGACGCATCTTTTTCAATATACGTATCGGTCGAAGCAATATACGCTTCCGGCTGATAGTAATCGTAGTAACTGACAAAGTATGCTACTTCATTATCGGGGAAAAACGCCTTGAATTCACTGCAAAGCTGGGCAGCCAGCGTCTTGTTGTGGGCAATGACCAGCGTCGGTTTCTGCACGGCTTCAATGACTTTGGCCATGGTAAACGTCTTGCCTGTCCCCGTAGCCCCCAGCAGGACCTGCGCCCACTGACCAGACTTTACCCCTTCAGCCAGTGATGCAATGGCTTCCGGCTGGTCTCCCATCGGTTCATATGGCGCAACGACCCGGAACGGATGAGACGTATCATAATCTTTATTTAAATGCGATTGTATATCCATAGCAGACCTCGAATCAGAACAAAAGAATAGCAATTTTCCGTTATCCCAGTATAGCATATTGGCGAACATATGTACAGAAAAAGGAGACTGCACGACAGGACAGTCTCCTTGATGATAACAGGACAATACATACCACCCATCGGTTTAGGCCGGTATCCGTTTTTTCATTTGTCGTACATTATAGACTAATGCCGCTGTCGTAACGATGAACGCCGCCCCGTCACTGACGGCTCCGGCCAGCCAGATGCCATCCAGACCCAGGAACGATGAAAACAGATAGACACAGGGAATGAGGAAAAAGACCTGGCGGTTGATCGTAAAGAACAGGGAAAAGAGGGGTTTATTGACGGCCTGGAAATAATTTCCCGCTATGATGGAAGAGCCGACGACGGGCGTCATCACCAGATATATACGCATCGCTCTCACCCCGACGCGGAGCAGGTCCGGTGAATCGTTAAAAATACGGATGATTTCCTGGGGAAACACTTCGGCGATGATAAATCCCAGAATGCTGACCCCCGTTGCCGCCAACAGAGCCAGGCGGAGTGTATGCAGGACGCGGTCATACTTTCTGGCCCCAAAATTGAATCCTAAAATAGGCTGGGCCCCCATGCTGATGCCGACGACAGGCATAAAAATGAGCATCATAAGCCGGTTTATGATGCCGTAGGCAGCTACTGCCGTCACGCCGCCATAAAACTGGATTTTTACATTGAAGACGACCATGACAGCTGTGGCAGCCAGCTGCATCATAAAGGGAGAACAGCCTATTTTGACGATATCCAGTATACTATGCAGCCGGGGACGGAGATATTTCCACCGCAGCTTCAGCACAGCCGGGCCCCAGATAAAATACCAGGTGACCCAGACAGCCGCTACGGCTTGTGCCAGTACCGTTGCCAGTGCCGACCCGCTGATTCCCCACTGGAACGTGAACACAAACAAGTAATTCAGTATGACGTTAATGATACCTGCTATGATTTGTGTCGCCAGGGCTGTCCGTGGATCTCCCTGGGCGCGGATGACATTGTTGATGCCAAAACCGATGTGCTGGAATACACTGCCTACGAGAATAATGCTGATGAAATCGTGGGCATAGGGCAGGACAGCCGGATCCACTCCCATGAAATCCTGCAGCAGGGAATCGAGATACCACAGGAACAATCCGGTCGTTACAACCATGATGGCAAACATCAGGGTAAAGGCATTTCCCAGTATACCTTCTGCCCGGTCTGTCCGCCCCTGTCCCAGGCGGATAGAAATGATATTGGCTGAACCGACACCGATGAGCATGCCAAACGCCATGAGCAGGGTCTGAACCGGGAAGGCAACGGTGACAGCTGTCAGTGCCAGTTCACCAATGCCCTGGCCAACAAAGATACTGTCAACTACATTGTACAAAGCCGTAATGACCGTACCGGTAATGGCCGGGACTGAAAATTTCCAGAGCAGCCTGCTGACCGGCTGGGTTCCTAAAAACGAAGCATCTCTCATCTATCCGGGTCTCCTAATCTATTATTAAATATATACTATAGTATACCACAGCCTCTGATGGCGCTGCGATACTGCATCTGGCAAAAAAACAGGAACTGCCATCACAGCTTTGATGACAATTCCCGTTCAGTCCATCCTCATGATTCCAAAATTATTATTATATTCGATAACTCAGCGATTCAGTACGCCCGTTCCCGGTCCTTCTGCTTTCGTATCGTCTTCAATACAGTCTTTTACCAGGTCATTGACAATAGTCCCGGCAATAATCAGCCCTGCTACCGACGGTACAAAGGAAATACTCCCCGGTACAGAACGACGGAAGTCACAGCTGTGAGAGCTCCCGGGCGGACAGATACAGTTGGCACCGCAGCCGCTCTGACGGCGTTTCAACGGCTGTTCTTTGGAGTACACGACTTTTAATTTTTTTATATGCCGCTTCTTCAGTTCGCGGCGCATGACCCGTGCCAGAGGATCCACACTGGTCTTGTAAATATCGGCTACTTCAAACTTCGTAGGATCCAGCTTGTTACCGGCACCCATGCAGCTGATAATAGGGATATGTCTCTTATCTGCTTCCACGACGAGGGCGATTTTTCCGGTCATCGTATCGATAGCATCGACGATATAATCGTAGTGCTGCTGGAAAAACTTGTCCGCTACATCAGGCATAAAAAATTCTTCTATCGTATCGACAACAGCCTGGGGATTGATATCCAGAATCCGCTGCTTCATCATTTCCGTCTTCTTTTTGCCAACCGTCTTCGATGTCGCATGAATCTGCCGGTTGATATTGGTCAGACAGACCAGATCATTATCGACGAGAACAAAATGACCGATACCGGAACGGGCCAGACCTTCGGCCACATAAGAACCGACACCGCCAATCCCAAAAATAGCTACCGTCGTCTGTGCCAGCTTTTCCATGGCAACATGACCCAGCAATAATTCCGTTCTGGAAAAACGTCCCAACATAATAACAAGTTCCTTTCTATCTCTA
Organism: Megasphaera sp. UBA4233; assembly: GCF_002395615.1. Classification (NCBI taxonomy): domain Bacteria; kingdom Bacillati; phylum Bacillota; class Negativicutes; order Veillonellales; family Veillonellaceae; genus Megasphaera; species Megasphaera sp. UBA4233. The sequence goes on along the minus strand of NZ_DGXL01000019.1, from coordinate 86,044 downwards.
TAGTGACAGATTATTATATCATAAATTCTCCCTAGTATCCAGTTCTATTTCTTCTCATTAGAACGAAAATACGTCTTCGAATGCTATCATCCAGCATATGCTGCAAAGGAACACAAGAAACCAGGAGAAAAACCTACTGACTCTTTTGCACGGCGGTACTGTTGCCGCCATAATCCGTGAAGGTTTAATATACAAGGATATTTCCCAAAATAAAGACGGACTTTACACGCTCTTATTGATGACCGGTTATCTGACAGCTGTAAAAAATACGCCGGTTCCCAATGGGCGCCTTTGCCAGCTCATGATTCCCAATGCTGAACTGACCCATGTTTTCCAAAGCGAAATTCTCAACCGATTCTGTGCGGATTCAGGCGATGTGTCTGATTTATAATCGAAAAACAGCATTATATAGCTGAATTCAAGCAGAAGCAGATACCATCTGTCTTGAAATACGGTATTGCATTCTGTGGGAAAAAGATTCATGTTGCTATGTAATAAGTGGCTCATCGATAAAACCTGATCTGGAATAAAAAAAAACAGGAAATCCATAGGATTTCCTGTTTTCTGCATAGGTTGTTGTAATCCAGATATATTGTCTATTATTTGGAGTACAATTCGACGATCAGTGTTTCGTTGATTTCGATTGGGAGTTCGTCACGTTCCGGCATGCGGGTAAGGGTACCAGCAAAGTTGTCGAAATCTTTGTCGATGTAAGCTACATCGAAGGATTTGAGTTCCTGGAAGGATTTCTTGAACATTTCGTTCGAACGGGAAGCTTCTTTCAGGGATACGACGGAACCAACGTTTACGCGGGCGGACGGAATGTCGCAACGTTTGCCATCGACGAGGATATGGCCATGGTTGACCATCTGACGTGCCTGGCGGATGGAATTAGCAAAACCGATGCGATAAACGATGTTATCAAGACGGCATTCCAGCAGCTTCAGCATGTTTTCGCCCGTAACACCTTCCATCTTCTTTGCTCTATCATAATACCGGACAAACTGACGTTCCAGCAGGTTGTAATATGCACGGAGCTTCTGTTTTTCCAGTAACTGTGTACCGTATTCAGACATTTTTTTCTGACGCTGTTCTTTTTTGACGCGTTTTAATGCCTTAGGATGTCCGTACACATTCAGTCCGAACCGGCGACATTCTTTAAAACGCGGGTCTCTCCTCGTTGCCATTTTCTACATCACCTCATAGTTTAAAATAAAATAGGCTGCACACAATGCAGTGATAGTATTTTACCATGAAAGGCCAGTTCTGTCAAATTCCGTTACAGCCGGATTTCTACGATCTGACCGTTGCGGATAGTCGCGCTTTTCCGGAACCGTTTCATATAGTCACGGGGAGAAAGATCCGGTTCCTGCATGACCAAAAGGAGGTTGCGCATAAACTGGGCATGGCTGAAAACGACGATGAACGACTCGGGACGGCCGCGAAGCCGGTCTATGGTCTGGTGGATACGCTGCAGGAGATGCTTGTATGATTCGGCATCGTCGCCGTCCACATAGTCTGGATCCAGATGACGCCAGTAGGCAATGACCCGGGGCCGGCGCTGGGCCGATGTCGTACCGGTACAGGTGCGGGGTGACAGATAGACAAATTCATGGACACAATCCCACGTTTCTACAGGTACATCGGGATAGAGCCGCATGAGCGGAGCTGCCGTCTGCCGGGCCCTCAGGTAAGGGGATGTAATGATAAGCTTCGGTTTGGGGATAATAATGCTGACAGCCCGGGCCTGCTCTTCCCCCAGAGAGGAAAGCGGTATCGTACGATGATCCCGGGTTGCTTCACCCGCATTAGCAGCACTTTCTCCATGACGGACAAACCATATTTTTTTCAAGCCCTTTCCCTCCTAAAAAAACAGGGGCTGCCCCGTAAGACAGCCCCACCTGTTACATAACGCCAGAGACTTCCGCCTCAGGCTCGTGCCTATACTTTCTAAATATCAGCCTTCCATAAGCCATGAAGGTTGCAGTATGCATATACAGTACCCTTATCCACGGCATGGAAATCAGCTTTGGGAGCTTCACCCGGTTTCAGGTACTTAAAGGTCAATTTGCCATCGCATTCCAGGGCAATCCATTCGATGTAATGGTTGTCCAGCATGGGATGTTCTATCGAACCTACGGTCACCTGCAGCATAGCCCCTTCTTTAGCAATTGCCGGTGTATGCTTTTCAGCCGATGCATCTACGGTATTTGCCACAAGATGGGTCATCGGCTGGCCGCAACAGACGAGATTCTTGCCACCGCCGTTTTTGATGACGGCAATGATATTGCCGCATAATTCACATTTATAAAATTCTACTGCCATGTTCATACCTCCTTCTAGAAAAAAGCTTTGTTGACATGAAAAAGTAAATCATACTATTAGTATAGCATACTCAGTTCCCCTTTGTCTCCTGCCATATAGAGGATTGAACAAAATACATTAAAATTTATATTCCAGATTAATACCAGCGTGTCATAGGCAGATCGTTGTTCGTCCCTTTGGTAAAGAGCAGCTGATGGACGTCGATATAGCCGATATAAAATGCTACGGCACAACCACAGAGGTATAAGTCCCACATGCGGACGAATTCCATTCCCTTATCGGCAGCTACCTGGTCACGTACCTTCTGGAAATTGTGATACCAACAGCTTAGAGTGCGATAATAATGACGGCGCAGACTTTCCACATCGAGGATCTGGAAATCGCCATCATAAGCCAGCTTCAGGATTTCATAGACTGTCGGCAGTGTGCCGCCGGGGAAGATATACTTGCGCATCCAGGGATTGCTGTTTTTTTCGTCCCGGCCATCAATATAATGGAGAAGGAACAGTCCGCCCGGCTTCAAAATCTGATTGGCAATGGACATATAGCGTTCGTACTGGGAACGGCCTACGTGTTCCAGCATACCGACGCTGACCAGCCGGTCATATTTCAGTCTCTTTTTGGGCAGATCCCGGTAATCCATAAGGTCAATATGGATCTGTCCTTCCAGTCCCAGTTTTTTGATGCGTTCCTGCCCCATGGCCCATTGTTCGTGACTCAGGGTGCAGCCATAACCGGTTACGCCGTATTTTTTGGCTGCTTCTATGAGCAGGAAGCCCCAGCCACAGCCGATATCGAGGAGACTCATGCCCTTTTCCAGATGGAGTTTGGATAAAATATAATCTACTTTATTGCGCTGTGCCTGTTCCAGCGTGTCGTCATCATGTTTGAAATAGGCACAGGAATAGCTCAGGGTCGGATCCAGCCAGAGTTTGTAGAAATCATTCCCCAGGTCGTAATGAGAGCATACTTCTTCGCGCTGTGTCGATTTATCTTCTGACGGATAAAGAAGATTGTTGACAGCTGACCGGTCCAGGGAAAACTGGTCGATTTGTTCGAGAATGCATTTTAAGACGACGAACAAATCTCCTTCCACTTCGATATCGCCTTTCATATAGGCTTCGCCCAATGCCAGCGAGGTAGACGTAAGGAGTTCTTTTTTAGGAATATCCTTATGCACCAATACGCGGAACAGGGGTTTGCCCGTCCCTATGGTATAGGTATGGCCGTGCAGTACTACTTCAAAGCAGTACTTGTCAAACCGTTGCAGGTAATAAATGAGGAAATTATCCATAATATGCATGACTAAACACCTTCCATTCTCATCATATTATTTATAATAAACCTAGTCCGTCCATGCACCCCGGCAGACTACGTTTTCCAAAACCATCATAGTCGTAACGGCACCTACGCCACCCGGCACGGGTGTCAGTGCCCCTGCAACCTGGGAAACGCCTTCGAAATCTACATCGCCGACAGTCTTGCCATCGACGCGGTTGATTCCTACGTCAATGACGACAGCTCCCGGTTTGACCATATCGGCCGTTATGAGTCCCGGCGCCCCGGCGGCACTGATCAGAATATCCGCCCGCCGTGCCGCGGCTTTCAGATCATGGGTGCGCGTATGGCAATGAGTAACGGTCGCATTGCGGTTCAGGCAGAGCTGGGCCAGTGGTTTGCCGACGACATTGCTCCGGCCAATGATAACGACATCCTTCCCCGTCAGTGAAATGTGATAATAATCCAGAATGGCCATAACGGCACGTGGCGTACACGGTACAAATCCGGACCTCCCGGAAAACAGGCGGGCAATATTCGTATCGGTCAGTCCATCTACGTCTTTATCGGGACTGATGCAGTTGATGATCCGTGAAGCGTTGAGATGATGCGGCAGGGGCATCATCATGAGAATGCCAAAAATATGTTTCTGCTCATTGAAATGTTCGAGCATGGAAATGATGTCCCGTTCGCTTACCGATTCGGACAAACGGTAAATTTCAGCGGATAATCCGACGTTGCGGGCTACGCGCTGCATCGAAGAGGCATACATCGCCGAGGGCTTATCCTGACCGGCCAGGACGATAGCCAGTTCTGGACGGATATGTTGTTCCTGGAAATCGTAAATTTTGCTCTCTACCCTCTCACGATGAAAGGCTGCTACAGCCTTCCCATCTAACAATAACACAAAAACTCCCCCTTTTAACGCAGGAATGTCACGTGGACATCATCGCCATCCCTGACATATGTACCTGCTTTCGGACTCTGATATACGGCGCGTCCGGCTCCGTTCGGCACAAAGCCAAGCCCGGCTTTGTCCAGCCAGTCATTGACTTCCCGGTTATCCCAGCCAATGAAAGATGGCATGAGGATGCCGTCGTCACTGCGGTGAATTTCCGGCATATGGCGCCGCTGCCCCTTCTCTTCTTGTTTTCGACGTGGCAGCAGATTTTCCTGCCCATGAGATGGACGAATTCCCTTAAATCGTACAATTTCTTCCATAATCTCTTTGAATACAGGTGCCGCTACCTGGGCGCCATAATAGACGCCTGATGGATTATCGACGACGATGAGGACGACAAACTGCGGATCTTCCAACGGCCCAAAGCCGACAAAGGAGCCAATATACTGTCCTTCCGCATAGCCGGTTCCCTCGGCGTTGAGCCTCTGAGCCGTCCCTGTCTTACCGCAGAAATCATACCCGGCAATGTGGGCATTCTGTCCGCCGCCGGAAGAAATTTCTTCTGCCATGATTTTACTGATGGTCTTGCTTACGTCGGCCGAGACAGGCTGACCGACTTCTGTCGGTTCGGCCTTTTTATAAATGGAACCATCGGGATTATCGATTTCTTTGATTACATAGGGCTTCATCATATGACCGCCATTGGCAATAGCCCCGAAAGCCTGGACCATCTGGAGCGGCGTCACGGCATTGCCCTGGCCGATGCCCATAATCGCTTCATCGACACGGCTCATAGAAGAAGCATCAAACAGGATGCCGGCCCCTTCGCCGGGCAGTTCGATTCCCGTCGGCTGGCCGAAGCCAAAACGCCGGGCATATTCCGTTTCTATGCGGCCGCCCATCTGCATGCCAATATATGCCATGCCGGTATTAATGGAAAATTTCAATATTTCCTTAATGGTGACATTGCCCATGCCGGCATCATCCCAGTTGTGGATGGTCCGGTCATCGACGTCGATATATCCTACGTCATGGTATACGCGGTTGACATCCCATTTCCCCGAATCGAGGGCAGAAGCTGCCATAATCGGCTTAAAGGTCGAGCCCGGTTCATACAAATTGACCACGGCCCGGTTCTTATACGCTTCCGCATTACCCTTACCGTATTCGTTGGGATCGAAATTCGGACGGCTTCCCATCGCCAGGATTTCTCCTGTCTTGGGATTCATGACGATGATGGCGGCCCCTGACGGATGATTGCGCTGCATGATGCCGTCCAGCCCTTTTTCCACGACATATTGAATCGTGCTGTCTATGGTCAGCTGGACCGACCGTTCCTGGTCTGGCAGTATCTTTTCCAGCGCCGATTCGAGAATAGGAACGTTATTACGGTCTGTCGTAATATGGAACTTCTGCACATCCCCTTTTATTTCTTTGTCCAGCACCATTTCAATGCCATCCAGCCCCTGGTCGTTTTCTCCTACAAATCCGATGAGTTGGGCCGCCATTTTGCCATTGGGATAGTACCGGTGGTTTTCATCATTAAACCGCAGCCCCTGCAGCTTTTCATCTTTTATCACCTGCTGCAGTGCTTCATAGTGGTCATGATCCATCGTCCGTTCCAGCCAGACAAAGGCCGTATCCCGCTGGAGCCGCTCCTGTATCTCGCTTTCCTTTATTTTCAGATATGGGGCGAGAATATGGGCCATTTCACTGGGACTTCGGTTGATCATAGTAGGATCGGCATACAGCGACTTTGCCATTTCGCTGATAGCCAATACCCGGCCATCACGGTCCAGAATCGTACCGCGCGGAGATTGAATTTTCCGGCTTTCTTCCGTCTGGGCGTCGGCCCGGCGGGACAGGCTGGGTCCCTTCACGACCTGCAGCCAGAACAACCGGCCAAAAACGACGGCACATACAGTAAACATGACGACGATGCATGCAGCAATACGCCGTTTCATGAATTGTTGTCTTTTTTTATCCTCTGTATTCATTGAGTTTCAGCCTCTTCATGGCGTTTCAGCCATTTTTCTGCCGCATCGAGCAGCGCAGCCGGGTCATTTTCCAGCTGTTTATTCTGGACGCGTTTCAGGAGATTGCGCAGGCAGTCCCCCGTACGGCGGCCACATGCATCAGGCAGGCGGCGGTCGTAATGCAGGTCTTTCGTACTGACGGGCATTTCCCGCGCCAGTTCTTCCATAAAGGCACCAAATGATTCGGTACCGCTCGTATCGGTATGTTCATGGCCGCATCCCCAGATATCGCCGACAGCCAGAGCCGTCGCCTGGCGGATGGCTTTTGCCATTTCTTCACTGCGCCGGAACGGGCCATATAATGCCTCCCGGCGCAGCCATTTATTGATATCCCCTTCGCCCGTATTGGCAAAATAATGGAATTTCATATGCGTCCGGACCAGCCAGGCTATGCGCCGGACAAAGGCCGGGTTCTTATGCCACCGGGTCAGGATATCCGCAGCCATTTCGGCGCCTTTGTCATCGTGCCCATAATCGGTCAGACGGCCTTTGTGTACGCCACGGATTCCCGGCAGTCCCTTCGCCACATCATGAAACAGCGCAGCATAGCGGATAACCGGATCAGCCGGCGTATGGGCGACGACGGCCAGGGTATGGAACCAGGCATCAAACGCATGAAACGGCAGCGACTGTGGTGTATCCGGCAGATGGGCCAGTTCCGGCAGAATGGGGATTTCGTGGTAGATGCCATTTTCTTTCTGCCGGCAGCTGCACTGACCGAGGCCGCTGCGGACGAGGACATCAAGACCTTTATAAGCAACCGGCGTTACCATGAGCCGGTCAATTTCAGACACGACCCGTTCCAGCGACAATCCCCGTACACGGTCGTATGCCGCCGGCATAGCACGCAGCAGCTCTTTTACCGGCAGGAAATCAAGCTGTCCCGTAAACCGGCAAGCCCGGAACAGGCGCAGGGCATCTTCACTGAACCGGCGCCGCGGGTCGCCTACGGTAACCAGACGTTTCTTACGGATATCTTTTTGACCACCTGTATAATCATAAATATGGCCTTCGTCATCCATAGCCAGGGCATTGACGGTAAAATCGCGGCGCATCACATCTTCACGAAGCGTGGAAGCGTACCAGACTGTTTCTGGCCGGTGACTGTCCGTTCCATACCGTTCTCCCCGGAATGTAGCCGTCTCGATAGTCAGTCCATCGACGACCAGGACGACGATGCCAAAGGCTTCTCCGTTGATTTCTACGGTGTGCCAGTGTTCTTTTTCTGCTATGGCACGGATTTCCTCCGGCCTCGCCGATGTCGTCACATCATAGTCATGAGGCTGCCGCTTCATCAACAGGTCCCGCACAGCCCCGCCTACGATATACGCTTCAAAACCGGCATCACGAAAAGCACGCAGAACGCGCCGTACAATTGGATTCAACAGCTACACCCCATTTCCTACAACAGAAGAATTCCAGTTCATTTCCCGGCTTATAAATCTGTAATATATTATCAGAATACTTAATTATACTATGATATGCCTGAAAATTACAAGGTTATCCCAGACCGCATTGCAGGTCCATTATAAGGAAATCTCATGCTCCGTCTTGTATTACTGTTTAAATATGCTATAATGTAGAAAAATTATACTGCAAGGAGGTTATTCCATGTCTCTGGATATAAAAAAATTAGTAGAAACGCAATTCCCCCTGCTCGTCGAAATCCGTCGCCACTGTCATGAATACCCGGAACTTTCCTGGCAGGAAACGAAGACTCTGGCATATATAAAAGAAAAACTGAGCGGCTGGCATATTCCCTCCCAGTCCATTGAAAAAGGAGGAATCGCCGCCATCCTGGAAAGCGGACAGCCGGGACCCACCTTGCTGCTCCGCGCCGATATTGATGCCCTGCCCGTACAGGAAGGAGCAATGAATCTTTCTCAAAAAAGGACATGTATCTCCCAGATTCCCGGTGTCATGCATGCCTGCGGTCATGATGGTCACATCGCCATGCTGCTGGTAGCGGCAAAGATATTGCATGAATGTAAAGATACCTGGTCCGGCACCATCATTTGCCTGTTCGAACAAGGAGAAGAAGACTCACACGCTATGGAATACATCGTTCCCTGGCTGGAAACAAAGAGCGGTTATCACATCGATGGATGCTACGCCACTCATCTGCGCTGGGATATCCCGACGGGTAAAATCGCCATCTGTCCCGATGCCCCCATGGCGGGAGGGTTCCGTTTCGATATTACCATTCACGGACAGGGAGGTCACGGATCCCGTCCGGACCTGTGCCACAGTCCCATCGACTGCTTTTCCGCCTTTAATCAGGAATTACAGGGACTGCGCCTGCGCGCTGTCCCGCCACGCCAGTGCCTGGCCGTCTCTATCGGCAGCCTCCACAGCGGTGAATTGCAGAATGTCGTCCCCCAGGAGCTGACCTTTGGCGGTACCTGCCGTTATTTTGATTACGATAAAGCTGGCAAACCCTTTTATGATGAATTTTATCATCTCCTGGACCACACCTGTGCCAGCTACCATTGCAGCTGGACCAGCGGTCCCGTACCCAAACCGTTATATGAGGTCCACAACGACAAAACCTGCGCGGCCCTGGCAGAAAAAGCCATAACGGCCTCCCTGGGAAATGATATACTGACAACGTGCGAACCGTGGATGGCATCGGAAACATTCGCTATCCTCACCCGGCTCTATCCGGGAGTCCTCACCTTTACAGGCATTGCTAACCCGTCAAAAGGTACTGGTGGCAATCATCATACACCGGAATTCGACCTCGATGAAGACGCTCTCGTCTACGGCACAACGGCCTGTATATCCTATGCACTGGCATTTTTAAAAGAAAACCCACAAACATCATTCATCCGCACGAATGAACCGTTAGATATACTGGCCGCGCGGAATGTATGACATGCATGCTGTCTATCGTAAAAATACAATTGCATTCTGGTACATTATATTGTAGAATAATGGCGGTTGCAACAAGGCAGCCGTTATTATTTATATATATGTTTTCATGTTTTTATCTTATGTTTTAGGAGGCACTAAATTGGACCTTATTAAAAACTGGAAAATCCATGTGTTTGCCTTGCTGCTCGTCATCGTGGCAGAATTTATCGGCATCCAGAAACATGGACTCGTCATCTTCCTGCCAATGCTCTATGCACTGGTACTGGGCGGTATCATTTCCTATCCATCCTTCCACATCCTGAATGAAAAACAGATGACCCGTGCAGGCAATCTCATGGGCATCACCATGCTCTTCCTGATTGCCAAAATCGGTCTGGGCATCGGCCCGAACCTTCATCTGCTCCTGAATTCCGGTCTGGCCCTGATCATGCAGGAATTCGGCCATTTCTTCGGCACATTGATTTTCGGCCTTCCTACGGCTATTTTATTGAAAATGGGCCGGGAAGCCATCGGTGCCTGCTACTCCATCGACCGGGAAGCCAATGTGGCTATCATCGCCGAAAAATTCGGCATCTTCTCCCCTGAAGGCCGTGGCGTCATGGGTATGTACATCTGCGGAACTCTCTTTGGGGCACTCTGGATTTCCATTCTCGCCGGCATCGTATCCCGCACGGGAATCTTCCATCCCTATGCGCTTGCCATGGGCGGCGGCATCGGTTCAGCCAGCATGATGGCCGCCTCTGTTGGTTCCATCGTCGCCGTATTTCCCGATGAAGTACAGAAAATCACTGCCTTTGCCGGGGCTGCCAACCTCATGACATCGGTCATCGGGATTTATTTCTCTCTGTTCATTTCCCTGCCAGTCACCATCAAAGTATATGAACTCGTTACAGGCCGAAAACGGAAAGATGAAGTAACCGAAGAAGAACAGGCCAATGCCAAGACAAAAGAAACGATGGCACAGAATGAAGAAGCCGTCGCAGCAGACATCAAAAAAGAAGAAACGGAAGAACAGGAAGCAAAAAAAGGATCTACCCTGGGCGATGACCTGCTCATCCTCTTCATCACCGGCGTCCTCACCCTCGTAGCTAACTTCGTCGGTTTCAAAGTCAATCCTCTCGACGACTGGCTCGGTATCCTGATCATCATTGCCATCTGCTTTGTCGGCATCCTCATCGCCCACGTCCCGGTACTGAACAAGCTGCCCAATGTATTCTGGGTCTCCATTGTCGCCGTCGTCATTTCTATTCCTGGCATCCCCGGTGCCGAATGGATTACGACCATCACCAAGAATGTCAACTTCCTGGCAGCCTGCACGCCTATCCTGGCGTATGGCGGTCTGTCCCTCGGTAAAGATATCCCCGCATTCAAGAGACTGTCCTGGCGCATCGTCCCCGTTGCCCTGATGGTATCGTCGGGCACATTTATCTGCGCGACGATTATGGCAGAAATCATGCTCCATCTTGAAGGTGTCATTTAGGTTTAAAAAGGAGGCTTTACTATGACCAAAGAAGAATTAAAACAGAAAGTCTGCGATGCCATTGATAAACGCGCCGAAGATATCATGTCTTTCGGAACGTCTGTATTCGATGAACCTGAACTGGGTTACAAAGAAACAAAGACATCAGCCAAAGTCCAGGAAGCCATGGATAAACTGGGTATTCCTTATACGACAGGCTGGGCCATCACCGGTGTCAAAGGCCGGCTGAAGGGCAAAAACTCCAAGCGTACTGTCGCCGTCATGGGGGAACTCGATTCTATCGTCTGCCGCCGCCATCCGTCAGCCGATCCAGTAACCGGCGCGGCTCACTGCTGCGGTCATTTCATCCAGATTTCCGATATGCTCGGCGTCGCCATGGCGCTGAAAGATGCCGGAGCCATGGATTATCTCGGTGGCGATGTCGTCTTCTTTGCCGTGCCGAGTGAAGAATGTATTGAAATCGAATACCGCAAGAAGCTCATGGATGAAGGGAAAATCCATTTCTTCGGCGGCAAGCAGGAAATCATTCTTCAGGGCGGATTCGATGATATAGATGCCGCCATGGAAATGCATGCCTACTCGACGGATGACCCGGAAGGCAACATTATCCTCAACGGCGGCATGAGCGGTTTCATCACCAAACTCATTGAATACCACGGCAAGGCAGCGCACGCAGCCGGACAGCCTCATCTGGGTATCAATGCACTCAATGCCTGCATGCTGGGCATCATGGGCGTCAATGCCCTGAGAGAAACATTCCAGGAAAAAGACCACGTCCGCTTCCATCCGATTATCACCTCCGGCGGCGATCTGGTCAACGTCGTGCCCGATCTGGTACGCATGGAAAGCTACGTCCGCGCCGCATCGGCCGACGCCATGAAATTCTACAACGACCGCATCAACCGCGCCCTTCGTGCCGGTGCCGACGCCATCGGTGCTACCTGTGAAATCAAGGATATGCCGGGTTACCTTCCCATGGAACAGGATAAAGCTCTGGGCAAAATCTGCGAAGCCAACGCCGACGCTATTTTCGGCAAGGACCACGTCGATACGAACCCGCCGTTCAATGCCGGCAGTACCGATGTCGGCGATATCTGCAACCTCATGCCCTGTATCCACCCTCATGTAGGCTGTGTCCACGGAGCCCTTCACAGTGCCGAATTTGAACTGTTCCAGAAACAGGCCGCGTATATCAAGACGACCAAAGTAATGGCAATGACCGTCATCGACCTTCTCTATGACAACGCTGCTGGCCTGGAAGACATCCTGAAAGACTATAAGCCACGCATGACAAAAGAACAATATCTGGCATATATGGATTCACTCCGCAGCTGAGATAAAAGATGTTTGATGTTTGATGTTTGATGTTTGACGTTTGATGTTAAAAAGGGAATGCCCCATGAAAACGTAGGTTATCATGGGGCATTCCTTTTTCTATTTCACTGTTATACTTTTTCCAGAATACTGGTCAGGTTATCATTCAGATAGGGATAGGCGACCTGACGAATCATGGCATCGACGAGCTGCGGATCAAAGGCATCATCGGTAGCAGGCAGACAGATATCGAGCACGATATCGCCGTTATCCGATATGTAGAATTTGAATACTTTGTATTCTTTGTTACCCTGATTGATGAAATCATAAATGGCAGCCTTATTCCCATCATTGACGACTCCGGTTGCGACGAAAATGCGCAGCATGACATAGATACTGTCGTCAATGAGTACCAGGAACGGCAGCCGTTGGCCTTTGACTTCAATACCCGATTGGAAAGCAACGGAATGGCGTTCGTCGTCTTTCATTTCGTTCACGGTAAAGGCTTTGGGATCCACCTTGTCGATATAGACTTTAAATTTTTCTGCTTTTGTATTCATGTTATCACCTCAAACAACTTGATACATTTATTGTATCACATCTTTTGTATCTCTTCTATTCTTATGGCTTGGATAAATAAAGAGATAAAACGATACGAGAGCCCCTATTTCTCCTATAGCCATGACAATGCCCATGGGGATTGCCGTATAGCTGCCGGCGATTCCTACGACAGGAGCCATGACTGCCCCGGAAATCATGGAGAAAAAGCCGATGAGTGCCGCAGCGCTGCCGGCATTTTTTCCCTGTGCCTGCATAGCCATAGAAAAGCTGCTAGTCGATAAGGAGGCCAGTGTCGCCACCGTGAAGAAAAGAATGACCAGAATAGCATAGACAGACCAGTGCAGGAAGAATCCTGTCAGCAGGGCCATACTGCCTACCACCGCCACCAATAGGACAAAGCGCAGCATCTTCCAGTCGGGAATGCGACCGGCCAGCCGTCCTGTCAGGCCGCCGCTGATCATGAGACCGATACCATTGATGCCGAAAATCAGACTGAATGTCTGAGGCGTCACATCATAGATATTCTGGAAAACGAAAGAAGAAGCCGATATATATCCGAAAAACGCCGCGAAGGCAAAACACTGCATGACACAGTGTCCCATAAAATACGTATCGCGGAATAACTTGCCGAAGCTCCGGACGCCTGCCAGCGGTCCGCCATGGATCCGCTTACGGATGGGAAGCGTTTCCGGCATGAAGAGAGCACAGACTGCCAGCGCCAGGCCAATGATGACGAGCAGCCAGAATATGCCGCGCCAGCTGGAAAACCGTAAAACCTGTCCGCCTATGACCGGAGCCAGGATAGGGGCGATGCCATTGACCAGCATGAGCATGGAAAAGAGCCGGGTCAGAGCCGTTCCACGGCAGACATCACGGGCAATGGCCCGGGCAATGACGATGCCGGCACCGCCGGCAAACCCCTGGATAAACCGGGATACTAAGAGCAGCCAGATTGTCGGAGAGAAAATACAGGCGACGGACGAAAGGGAAAAAACGGCCATGCCCAGAAACAGAGGCTTCCGCCGCCCTGCATCGTCGCTGACAGGACCGGCTATGATCTGACCGGCAGCCATGCCGGCCATGGACGCCGTCAGCGTCAGCTGTATCATAGATGGTACGACACCGAAATCGGCCATCATGGCCGGAAGTCCCGGCAAGTACATATCTGTTGAAAGTGGGGCAATGGCTGCCAGCATCCCCAGAAATACGGTCAGCCCTATCATCAGATGTTGACGTTGTTCACTCATTTAGTTCGCACTCTCTTTCCACACAGGCAGATTCTGAATCAGCGGCGGCACGTCTGCCAGTGTCTGGCAGGTATGCCAGGCCGTTGCAGCCACAGCTGGTTCCACACGGACCAGATCGGGTACCCAGATAGACGGGATATGAGCTGCCGCCGCGGCTTTCAGGCCATTTCCCGAGTCTTCAAGGACAAGAGCCCGCTCCGGTCGTACGCCCAGAGTCCGGCAGACTGCCAGGAAAATATCCGGGGCGGGTTTACTGTGAGCCATGGCATCACCGCTCTGGATATGGCAGAAATAGGACTCCAATCCGGCTTTATGAAGCAGCAGCCGTACCGTTTCTTCTGCAGAGGAAGAAGCGACTGCGCAGCGGATACCTTCCTGTCGCGCGTAATCCAGGCATTCCTGCAGGCCCGGTTCTGCCGGGGCACCCTTTTCATGATAGATTGCCAGCTGCATGGCCTTCTTCTCATCGTGGAATGCATCATAGGGAAAGTCCGCCCCATAGGTCTGCAAAAATATTTCTTTTATTTTCGCATTATTCATGCCAAATATGGTATCAAAAAATGAATCCTCCATATCTATACCATATTTACGGCCAATGGCCCGCCAGCACGGTACGGAAATCCGCTCCGTATCGAACATAAGACCATCCATATCAAAAATAAAAAGCTCCGGTCTATACATCTTATTCCCCTTTCATAAACGCTAACAACCTCTGGCTGCTGCCAGAGGTTGTCTTTCTCGCTGTCGCATTCGATTATCCTGTTACGTTTTTAGCGTACAGGGATGACTTCCAGCCAGTATCCGTCCGGATCGGCAATGAAGTAAATCCCCATGGCCTTATTTTCAAAGACGATACAGCCCATGTCTTCATGTTTCTTATGAGCCGCATCAAAATCCTGTACCCGGAACGCCGTATGGAATTCATTTTCACCCAGATTATACGGTTCTTTCCGGTCTTTGAGCCAGGTCAGTTCCAACTGGAAATCACTGGCATCGTTGCCGACATAGACAATGGTGAAGTTAGGATTTTCGATGCGCCGTTGTTCTACCAGTCCCAGGGCTTCTTTATAAAATTTCAGGCTTCTGTCCAAATCGAGAACATTGAAATTAGTATGAGCAAATTTAAATGTCATGATATTCCCTCCTTACGCTTCTTCCCAGCCTTTACCTACATTGACCCAGCCTTTGGCATGAGAGTAGGTTTCTAATTCCGGCAGTGTCAGTTCGATGGCACTATTTCCGGTACCACAGGCGGGAAATACCGTCTGGAACCGTTTCAATGATTCATCCAGATATACATCTATACCGGGATTGACGGCAAAGGGACACACACCGCCGACGGGATGGCCGATGAGACGTTCTACGTCATCGTGTTTGACCATAGACGCCTTGCGGTGAAATGTGTCTTTGAATTTGCGGTTGTCTACCCGGGCATCGCCGGCAAAAATAACGAGAAACGCCGAATCATCGTCGCCATAAAACGACATGGATTTGGCAATACGTTTCCATTCCGTGTGCAGGGCTGCTGCGGCCAGATCGACAGTAGCACTTGATTCATGTAATACCTGCACCCGGTCTTCCATACCATATTGTGCAAAATAAGCCTTTACTTTTTCTAATGACATTGTATAAATCCCCCATCCCCCAATAACGGCTAAATACTACCTCTTTTGCGGATATAAAGAATTATATACCAAAAGAGTCTGCCATTCAAGATAGTCTAGAGGAGTTCAAAGGAGGCAACACTGCCGCAATCGGTCTTTTTGACAGCCAGGCGGGTATCAATGCGTTCCCGCAGTTCACCTACGTGGGAGATAATCCCTACCAGGCGTCCGCCCTGACGTAGTTCCAATAGCGCTTTCAGGGCAAAATCAAGCGTTTCCGGGTCCAGCGTCCCGAATCCTTCGTCGATGAAGATGGTATCCAGGTGAATGCCCCCGGAATAAGCCTGCACTACGTCGGCCAGCCCCAGTGCCAGAGACAGGGAGGCCAGAAAGGTTTCTCCGCCGGACAGCGTATTGGCCGGACGGGTATATCCCGTATAGGCATCGAAGACTTCAATATCGAGGCCGATCTGACGCACCCGGCGGTCATCCCAAGAGTGGGACCGCTGCAGTTCATAGCGGTTGCGGCTCATTTTCTGCAGCCGCTGATTCGCCGCCTGGAGCACTTCATCGAGGAGCGCTCCTAAGACGTACCGTTCAAAATTAATTCCCGTCGTCCTGCCGCTGATAAGATCATAGAGAGCTCCCACTGTCTTATAGTGTTCACTCAGCTCAGTCTGTTCCTTGTGCCAGGCATCAATCTGACTGGCACAGTTCGTAAGCTGGCGGAGTTCTGCAGCCAGTGCGGCCTGCTGCCGGGACAAGTCCTGGCAGGCCTGATTCAAAGCATCCAGCTTCTTGCGGTATGTTTCCATATCCGGTTTTGTCTTGCCCTGAATCATCTTTTCTTCCTGCAGGACCTGTCCCCGTGTCTGCTGGAGAGATGCTCCATAGGAAGTCAGTTTTTCTTTTAACGGTTCAATCTGCTGCAACTCTTTCTGCAGAGCCCGGCATTCATTCATATCACGGAATCCGCACTGACCAGCCTGTGCCTTTAATTCTTCCAGCGCTTTCTTATATTTCTGGCGCAGCTCATCCCGTTGGGCTTCTTTCATCCGGGCCTGTCCGCTCCAGTGGGCCTTTTCCTGTTCCTGCTTTTGTCTGGCCGCATTCCAGTCTTTTTCTTTCTTTTCAAAGGCAGCGAGCTGCTGACGGAGAGTCTGTATTTTCCCTTTCAACACAGTAGGATTGCGATATTCTTCAGGAAGTGTCCGTTCTGCTCTGGCCAGGGCTTCTTCCGCCTTCGTCCGGTACAGCCGTGCTTCCTCATAATCCTTGCGGGCCTGTTCTGTCACTGCCGTCTGCTGCGTCACCGTTTTTTCTTTCTCTTCCAGCTGTTGTGCAAGCTGCCGTGCCTGTTCGATTTCTTTCAGAAGAACAGCTTCTTCTGCAGCCGACTGTTCTGCCCGGCGGAACCAGTCGGCACTCGTCCCGTCTTCGGGATACTGCTGCCGCAGCAATTCATACTGGCGTTGCTGTTCCTGCGCCTGCGCAGACAGGACCTGTTCGTCCTGTTCCGCCTGCTGGCGCTGCTGTTCGCTTGCTTCCGCCCGTTTCCGGCAGCGTTCGACATCGGCCTTTTCCGGGAAATCAGCTGGTTTGACTGCCAGTTTGGGGTGGGATACGGCCCCGCATACGGGGCAGACATCTCCATCGTGCAGATTTTCCGCTAGGACAAAGGCCTGCCCCTGAAGGAACATGGCACTCACGGCGTCAAAATCCGTTTTGTCCTGAACGGCCTTCTGCAATACGTTTTTCAGTTGGCTGGCAGCTGCTTCTTGTTTCTTTGCCGTATCCTGCCAGTTGTTCTTCAGATTCTCTATCTGTTTTTCCTGATTGGCACGGAGCTTCCACTGTTTAGTCCTTGCCCTTACCTTTTCATACTCGCCTTCCCGGCCCGACAGGGCATCCCGTGTCTTGCGGACCATATCCAATTTTTTCTGAGCCATTTCCCGTGTCTGGTCGGCTGTATGCCATGCCTTTTCACAAGCCGCTGCCTGCAGGGACGCTTTATGCTGTTCTTCTTTCAATGCGGCATACGAATCGGCTTCTGTCACGAGATTTTCCAGGCGGATGGCTTCCGCTTTATCTGTTTCACATTGATCATGACCGGCCTTCATATCCTCTTCCTGCCCATTGAGCCGTTTCAGTTCTGTATCAGCAGCCGTCGCCTTTGTCTGAAGCGTTTCCCATTCTTTCGAAGCCTCTACGCCCTGCTTCTGGATATCATCGAGAGTACGGCAGGGTTCACTGAGCAGGCGGGCTTTTTCCAATAAATCCAGCTTCTTTTCTTCCGCGGCCATAGTCTCTTTTTGCGTTTCAAGCTGCTGCAGCCGTACCTTGGCATCTTCCCATGCTTTCCAGTGGCTGGCAACAGCCTCGGCCTGCTGGACTTCCTTCTGGAAATCATCGCGCTGGCGGACAGCCCGGCCAGATTTTTCCTTTGCTTCCCCTGCCTGCGCTGTTTTATCTGCAATGGTCTGCATCAGTATTGCTTCATCAGCGGCTCCCGTCAGTGACAAATATTGCTCAATCTTTTTCTTCAGGTCTTCATAGGCATGGCTGACATCATCATGCATGGTTTTGGCCAGTGCCTGCAGCCGGTCATAGCGCTGGGTATGGAACAGCACCTGCATGATGCGCTGCCGGTCTGATGAATTGGCCAGGAGCAATTTCCGGAAATCCCCCTGGGGCAGGAGGACGACCTGACGGAACTGGTCCGATTTAAATCCCAGGAGTTTTTCAATTTTCTGGGAGACATTCTTACTGGTCACCAATATGTCCCCATCCGGTGTATTCAGCTCGTAAAGGGCAGCTTTCATAGATACATGCCGCGTACCCGTTCCTCTTTTTTTCGCGATTTCCTGGTCCGGGCTCCGTTCGACGCGATATAATTTTTGTCCAATCGTAAAGGTAAACGCTACCTGCGTCACTTCTTCTGGTGTCGCATATTCACTGCGCATATGCGCTCCGTTGCGTCCTTCTGTACCGCCACTCAGTTCTCCGTACAGGGCATAACACATGGCATCAAGAATCGTCGTTTTCCCTGAGCCAGTCGGTCCGTAAATGAGAAACAACTGCCGGTCTCCCAGAAGGCGGAAGTCGATGACCTGCCGGCCTGCATACGGGCCAAAGGCAGTCATATCCAGATAAACGGGCTTCATAAAATCCCTCCTCCTTCTTCTTTGCGCAATGCGTCCCAAAGCTGATGCAGACAGTCTGTTTCCTTTTCCGACAAAGGCTGTTCCGGCCTCATAGCACCGGCAAAACTGGAAAAGAGTTCTTCTTCTGTCGTCCCGCGGATATTGAAATCCCGGTCACCGGCATGGTCTGAAATACGGCGCCGCGGGGCCTCCAGTGCCATGGCATTAGGATATTTCTTGCGCAGTCTGGCCATGCCATCGAGGACCGGTTCGGTGTCATCGATACGTGCCAATACATAATCACCGGTCCGGTCATCTTCTCGTTCCATAATATCGTGGAATGAACCTTTCAGAATACGCACATCATGGCGTGGCGTAAAGGAAATAAACCGGCTGCTGACCTGTCCATTATCAGCCAGGTCGACGAGGACAGCCCCTTTTTTTTGTGTTGCTTCGCTAAAGGAATACTTAAGCAGGCTCCCGGCATACCGCACCTCCGGCCGTCCCACCTGCTGCGGCCCGTGAAGATGCCCCAGTGCGGTATACTGGAAGCGGTCAAAAACTGCACTGTCGATCATATCGGTACCACCGATAGAAAGAGGCCGTTCGGAATCGCTGCTTACCCCGCCAGAGGCAAAGACATGACTGACGCAGACAGCCCGCATGTCATCACATCCTCTGGACTGAAATGCACAGAGTGCTTCCAATGCCTTTTGATGATCGTGGATGGTTTCATCACTCAGAAAATGGCGGACATCAGCCGGTTCGGCATAGGGAAGCAGCACAAAGGCAACTGGTCCCGCATCATCGCGGAGGATGACCGGCCCCGTCAGCTTGTCCAGATCACCAGCAATATACAGTCCCTGCCGGGCCAGAAGGGCACTGCCAAAGGAAAGGCGGGACGCACTATCATGATTGCCGCTGATGACCAGAAAAGGAATATGAAGTTCCGCCGTCACCTTTGTCGCAATTTCATCAAACAATTCCACAGCAGCAGCCGGCGGCAGGCTGCGGTCATAGACATCCCCGGAAAGGACGACGGCCTCTATGCCTTCGTCTTTCAGCAGTGGCAGAAATTGTTCTTTTAGCACGTATTCCTGTTCATCCGTCAGATAATCGCCATAAAACATCTTTCCCAGGTGCCAGTCCGCCGTATGTAAAATGCGCATGTCGTCACCTCTTATTCCTTGTACAAACTTCGCAGAAGTGAAATTTCATGAGCATATCCCGGCAGTTCATTCGGTGTTTCCAGATAAAAGGGGAGCTGCCGTAATGCCGGATGATTGATAATTTGCGTAAACGCTTCGATGCCGATATGGCCTTCACCAATCTTTTCATGGCGGTCTTTATGGCTTCCCAGTTCATTTTTACTGTCATTGATATGGATGGCTTTCAGTCTGGACAGGCCAATACGCGTATCAAACTGAGTCAGCACGTCATCGAGATGATGAACGATATCATATCCGCCGTCAAAGACATGGCAGGTATCGAGGCAGACCCCGATGTTGTCCTGCAGTTCCACCTTTTCAATGATAGCGGCAATTTCCTCAAAATTGCGGCCTACTTCTGTCCCCTTGCCGGCCATCGTTTCCAGCAGGACCGTCGTTTTCTGGCCTTTGAACATGCACGTATTGAGCATATCAGCAATAAAATCTATTCCTGTTTCCGCCCCCTGTCCGACGTGACTGCCCGGATGGAAGTTGTAGCGGCAATGATCGAGGTATTCCAGACGGCGCAGGTCATCAGCCATAGCTTCTCTGGCAAAAATCCGCGTCTTTTCCGTCTTCGAACAGCCATTCAGCGTATACGGTGCATGAGCCAGTATAGGAGCAAAATGATGCTCCGCCATCAGCCGGTTCAACGCTGCCATATCGTCCGTATCGAGAGGCCGGACGCTGCCGCCGCGGGGATTGCGTGTAAAAAACTGAAATGTATCGGCACCGATCGACAGGGCTTCTTCACCCATATGCAGGAATCCCTGGGAAACAGATAAATGACATCCTATATGAAGCATAGCCTTTTCTCCTTTTATACAAAAACAGGCTGCAACGAAACCAATTCGTCCCAGCCTGCCTGCTTATCCTATTAATTTTCTTTTTCGTTCTGGCATCCCGTTTCTTCATTCTGGCATTCTGCACAAATTCCCGTAAAGGATACATTGACAGAATCTACCCGATAGCCCGTTTGTGTCTGAGCCAGATCAGCGAGCTTATCCCGTTCCACATCTACATCCATGACGCGGTTGCAGCGGGTGCAGCGGATATGGGCATGGGGCTTGGTGTTAAAATCATAGCGGTGCGCATCTTCTTCGCACTGCAGCACCTGTACGACACCGATTTTTGCAAAAATTTCCATCGTTTTATATACCGTCGCCAGACTCATGAACGGATATTTGGGCTGTAATTCTTTATAAATGGCTTCTGCATTGGGATGTGTCGTATTATTGTTGACTACTTCATACACGGCCAGACGCTGTGGCGTGACTTTATAGCCGTTTTCCCGTAATACTGCAGCAATATCCATAGACATAATCCTCCTTTCTCCATTAACAAGGATTTTTCACCTGTGAATGCTATTAAATGAGTATGATTTTTAAATTGCGCTTCTACTATATTGTAACCGTTATTTGTTGAAATGGCAATACAAAGATTCTAAATAATACGAAAAATATACATTATATTCGCCCCTTTGTCAAATCAGACGTTGACGGAACAGCTATTTCCACTCATAATATAGTACTAGGAAGAAAGGAGACCGGCATGAATGAAGAAATGATTATCCATCAGATAGCTTCTGACCTGCATATCCGCCCGGGACAGGTCCGGACCGCATTAGACCTGTTGGCCAGTGGCAATACCATCCCGTTTATCGCCCGGTACCGCAAAGAGGCAACGGGGACCCTGGATGAACAACAGCTGCGCCAGATAAAGGAACAGTATGAATACGAAGAAACACTCAGCAACCGCAAGGACACGGTACGCCAATCCATCATGGATCAGGGATTATGGAGCAATGAAATCAAAAGCCAGCTGGAAAAAGCCCGGCTGTTACAGGATGTAGAAGATATATATCTGCCCTTTAAGCCTAAAAAGCGTACGAAAGCATCGATGGCCCGCGACGCAGGCCTGACACCTCTGGCTGATTTATTCTGGAATCAGGATATACACGGGCCAGCTCCGGAAAAAGCAGCAGAAGCTTATCTGACCAAAGATGTGCCTACCGTAGAGGATGCCATCCAGGGCGCTGCTAATATTATTGCCGAACGCTGCTCCGAACTCGCCCCATACCGCCGTTTTTTACGTAACGCCTTCTGGCATGACGGCAAACTCACCTGCTCGCTGCAGGAAGAAGAGGAAAAATCACGGATTTATCTCGCCTATAGAGATTTTCACGAAGCCATCCGGCGCCTGCCCAGTCATCGTATCCTGGCTATTAACCGCGGGGAAAACCAGAAAGCGCTGAAAGTCAATCTGGAAGTCCGTACCGACGCATATATCAGCCGGTTGTGCCAGATGATCATCAAAGGCCCCTCTCCATATAAAGATATACTGGAAAGCGCCGCCACCGACAGCTATAAACGTCTCATCTGTCCCCAGATAGAACGGGAAATCCGCAATGAACTCACAGAAAAGGCAGAAAAACAGGCTATTCAGGTCTTTGCCTCTAATCTGCGCAGTCTGCTCCTGCAGCCTCCTTTTACCGGTCAGACCATTCTCGGTCTCGATCCGGGGTACCGCACAGGCTGCAAAGCTGCTGTCATCGACTCTACCGGTGCCGTGCTGGCCTACGGGACCTATCACCTTACGGGCTCGGAAAAACAGCGTCATGAAAGCGCCGATGCTCTGACCCACATGATCAGGGAGCACGAAGTTACCCTCATTTCCATCGGTAACGGAACGGCCTCATATGAGACGGAACAGTTCGTTTCCCGCTTAATCCATGAACAGCATTTGAAATGCCGCTATCTCATTGCCAACGAAGCCGGCGCCTCGGTTTATTCGGCATCGGAACTGGCCCGGGAGGAATTACCGGATCTGGATGTCACGATACGCGGAGCCGTTTCCATCGCCCGCCGTATCCAGGACCCGCTGGCAGAATCGGTCAAAATCGACCCCCAGTCCATCGGTGTCGGCCAGTATCAGCATGATGTCAATCAAAAATCCCTGACGGCAGCACTGGATGCAGTCGTCGAATCGGTTGTCAATTATGTCGGCGTCGATCTCAATACTGCTTCATCTGCTCTGTTGCAGCACGTATCGGGCCTGACCTCAGCTACGGCTGCAAACATCGTCACCTATCGCAATGAAAACGGCCCATTCCACAACCGCCAGGAACTGATGAATGTCAACCGGCTGGGTCCGGCGACATTTACCCAGTGTGCCGGATTTTTACGCATCAAAGACAGTACCCAGCCACTGGATAATACGTCTGTCCATCCGGAATCGTATGATCTGGCCGCTAAAATCGTGCGTCAGTACGGATTTACTCTGAAAGATCTGAAGAACCCGGCCCGCCTGCAGGATTTGCAGAGCCGTCTGCAAATGAACGCCGCCCCTAAACTGGCATCGGCCCTCAATGCCGGCGAACCAACAGTCCGTGACATATTGGAAGAATTGCGGAAACCCGGCCGGGATGTGCGCAGCGACTTCCCCAAACCGCTGACACGACGCCACGTCCTGTCCCTGGATGAACTGGAAATCGGTTCTATCGTGCGCGGTACGGTCCACAACGTCGTCGATTTCGGTGCCTTTGTCGATATCGGCCTTAAAACGCCCGGCCTCGTCCACCGGTCAGAATTATGCAATCATCCCTTCCATCACCCGACAGATATCGTACACGTCGGCGATATCGTAGACTGTATGATTCTTTCTGTAGATACAGAACGGAAACGCATTGCCTTATCCATTAAAAAAGCAACAATATAATATAGATAATATAACAGGCTGCCCTCATCGGACAGCCTGTCATGTTATCTATATTATACTATTTTCCTAATTCACGTTTCGGCCATTCCGCATCTTGTAATATGGCCCGGCCAACCCCGATCATATCAGCTGCTCCCGTGACAAGAAGGTCTTCTGCCTGTTCCACTGTCTGTACCCCGCCAGTCAGGATGACCGGTACGGAAACATGATGACGGATAGCGGAAGACATATCGCGGAAATAACCCGGTTCTGTATGATCCTGGCGGACAAAGAAATTCATGCCGCCTGATACATCAATCAGATCAACCCCAGCCGTTGCAAACAATTTAGCTGCTTCCACGGCATCATTGATTGTACTGCCGCCCGGCTGATAGTCACATCCGCCAAACCGGATAGCCAGCGGATACGCCGTACCGACGACCATACGGATAGCATGGATGACCTGCAAATGGAAATGAACACGTTTTTCCAGCGTGTCACAGCCATAGGCGTCGTTACGGTGGTTGGTAAGTGGTGAATAAAATTGGTTCAGCAGATATCCATGAGCCGCATGGATTTCCACGCCGTCATATCCGGCCGCTTTGGCTCTGCCGGCAGCGGCGGCATATTCTGCTACGAGTACCTGTATTTCTTCGACAGATAACTCCCGTGGCAGGACCTGGCTCTGTCTCTGACGGGGATGTAGTACAGGAGACGGGCCCACAGCCTGCTGCCGCGTCACAATGGGATCGGCAATAGAACCGGCATGATTAATCTGAGCAAACACACGCGTACTCCCTTCGCGGTGGATACACCGGGTCAGCTGCCGCAGGCCGCCAATATCACCATTGCGGGAAATGGAAATCTGATTCGGATCGGCTTTTCCTTGCTTATCAATGTACATATGCTCCGTAATGATCAGACCCAGATAGCCCTTTTCTGCCCGTTTCTGATAATACTTACATATTTCTTCATCAATGTAGCCATGAGAAGCAGCCCGGGTAGCCATAGGCGGCATGACGATACGGTTCGTCAGCGTAAGATGATGAATCGACAGCGGTTCTTTCCATTTCATTATCAATCACTCCTTACAAGCTAAAATTACATGTTATTTCGTAACCATTCTTTTCTTTTAGTATACCATTAAACACGACTATCCTATAGGAAATTTTTAGTCTTATTCCGGGAAAATTTCCTGTAGGAATCGTCTCTGGTTCACGTATACAAAAGAGAGGCCGCGGCAAACATAGCTTTTAATGCTCATTTGCCACTGCCTCATTTGTTATCGCAGGTAGAGTTGCAATGCCGGTTCTTCCTTGAAACGGCCCCGCAGTTCGACCGTACGCGTTTTCGCATCCGTTTTCTTGATTCCCCGGGCACTGACACAACTGTGCCGGCCTTCCAGGAGGACAGCAATATCCGTACTGCCTGTGATTTCTCCCAGAATATCGGCAATATCACGGCCCAGCCGTTCCTGAAGCTGCAGCCGCCGCCCGGCCATGTCACAGATGCGGGCAATCTTAGAAAGACCAATGACCTTGCCTTTGGGAATATAGGCAACGGTCGCTTTCATATCGTACATGAGGGCCATATGATGTTCACAGTACGAAAAAAGGTCAATATCTTTCATGACGACGACCTGATCGCTGCCTGCACTGGTCGTATCTTCTGCAAAGGTCTTATCCAGCATCTGTGCCAGTTCATGGTTCGTGTAATTCATGCCGTCAAAGACTTCCTGGTACATTTTGGCTACCCGTTTCGGCGTTTCCACCAGGCCCTCCCGGTCAGGATTTTCTCCGAGAGCAATGAGAATCCCCCGTACATGTTCTTCTATCGCTTTGGTATCAATCATATCAGACACCCCGTTTCTCTGGATCCCAGATAACCTTATGTATCTGGATTTGTAAACGCACATCGTTCATTTTATGTGTTTCCATGAAAGCAACCATATCGACCGGTTCAATCGAACCGAATACTGGACTGAGATACACATGGCATCGTTCTGTCAGCCTGTACTCTTGTATGACTTCCCACGCCCGCTGCAGGTCTTCCTGGCTGCCGCAGACAAACTTCACCGTATCCTGCTTTTCCAGGACAGAAAAATTCTCCACTTTCATAGCCCGTTCCCAGCCGCTGGAAGGCAATTTGTAATCCATCGTAAAGACAGGCCGCGCAGGCATACAGAATGGACGCAGGTCTACAGCGCCGTTCGTTTCAATTTCTACGCGGATTTTTGGCTGTGCCAGGAGTTTTTCTATTAATTCAGCGATTCCCTGAGACAGCAGCGGTTCCCCACCAGTGAGCGTAACATTATGCACGCCCGTAGACAGGACGTACTCCACGATTTCATCGGGTGTCAGTTCTTCATAGGGACAATCCGCTTCATAGGCCCATGACGTATCACAGTAACTGCAGCGGAGATTACATCCCTGAAAACGCACAAATACAGACAACTCACCTGCCCGGTTCCCTTCCCCGTTGATACTGATAAATTTCTCTGCTACCTTCATGTCAGCCTCCATAAGACGCACAATTATTAGGCGTTTCGTATACATCTACGCGGGAAACATCATATCCCTGCTGTTGCATCGTTTCATAAATATGGCGGGAAAACTCCTCTGCCGTCGGCCGGAAAGGCACTTCATGGAGACAGAAATCTTCTTCCTTCAAGGCGGCTACAGTCTTTTCCTTCAGAGACCCCGTTTCATATATCAGGCTATGGTCATAGAAATCACAAATATCTTTCAGACTCTTTTTCAAGTCAGAAAAATCCACTACCATACTGCGGCATTGTGCATCAGTCCGCAACTTGTCCGACCGGATTTCTACGATGACCCGCCAGCGGTGACCGTGCAGATTATGGCATTTTCCTGCATACCCTTTAAGAAAATGAGCCGCATCAAATGATTGTTCTGTCTTTAAATAATACATGGCTGTACTCCTATAAAAAAACAGCCCTGCCAAAGCAGAGCTGTCTCACACAAATAAACAGTCCTGGTTTTGTTTTACGACAGGATGGTACAAGCGAACTGTCGATATGGCTTAACGAACATTATTTTACACGTACTCCGCAGAGCTGTCAATAAAAATCAGGGAAGATATACGTCGCTGTAGTCTTTATGACGCATGAACCAGCGGGACGCATAGGAGCACGAAGCCTTGGTCTGATGCCCCGTACTGCGAATATAATCAGCCGCTGCCTGAACCAAACGGCCAGCCGCTCCCTGACCGCGCATACTATCATCGACTTCCGTATGGACGATGTCATAATCGCCCTGTTCGTCCTGGAAAAAATCAACTTCCCCGACGGTCTTTCCTTCTTCATTCTCTATCCAAATCTTATTGGGACTATACTGCAAATTCATGATACATCACCTCTAGTTCACAGTATATCAGATACACAGATTCTTGTCTGTTGGTTTTGCAACGTGTCCCTGTAAATGGTCTTCACATATTAAAGTATCATATTGTCATCGGATGCTCTATGCCCGGCGGAATTAAAATTTGTATTTCATAGGGACAACGGGTATATTCACATAAACTATTTTCATATTCATTAGCCAGAACCAATTTAGGTTTGCAATGTAAATGCCGGAAATATACTTTTGCTTCATAGGGATTACACTGTTCACATAAAATGTGAGAGGTCATGCAAAAATAGTCGCCTTCCGGGATTTCAATAACATGCTTGGAGGCTGTTTCAGGCTTATTATTTAAAAACATACCAATATGAGTCGGATTATTTTTACCTTCCAGGAAATCTGCATATGACAGAATCAGAGAAAACTGTCGTTTGTATACTTCATTTTTTAATTCACTTGAGTTTTTTATTTTATGCAGACGTATGTGATAGCTTTCTTTTGTCTCCCCTTCTTTTATTTTAGCTACGACCAGATAGCGTTTCGGTAAATGACTGATATGGCTTTTATTTTCCTTCTGGCTGCGGATAAAATAATCGTGATACCAGGTAATCATATCTATCGTATCATGCAACTGTTCAATCTGTTTTTGAAAGTCTTCCTTTTTTTGATCCAGCATAGTTACGAGCTTATCAATATCATTTCGCAGTAATATCGTACGTATTTCATCCAGAGAGAAGCCGAATTTCTGCAAATATTTAATGCGGTCGATAAAATGAAATTGTTCATATGTATAATACCGGTATCCTGTACGGGGGCTAATATATTCCGGTTCAAGCAGATTAATTTTAGCATAGTATCGTAAAGCTTGTACGGATACACCCATTATTTTGGACACTTCACCAATGGCGTAAAATTTTTTCATACGGAATCTCCTCGCATCTGACTAATATCGTAACTATATCATGGACTTTAAAATTGGTCAAATGCAAAAAAACAAGCTGGAATATCTGATGACGGACAGCGAATTGAATATAGTATATAAGCCACTCATAAAATTT
>NZ_DGXL01000019.1:0-57881 GCF_002395615.1 Megasphaera sp. UBA4233 | reverse complement strand
AAATTTTATGAGTGGCTTATATACATTTTATAAAAGCACTATGCAACTTTACTTGTTAGCGTGAGCTTTGGCATCAATTTCACGGGCTCTCTGCCGGATTGCTTCTTCCTGAGCAAAGACTTCCGGATCATCTTCATAAAAGATGCAGAAATCAGGATCTACTTCACCAATACCCATATACCGGGCTTTATAGTCTTTCAGTAATGCCCAGAATTTCTTACGCAATACCAACAATCCCAGTAAGTTTGTAGCAACCGGAGCAATCAATGTAATATTAACGATTGTCCAGAAAAGATCCGGGCCGTTGCCAGTATAAACAATAGAACCAACAATGATTAAATTTGGAATTGGATATACAAATTTGAAAATTTTTACTAAACGGTCGCGAAGAATCGGGCGGCTTCTAAAACCATGATTGATGACAGCTACATAGAATGTAAACCAACCACTCGTTACGGTAATCCCGAAGAGAATCGCTACGATACCAAGGAAGATATCCCCACCAAAACCGAAAGCCGTTTCAAAAGCGGCAATACTCAGAGATGCCCCTTTAATACCAGAGTCCCAAACGCCTGTAGCAATAACACACAAAGCAGTGAGGGAGCAAACAATCATCGTGTTTACAAACACGTCGAATGATGCCCATAAAGCCTGACGTACTGGATGCGGAGTATCAGCAGATCCATAAATAAAAGGAGAAGAACCCTGCCCAGCTTCATTGGCATTAATGGAACGAGCAACGCCATCACCAATAACTTTGGCAATAGTGGCACCGGCAAAACCGCCAACAGCTGCAGTGCCTGTAAAAGCATCATGGAAAATCAGATAAAACATATGTGGAATATTCTGATAATTAAAAACGATCAAGAACAAACATCCTACGAGGTATAACAAACATTTAAAAGGAGTTGCGTATTTTTCAAATTTTGCTACACCGGGAATTCCGTGGTAAATGACATAATACAATAAAGCCGTATATAACACTGTAACCAGCATCTGGTCAATACCAAAACTTGTTTTTAAAATTTCTGAAATGGTGTATACCTGGGAACCACCTAAAAACTGAGCAACAAAACCTATCCCAAAGAGAACAGCCAGAACCGTGCCAAATTTACGATGATGCAATTCATGAGCAATCCCTTTTTCCAGCATATAAGTGCCACCACCGTAATATTCACCTTTTTCATTACGGCTGCGGTAATAACACCCTAAGGTCGTTTCAACCATTTTGACCATCATGCCAAAGAAAGCCCATAACCACATCCAGAATACGGCACCCGGTCCACCAGTAGCAACAGCTGTTGCTACACCACCGATGGTTCCCATGCCGACGTTACCGCCAACAGAAACACAAATCGCTTCAAATGGAGAAACATGGCCTTCCGACTTTTGATGGGCATCCTTGCTGAACATACTCATAAACGTGTTCTTTATAATATGTCCAAAATGAAAAATCGTAAAAAATTTAGACCCTATCGTAAAATAAGCCCCTACAAAAATAACGAATGCAATGAATGGAATGCTCCAGAAAAAATCGTTTATAGCATTCAGCGTATGTGCTAACATATGCACTACCTCCAGTTCAGATAAAGTTGTCCCAACTTACAAATGCATTTGTCTTGTGGCTCTAATCTTAAACTATATAGCTACAATAGAGTCAACGTGAAAAAACAGACATTTTGACATTGACTCTATTGTGGCTATAGACAATATACTGGAGACACGTCAAATACAGGAGGTCTTACAACATGTTTAAACAAACAGACAAAAAATTCAGTTTCGGTACAGATGTTCTTTCAAAAGGCATCTACATTAATGAACCGGCTACCAACCCGGAAGCCACTCCTATTTATATGACTACAGCCTTTAATGTAGAAGACCTGGATGATTTACAAAAACGTTATGATGAACATGGTTTTTGCTACAATCGTAATCGCAATCCAAACCGCAGCGCATTAATCGAATTAATGACTTACGCAGAAAATGGTGAAGATTCTATTGCTTGCAGTTCCGGCATGGGCGCCATTGCCACCACAATTATTTCCAACGTTAAAGCGGGCGATCATATCGTGTCTGACATGACGCTCTACGGAGAAACGATTGATATTTTCACAAAAGTTTTGAGTCATTATGGTGTAGAAACGACATTCGCCGACTTTACGGACATTGACAGTGTAAAGAAAGCTATCCGTCCGAACACCGCTCTTTTATACACGGAAACCGTATCCAATCCGATGATTACCGTACCAGATCTTAAAGCAATCGCAGATATAGCGCATGATAATAATGCGATTTTTGTAGTAGATAATACATTCATGACTTGTGTCCAGTGCCGTCCACTCGATCTGGGCGCTGATATTGTCGTCAATAGCCTTACTAAATTTGCTAATGGTCACAGCGATGCCGTATGCGGTTCTGCAACCGGTAAAGCTTCTCTCATAAAGAAGGCCTATGATTTACAAGTGTTAATTGGCACGCAGGCAGATCCATTTTCAAGCTGGCTCGTATCGCGGGGATTCCGTACAATCCAGCTTCGTGTCCGCCAGCAGGCTAAAAATGCTACTGCCCTGGCAAAAGCATTGGATGCCAGCCCTTATGTATTAAAAGTAAATCATCCCAGCCTCCCCAATCATCCACAGCATGAATTAGCTGCCAAACAGTTTAATGGTTTTGGTGGTATGCTGAGCATCGAACTTCCTGAAGATCGCGATAAAATGAATAAATTTATGCGTGCTCTGAGTTTTGCTCATTATGCTATGACCTTAGGCGGTTACCGGACAACTTTATCGTATCCAGTCATGTCTTCCCATTATGATGTACCGCGGGAAGAACGACTTAAGATGGGTATTACCGATGGACTTCTCCGAATTTCCTGCGGCATAGAAGAAACAGATGATTTAGTCAATGATTTCCTGAATGCGTTAGAAATTGCATATAAATAAAAGGTACTCTCTGTAACAGCAGCGGGGTTATAACAATTATTTAAAATAAAATGTTATAACCCTGCTTCTTTGCAGCTATATGTATGCAAAAATATCATACTTATTTTTCATTTTTATTGTTTATGATTTTTTATTATCGTTTATCTGATTATATTATTTATGCAGGCATAAACGCGTATTATTGCCAAAAGCATGAATAACCCAGGAGGTTACGATATGCTATACAATATTATCACCGGAATAAATGCCTTTCTCTGGGGATGGCCCTTTATTATTTTTATTATTTTTATTGGTATTTATTTCATGTATGCAAGCCGATGTTTTCCTATTTTCCACTTCTGTCATATTATCAGACACACAATTTGTTCCCTCTGGAGTTCCGAATCAAAAGAAACGTTTTCCAAGAGAAAAGGGACTGTTTCCCCCATCGAGGCCGGCTGTATTGCTATTGGCGGTGCCGTAGGCTGTACCGCTATCGGAGGCGTTGCCACTGCCGTTGCTACTGGTGGTCCCGGGGCAATTTTCTGGATGTGGGTATGGGCAGTACTTGGTATGATCATCAAGTGTGCTGAAACCTCCCTGGGCTGTTACTATCGTTATAAAAATGAAAAAGGGGAATACTTTGGGGGCAGCGTATACTTTATCGCAGATGGCATTGGAAAGGACATGCATTTTCCAACCATAGCAAAATATCTGGCACTACTCTTTTCATTCGGCTTCGTCGCTCAATTTCTTGGTGGATCCCAGGTATTTACTATTGCCGAAATATTGAACCGTTCATTCGGCTTCGATATGATTATCATAACTCTTATCTATTCTGCCGCTTTGTTTTATATCATTTTTAATGGAGTACCGCGGATTGCATCTTTTGCCGTCCGGGTTGTCCCATTTATGTGCGTTCTTTTTATACTCTTCGGCCTTGGCGTCATCGTTGCCAATATAGAACAAGTCCCCCATGCTTTTTATCAAATCTTCACTTGTGCCTTTTCTGATACGGCACCTGTTGGTGGTTTTGCCGGAGCTACGGTTATCCAGACAATTAACGATGGATTAGCCAGATCCATTAATTCCAACGAAGCCGGGCAAGGATCCAGTCCTCTCATATATGGGTCTGCTGATACGGTTCATCCAGTCCGGCAAGGGCTTTGGGGCAGTTTCGACGTATTCATCAATACCATTGTCATCAGTACGATAACAGCACTCTCTGTATTAGTAACGGGAGTCTGGGATTCCGGCCAGTTCGGTGCTACCCTGACAATCATGGCTTATAACAGCGTATACGGCTATCCTGGCGTCGTGCTAATTGGTCTGGTCGCCGTATTATTTGGTTTGACAACGACCACAGGCTGGTTCACTTACTATGTTTCTATTATTCAATTCGTCTTCAAAGATCATCCTCATTTCCGCGATCGCATGACGACGCTTTTAAAGTATTTATATCCTCTGCCTAACATTATTATTGTATCTTCTATCGTTTTAACGGGAAATGGCCCTGATTTATTCTGGACTCTGGTAAACATCACACTCGTATTCCCTGTAGGATTTAACTTGTTAGCTTTATTTTTCCTAAGGAACAAATTCAAAGATTTGCTAAAAGATTATAAAGCCCGTTATATGAATATAGGAACGGTAAATCCATCATTTAAGATATTCCGCAATACGCCGCCAGATAAATAGGACAAACATTTATTATTCCTATTAAAAAGGACTCCCATTCCAGCTATAGTTTACTGAAATGGAGTCCTTTATTTATGAGCATTTTCAAATGTTACAATTTTTCTTCTCTAAATTCTTTATATAATCTATTAAACTTATCTTTATTCAGTTCTTTTTCCCAGCAGGATACGACAACCGTTGCCATGCAGTTGCCACATACGTTACAGATGGTCCGGATCATATCGAGGATGCGGTCAATTCCCAGGAGAATGGCTACTCCTTCTGTGGGCAGGTTGAAGGCGGCAGCTGTCGCGGCGACGACGATAATGCCGGCACCGGGGACACCGGCAATGCCTTTGGTGGAAAGCATGAGCGTCACCATGACCAGAAGTTGTTGCTCGATAGGCATGGCGATGCCATAAAGCTGGGCGATAAACAAGATTCCTGCCGAGCTGTACAGTGTCGAGCCATCAAGGTTAAAAGAGTATCCCGTCGGCATGACGAAAGTCACCGTCGCTTCGGGTACGCCAAGACGGTGGAGACGTTTCATCGCGCCGGGCAAAGCCGCTTCACTGCTGGCAGTAGAAAAGGCAAGGAAAAGAATATCTTTCAGGGCCAGAATCAGGTGGAAAAAATTAATTTTTGTAAATACACTGGCAATCGTGGCTACAATGGCAATAAACAACGCCGTGGCCCCAGCGACAGAAAGAATCAGTTTTCCCAGTGGAATCAGCATGGCTATACCATAACTGCCTACCGTATACGCAATCATGGCAAAGACCCCCAGAGGGGCAAAATGCATGACATAGTTAGTCACTTTGAACATAGCTTCTGCCACACTCTGACAGAAATTGACGATGAGCGTCCCCTTTTCTCCAATATGGGCAACGGCAACGCCAAAGAAACAGGCAAAGAAAATAATCTGGAGCATATCCTGCCGTGCAGCAGCATCGACAATATTAGTGGGGATAATGTGAAGTACATACTGCACCATGTCAATGCTATTCTGTCCTGCCGCCGCAACTGCATCCGAACCAGCCGTGGCTGCCGACAAAGGCACGCCCACGCCGGGTTCCGTCACATTCATGACAAATAAACCAATAGCCAGGGCAATGGTCGTCGCAAATTCAAACCAAATAATAGCCTTTCCGCCCAGACGTCCCAATTTCTTAAAATCGCCAGTCCCGGCAATCCCCATAACGAGGGTGCTGAAAATAAGCGGTACGACAATCATCTTGATCATCCGCAGGAACGCATCGCCAAACGGCTTTAAATGACCTGCCAGATCAGGAACCACATATCCCATGAGCGCACCCAGTGCCAATCCCAAAAAAATCTGTGTACTCAGCCCTATTTTCTTCACGCTATATCTCCTTATAAAATACGGTTACAATTACAAGCTCTTTCATTTTATAGTATTTCTTTCTAGTCTACAATATAAATTTTGATATCAAAAGAAGAAATATATTATGAAAGTGACGAATGCCATTATTATGTTATATAAAATATCAAAAATAATGTATTCCTGACTTTTTACCCTAAATTTTACGGAGAAACACAGAACGCTTATTGCAAATCCTAGTGATTCGTGTTATAATATTTGTAAATAACAAATAAAAAATATTAATTAAAAAGAGGTGTCAATTATGGATACGTTTGACAACATTGCCCAGTACCCAATTTATTTTGCTCCCGGCTGTCAGCTCCTGCAGTTACAGCCTACAATGGTTTCTGATGTGTATGATTACCTGCGCCGTCTCTTTGGCAACAAGATTCGTCTCTATACCCGCTGCTGCGGTCTTGACGATGCAAATCAGCACGATGAAGAAGCCGTTTTTATCACCTTGTGCGATACGTGTTTCAAAATCTATGGCAGTACGTATGCCAATCTCCACATGCGCGACTTCTGGGATGTATATGATGAATATAAATCCATTTATCCCTTAGGTGATAAAGAAGACGAATTGAGAAAAGCTCTTAAATCAACACTTTGTGATTATACCCTTCCCCAGAAAGCTTTGAAAAACTGGATGGAAGAATGGAAAACTTGGAGCACAAAAGAAGATTAACCCTTGCATTTATCTCAGTAACCTGTTATAATGTGTTCGTAATAAATAATAGTTATTTGTTACGAGATATTTAAGATATTCCCATTATATAATTATGTTTGATATGATCAGGAGGTAACAATTATGAAAAAGTTTGTATGTGGCGTTTGCGGTTATGTTTTTGAAGGTAACGATGCTCCGGAAAAATGTCCTCAGTGCGGTGCTCCGAAAGAAAAATTCACTCTCGTTCCGGAAGGACCGAAAACCTATGCTGACGAACATCAGGTAGGCGTTGCCAAAGGCCTCGATGAAAAAGTTGTTGAAGGTCTCCGCCTCAACTTCACCGGTGAATGTTCTGAAGTCGGCATGTACCTCGCTATGAGCCGTGTTGCTGACCGCCAGGGTTACCCGGAAGTTGCCGAAGCTTACAAACGCATCGCTTTTGAAGAAGCCGAACACGCTGCTAAATTTGCTGAACTCCTCGGCGAAGTCGTAACAGCTGATACAAAAGAAAACCTCGAAATGCGTGCCCTCGCTGAACAGGGTGCCTGCGCTGGCAAAAAAGAAATCGCAACGCTGGCTAAACAGCTCGGCTATGATGCTATCCATGATACCGTTCATGAAATGGCAAAAGACGAAGCTCGTCATGGCCGTGTATTCGATGGTCTCCTCGCCCGTTATTTCGCAAAATAAGCTGCATAGAAATATATCAAAAGCCTGCTGCGATGCAGCAGGTTTTTTCATTCCCGTCTATCCTCTACTATCAAAAAACGAGAGCCCTCACCTATCGTGACAGCTCTCGTTTCTTTGTATTTAACGTTACCCATCATTTCCATAGAGATGATGTTCCCGGATGTACGCATAGACAGCCGGTGCCAGTTCATCCTTCTGTTTTTCCTGATGTTGGCGGATGTCGTGAGAGGAAATAGCATCGGCCTGATGATCCATCAGCTTTACCGTGAGGCCTTCTTCTTCCACCCGGCATTTTACCATTTCTATCTGTTCCCGGTCATCCCCTTTGCGCATCCCGACGAGAAGGCTCGCCATCCGTCCACATTCCTGCCAACGATACCAGTAACTGAAGGAAAGGAATGTATCAGATCCCATGAGCAGGTAAAGCGGATCGTCAGGAAACTTCTCTTTCATTGCACAAAGCGTATCATAGGTGCGGCATGTACTCCCCTGCTGAATTTCATAACCATCGACAGCTACAGGGAATGGCAGGTCTTCCACCGCTTTCTGACACATTTCAATGCGCTGCGCCGCATCCGTATCCAGTTCTTTATAAAAAGGCTGGGTCGGCATAAGAATCACCAGACGGGGATGCACCGCATTCCAGGCACTGCAGCAGAGCCGGATATGTCCCTGATGAATGGGATTGAATGTCCCGCCAAACAGGACAATTCCTTTTTTATTGTCATCATTCCGGCTCATGCTGCTCACCCCTTCCTCTTATTTTACGACAAACTGCGGTTTATAGTCATCCAGACGCTGTTTAATGGGCAGCCACTGAAGAACGCGCTTGATGTTGCGGTCCCAGAAATCCCACGTATGGTCACCGTCTTCCGTCCACAGTTCAATATCTGTCAGGTCTTTGACTTTATTGTAGAAGGCAATATTATAATCATGGAGGAAATCCTGATTGCCTACGGCGCAAACCATTCTCGGCAGTTTTTTACCAGCTTTGACGGCATTCTGGAATTCTACGACCAGATCATTTTCACCGCCCCGGGGATCTTTATTATCAAAAGTCATGAGTCGTTCTGCATCAGAATAGAGTTCCTTTGATTCATACATGACTCCGATATCTACGACACCGGACAGGCTGGCTGCAGCCGCATACTGATCCGGGCAGAGGGCAGCGGCATGGAGAGCGCCATAGCCACCCATGGAGAGGCCGGCAATGAACGTATCTTCCCGTTTCTGCGATACCTGAAACATATTGCCGATGACTTTTGGCAGTTCCTGCGTAATATAATCAAAATACCGGTAACCATGCGGCTGGTTGATATAATGGCCGCGGCCTGTCGTAGGCATGACGACGACCAGACCCATATCCATGACATACTGTTCCACGTTGGTAAAGCGGATCCATCCCGTCTGGTCACGCATGATGCCATGGAGGAGATACAGTACGGGGAACGGCGGTTTGATGACATCTCGCAGCGGTTCCGGCGTCCGGGTACAATTTTGTGGATAAATAACTTCGATTCCCGTATCAATACGTAGAACATCTGAGTAAAATTCAATGTGAAGTGACGGCATAATGACTTCCTCCCTTAACTGATATGATAGTATAAATTATAGCCATACGAAGTTATTTCTGTTCCGGATAGGTGCCATCCTGTTTGTCTTTGTAGATTCTCCAGGGAACGGCCAGGAAAAGAATGTAAATCAGGAACGGTGCCGAAATAAGCGTAAAGGCGACATAGCCTTTAGCAACGATGGTCAGGATACCCAGGCGGCTGAATGCAACACTGATGAGAGTAACAACGACGCCGATGACAGCACGGCGATAAAAAGCTGTCTTATTGGCCATGATATTGTGACGTGCTGCCAGGAGCTGATACCGTTCACTGATACCAAACAACAGGCCAACACCGGTACTAAGCATGGCCGATACGGCAATGGCTACATAGAGATACCGTGTCCAGTCAGCAGAATGAACGATATCGTGAAGGAGATACAGCATGGGGATGCTTTCTTTTGTGATATGAGGCATACCAGCGGCAAACAAGATAGTGCAAAGCATCGTACCGCCACCGCAGAGAACAGCCGTACCGAGAGCAGCCAGGAAGGTATCTTTCTTGCTCTTGATAGTTACCAGGCAGGACGGAACTGCCGCATTGGCACCACAAGTAAAGAGGATAATCGACGAGAAAACGATGACCCAGGCATAACCCGTCGTAAGGCCATAATCAGCAGCAGTCGAACCCGATTCGATGAATTGGTCTGCAGCCGGCCAACAGATGCCGATACTGATGAAGAAAATGAAAATAATGATGGCAATAATCAAAATAGTCAGGGTGTTGCCCAGTTTCATGACCAGATTAGCGCCTTTCAACGTAAAGCCAATCATGAAAACGCCAAAGAGAAAGGTCCCGGCCATATTAGGAATACCAAAAGTCTGTTCCAGAATAATAGCGGCACCAGAAATCATGCCGGCGGCTACGAGGAAAATCTGAACCATGGAGAAAATATCTTTAAATATTCCCAGTACCTGCCGTACAGCCGGATTTTTATAAATCATATCGGATTGTTCGCGATAATCTTTTGGTTTGTATATCCGGTTGAATTCAAAGGTCAGCCAGCACCAGACAAAAGTAAGGATTCCGACGAGGAGTGGTCCCCAGATGACGCCTGCCGAACCGGCTTTCAGATAATAGGCAACGGTCTGCGTCCCTGCGGCAAACCCCGGCCCTACATAACTACTGAACATGAGTGCCGCAATGGATAACGCCCCTACGACATTAACTTTCGAAATCTGTTTCCCATCATTCATGATATGACACCTCCAGTGAATAGATGAATCAGGTCACTCTACATTCGTTACACATCGAGTATGCCGTCCGGTGTGTATGCAACAGGCACATCTTGTTCCAAAACTTCCAGTTCCGGATTTTCTTTCACTACCTGAGCCGAGACCAACAACTCCTGTACGTGAAGCGTGTTTTCTATGATTGCAATGCGTCCATCCGGTCCGGGATTGGCCAGCGCATAAGCCTGGCTGATTGCTTCTTCTTCCGTGTCGAAATATACAGGAATCTTCCCCCGTTCAAGATACGTCGTAGGAATGAGGTTGGAATACATAGACTCCCGGTCAATCTGGCTGACCAGACCTTTCGTCGTAATATCGGCCAGGCCGATGCCTAACGCATTTCCATAGGAATGTTCATTCATGCGCAGAGCAACGAGCATATGAATATCCGGACTCGTCGGTTCTTCTACGCCACGAACGCGGATGCGGCCGATGACTTTAGTATCCATCCCGGTCCCGCTGTAAATCTTGCCTATTTTCTTTACGACAACCAGATCATACTGACTTCCCGGCAGATGTGGCACGAGGCTGCGGGCCAGAAGCTGGAGTTTTGCATCGGTTTCGATATACGTTTCTACAGGCACACCCTGGAGGAGGTATGTCTGATCATTGGAATTTTCGACGATAGCCAGACCGCAGAGAATGGGGGCTTTCTCCAGCGATACCTTGCAGGACTGGGCAATAGACTGGGCCAGTCCATGGGCATGCATGGCCGAGCAGCCGTCTTTTTTGCCCAGGCCGATGGCAATCATTTTTACGATGCCGCTTTCATTGGGTGCCGAAAAATCAGTATGCGGTTTAACCCGGTTGCAGACAATGATGCCATCCGATTCATAGGCATTCTTGTCAAAATATACGGGCGCACCATTTTCCGTTTCTCCCAGATATACCGTTTCCATGGATGAACGGATAGGGCAATCCATCGTTTCTTCCGTAATGCCATATCCTTTCAATACATCGATCTGCCCCTGGGCCGTTGCACCACCATGACTCCCCATGGCTGGAACAATGAAGGGATGACCTCCCTTCGTCTTGACATAGTCAGCGATGCTGCGGATGATAGTCGCAATATTGGCAATACCCCGGCTGCCTGCCGTAATGGCAATCTGTTTATCGCGCAGTTTATCATCCGGCGTCAGTTTATCCAGTTCCTGCCGCACTGCGGCTGGAATATCACTGATACAATCTGTCGGAAAATGCTGCCGCACCCGTATGAGATGAGGCAGTTCCTGCTTTTTCAAATCTAACATGTCACGTTTCATCTCTCTTTCTTCACGATCATCACGAACAATTGATCTTATATACGTTCTTTTTAAATCATACCGTTGTTATTTAAATCTTTATGTTGTTATTTGATAAACAAATCTGTTCTTCTTTTTGTCCATCGCCACCAGCAAGGATTCCCTCTCCTCCACTGCCATCGGTAACATATAAATAAGTAACAACTTTTTGCTGTTTTAAATACGCCCGTATTTCATCGCAGGTATACTGTTTACCCGGATATTCCAGAAATTCCCGTACTTTCCAGGCTGCCTGCCGACTTCCCTGCAACAGAAGTCCCGGACCTCCGGGATACGACAGACACCAGACCTGAGGAAGGATTTCCGCCATATGTTCGTCAATGACATGGACTTCTCTTCCCAGCGATCCGATAATGCCGCCTGTCCGCGGCCCATTCTGCCAGGCCGCTATATTAGCAGCCGCCGCCACGACGGAAACGGGGCAGAGCCAGGTTACATAGTCTGCCAGGTACTGATCGAGTGCTACCGGGTCCGTAATACACCGCACGTCTTTCCCTCTATACGCTGTCAGCTTCCGCCTGAAATGCTCATCAAGGCCCTCCAGGTCCCCTGCCCTGCACCAGATGCCAACAGCTGCCGGCATCTGATACAGACAGGTCCGATACAGACGTACCCTGTAATCATTCATCAGGGGTACTGCTTTCTCACAGCCTCCGCCATGGCTGCGTTGATCCTTTCCAAATCGTCTGACGCGGCGTTTTTCACAAATGCTTCAATCGCTGCGCTGGCTTCGACAAACGGACCTGGCAGGTTTAAAACCAGCGCATCCCCCAATCGGCCACAGACGAGGCAGCTCCACAAATGTCCGTTCTTGCCAAAGAGCTGCCGGCTGGCACTGGGCGATAACATCGCTTCCAACGCCGTATGAGTAAAATCTTTTCCCAGTGTAGAACTGTAGCGGTGTCCGCCACCGCTTCCCCCGATGAGAACGACCAGATCCGATGCGGCAGCTGCCTTGCGGATAGCCTGTTCTATTTTATCTTCTTCATCCGTTACCGGTGCGATGCGGGTAATCTGCATTTCCGGATTGTAGCGCACCAGCTGTTGTACGACGGCCGCGCTGTCCGTATCAAAGACGATACCCGCTTTGATTTCGTCACCCGT
Organism: Megasphaera sp. UBA4233; assembly: GCF_002395615.1. Classification (NCBI taxonomy): domain Bacteria; kingdom Bacillati; phylum Bacillota; class Negativicutes; order Veillonellales; family Veillonellaceae; genus Megasphaera; species Megasphaera sp. UBA4233. The sequence continues at coordinate 45,292 of NZ_DGXL01000019.1, read as the reverse complement.
AGGAATAATCGTCGCCGTATCAATCATGATGGAGCCACCTTTCCCGGGCACAGTAGTCATGATCCCGCTGAGGAATGTGATTGATATCGACAGGCACAATTTTTTCTGCCCCTGCCAGTTTGGCAAGTTCTGTCGCTGTGACCCCTTCTGTCGTTGAGATAGCCTGGATCAGGCCATGTTCATCTTTCTCTATTTGTTCCGGATCGATGCCGTATATATCCATATCGATAGATGAACCGGTAACGCCGATGACCCGGACGACAGAATGGAATTTATCCATCAGGATTTTTTCCAGCGCCCGCGTATCCAGTCCCTTGACATCGAGGCCCTGCACTTTGACGACTGTTTTATCCGTATAGACAATAATATTTTCATCAGCCATGGCAAATCCCCTGTTTCTATCAGATTTCTTTTTCTACCAGCAGATCATCTGCATGATACTTCTTGGCCTGTTCCACACCCGGCAGGATTTCATCGGCGTGAGCGATGACTTCCTCTGCCGTCATATGGGAGGTCTGTTTCATCCATTCGCGCGTACAGCCGATGCTGTCCAGTTCAGCCTGAGCAGCCGGTGTGATGCGGTCGAAATCAATAGGAGTCCCCATAGCACGGGCAATGGACAGAACAACAGGCGAACAGCCGATATCCCGGGCCGGTACACAGCCGCACTGGAGAGCACGGATGGTCAGGCGGGCAATGACTTTCTTATCGCAGACGATGCAGGGAATGTACTGTTTCAGCGTCTTGGCATAGGCACCGGAGCCATGAGCCGTATCGCCGGCTTCAAACTGAGGATGAGGGAATACACGGCCATACATTTCTGCAACGGTCATGCCGATACCGACCGAAATGACCTGGCCGGTCATGCCTACGAGGACATCGCCGTGATGCATGCATTCGAGCTGGCCCAGAATCGGGAACAGGACTTCATCCATAGTGATGATATTCATCATTTCTGTTGCCGAATTATTATTGGACGCCCGGCCGGTAATGACGACGTTATGGACAGGAATCTTCTTATCTTTCGGATTCGGCCCGCGGAACATCTTCTTTTCAGGGAACAATTTCTTCCACTGTTTCAGATGGGGTTCCTTTTCTACCAGTTCATCGGAGAGAATGATTTCCTGCATGGGCAGGATGCCGAATTCATTATTAACTTTACCATTATCGGAGGCCCCCATGCGGACGATGGCCCCTTCGACGACAATGCCGTCACTAGTAGTCGTCACAGCATCCATATCAAATACATTGATAGCTGCCGGCCCCTGAATGGTAGCTGCTACTTTGCGGATAGCATCATCCTGGGAAAGACCACTTTTTTCAATTTCCTTGACATCGAGAAATACGACCGATACAGGTATAATCTTATCATCTATATCCCCGCCGGGAAGAACTCTATATTTCATGATGTATGCGCCTCCTTAGTGCAGACCCAGTTTTGGTCTTCTGTCTTCAATATCCGTACAACCGTCAAATTCCGTTTCTTCCGTCGGATGGATAATATTGATGACTTCCATAATAATCTTGGTCGTCTTGCCGTTTTCATCTTTGCCCTTAATGAGAACCGTATGCATCGTTTCGGGGACACGGGGCAGGACCAGAACTTCGACATGCTTGACATCATCCCGTCCGGCGATTTCATGAACAGCTTCTTCAATGCGGCCCGTACGCAGCGACTGCATCTTGGCGCTGTGCAGACTTTCCAGACCATGGACTTCCATCGTCTTTGTGTCGTCCACATCGTGGACAGCAACATACATTTTTTTAATAAATTCCGGGAGTTTTGTGTGCATGAACCTGAACATAATACTCTCTCCTCTCTAAAATAATATTCTAGAATTTATAATTTACGCACATCCGGTATACCGATATACCGGTATACTATTATTATAATCGCTCATATATGTTTGTCAATAATAGTTATATTGCTAAAATATCATTGCTGGTTATTTTATTATACAAAATAGTTTTAACCGTCCTATTGGAATTACTTTGCCAGTAAGTATATAATAAATATAGTATCTGTAAAAAACAAAAGGATGTGATGTCATGCAATCACGCAAATCATTACAAGATAAAGCTTATGAATATTTAAAAGGCCAGATTATGGACGGAGCCTTTGAAAAGGGAAAAATCTATTCTCTGGCAGCCATCACAGCCTCATTGAATATGTCGCGCACGCCGGTCCGCGATGCGCTTCTCAGCCTCAGTCAGGAAAACCTCGTCGATGTCCTTCCCAGCCGGGGATTCCAGCTCCACGAAGTGACCCGCCGGGAAATCATCGAACTCTACCAGCTGCGCTGTGCCATCGAGGGGTATTGTGCCGCTTTCCTGGCCTCCTGCTATGCTGCAGATCCATCCCGTAGTGAAATAGCCATGCTCGATAAAAATTTGAAACTCCAGGAAAAGGCCGTATACGACCATCAGTCAGCCGATAAATATTGTATCCTTGATATAGAATTCCATAATATCATCATTTCTTCGACAAAGAACAAACATTTTTACCATATCATCAAAAACAACCGCGTCCGCAGCAGTGATTTCTCTCTCGTTTCCCTGCGTAAAGAAGGCGTCATAGAGCGGACCCTGAAAGAACACAAGGCCATCTACGAAGCCTTGTGCACCGGCGATCCCGTCCTGAGTCAGGAAAAGATGATACTCCATCTGGATACGCCATTGCAAAACAACCTGTCCAGCAAATTGCTAACAGACTGAACGCACAAAAAAACTTGCCGCACAACGGTAAAAATCGTTGTGCGGCAAGTTTTTTTGTTTCTATTTTCCCAAACGATAGCGGAAATCATCATAACCGAAATGGCATAACTCTTCTATCGTGCCCGTTTCATGGCGAACGTAGAGGTCCGGAAGAGGCATACCATTGAATGTATTAGTTTTACAAGTTGTATAAATAGCCATGTCACCGAAAAGGAGCAAATCACCTGCTTCAAGAGGCTTATCGAAGCTGTAATCTCCTATGACATCACCAGACAGGCAGGTCGGCCCGCCCAGACGATACGTATAAGGACGCGCGCCGGCTTCTCCGCTTCCAAACAGTGGCGGCCGGTATGGCATTTCCAGTACGTCCGGCATATGGCAGGCCGCGCTGGTATCGACAATGGCAATCTTCGTATTGCCATTGGTCAGCACATCCAGCACACGCGTTGCCAGATAGCCTGCATGAAGGGCACAGGCTTCTCCCGGTTCGAGATAGACCTGAACATTCCACTTTTTTTGCGCCGTGCGGATACAGTCTTCGAGAAGATTTATCTGGTATCCGGGACGGGTAATGTGATGACCGCCACCCATGTTGAGCCACTTCATCTGGGGCAGGATATCACCGAATGTCGTCTCTACTGCTTTCAGGGTCGTAGCCAGATCATCCGCATCCTGTTCACACAATGTATGGAAATGGAGTCCGTCGAGGAGCGCTTTCCCCTCGTCGGTCATCATGGCATTCCACTGCTCCCGTGTCGTTCCCAGCCGGCTGCCGGGAGCACAGGGGTCATAAATATCATGTCCGTCCTGGGTAGACCATTCAGGATTAATCCTGAGGCCTATGCTCCGGCCTGCTACTTTTGCCTGACGCCCGAAGCGCATGAGCTGGCTTGGCGAATTGAATACGATGTGGTCTGCATAGTGCAGTAGTTCCACAAACTGGTCATCCCGGTAGGCCGCCGAAAACACATGCACTTCTTTGCCGGGCATCTTCTCTGCTCCAAGGCGTGCCTCATACAATCCGCTCGCCTCCGTACCGGCCAGATAGGGTTCCAAAACCGGATACAGGTCGTAGTTGGAAAAGGCTTTCTGCGCCAGGAGAACCCGGCATCCCGTCCGTTCTGCCAGTCCGGCCAGTATTTCGCCATTATGCCGCAGAGCCCGTTCCTCCAGGATATAGCACGGCGTCGGCAGCCGGCCAAACCAGTCCTCGGGAGTACCTCCCTCCAGATAGCAGAATGGCGGCGTATACATCGTATCGCCCATCACGGTACCAGTACCGGATTTTCATCAATGCTGCGGGGCAGGCCATATTTGTCCAGTGCATCGAGGAACGGATCCGGATCCAGTTCATCTACCGTATAGACACCCGGTTTCTGCCATTTTCCCGTAAGCATCATGAGTGCACCGCACATAGCCGGTACGCCCGTCGTGTAGCTGACGCCCTGACTGCCCACTTCATGGTAGCATTCCTGATGATCGCAGACATTGTAAATATACCAGGTCTTATCTTTGCCATCTTTCGTTCCCGTAAAGATGCAACCGATATTGGTCTTGCCTTTCGTCCGCGGTCCCAGGCTGGCAGGATCGGGAAGCAGGGCTTTCAGGAATTTAATCGGCACAATCTGATGGCCTTCAAATTCAACCGGCGTCGTAGATAACATTCCCACATCTTCCAGACATCTCATATGATCGAGATAACTCTGTCCAAAGGTCATAAAGAAACGGATCCGCTTCGCTTCAGGGATGGTCTGGGCCAGACTTTCGATTTCTTCATGGTGCAGGAGGTACATATCCTTTTCCCCGACCTGATCGAAATGGTATTCCCGTTTGATACTCATGGCTGGTATTTCAATCCAGTGTCCGTCTTCCCAGTAACTGCCGGGAGCCGATACTTCGCGGAGGTTTACTTCCGGGTTGAAATTAGTCGCGAAGGCATAGCCGTGGTCACCGCCGTTGCAGTCGAGAATATCAATCGTATCGATATGATCGAATTCATGTTTTTTGGCATAGGCACAATATGCCTGGGTTACGCCCGGGTCAAAGCCGCAGCCTAAGAGGGCCATGAGACCGGCATCTTCGAATTTTTTGCGATATGCCCATTGCCAGCTGTAATCAAAATATGCCGAGAAACCCGCTTCTTTGCAGCGTTTTTCATAGATGGCACGCCACTGGGGATCATCGGTATTTTCCGGTTCGTAGTTAGCCGTATCCATGTAATTGACGCCGCAGGCCAGGCAGGCATCCATGATAGTCAGGTCCTGATACGGCAGCGCCACATTCATGACCAGATCCGGCTTTTCCTTCTGGATGAGGGCAATAAGCTGGTTTACGTCATCAGCATCTACCTGGGCTGTCGTAATTTTCGTATCCGTGTGGCCTTTCAATTTGGCAGCCAGGTCATCACATTTGGATTTCGTACGGCTGGCAAGACACAATTCCGTAAATACATCACTCACCTGACAGCATTTCTGAATTGCTACGGAGGCAACGCCGCCACAACCAATGACAAGAACTTTACTCATAGTAGTCTCCTTTCAGTTCGAACAAGATAACAGATATATAGAAATCTATAGTGAACTACATATATTTTCAACTATGACAGCGGATACAGTGCCAGCATCAGCTCCCGCACGACTTTGCAGGCCAGTGCCGTAGACGCGCCACTGGCATCCAGCATCGGCGCCAGTTCGGTCACATCGGCACCGATGACACGGGTCTGGGAAACGAGCTGTATGGCTCTGAGCAGGGCGGGAAACCAGACGCCGCCCGCTTCTGGCGTCCCCGTTCCGGGAAACGCCGCCGGATCCAGGCAATCGAGGTCAATCGTAACATAGACGGGAAGATTCTGTTTCCTCAGTTCGTCAACGACCTGTTCCAGTCCTCCAAATCCGAAGGGATGCATGTCCGTATGCTCCCAGGCAAAGCGGAACTCTTCCCGTTCCCCGCTGCGGATGCAGAATTGATGGATCCGGCCATCTCCCAGGATGTCATGGCATCGCCGGAGCACGCAGGCATGACTGAGCTTTGCTCCCAGATAGTCGTCCCGCAGATCGGCATGGGCATCAAAATGGATGATGTGCAGATCCGGCCACTGCCGGGCAGCCGCCCGTACGGCACCGAGTGTCACCAGATGTTCCCCGCCGAGGAGCAGAGGCAGCTTACCATCAGCAAGAATCACCGACGCCCGTTCTTCTATATCGGCCAGGGCCTGTTCCGAACTGCCAAAACACAATTCCATATCGCCACTGTCAAAAATCCGACAGTCTTCCAGATCTTTATCCTGATACGGACTGTACGTTTCCAGTCCAAAACTTTCATGACGTATGGCCGGCGGGCCAAAGCGGGCGCCGGGGCGGAAACTCGTCGTCGAATCGAAGGGAGCACCGTAAAGGACGATGCGGGATTCTTCATAAGAAGCATCACAGGCCAGGAATGTTTCTACATTAGGTTTCAGCATCAGGGTTCTACCTCCTGGAGCATGTCTTCCAGAAATGCCGGCAGCCAGAATGAACCGACATGGAGCCGCGTCGTATAGTACCGCGTATGGAGATGGAGCTTTTCCCACGCCACCGCGTCGAGGTCATTGACGGGATGATATTTTTTGCTGGCAAATCCGAACAGCCAGTATCCGGCCGCATAGGTCGGGATATGAGCCTGATAGACCTTACTGATAGGGAAGGTACTGACGATGCGCTGGTGGCTGCGCTGCATGGCCAGAGCGTCTTCTTTATAAAATGGGCTCCCCTGCTGATTGACCATGATGCCGTCATCGCGCAGGGCATGATAACAGCTGCCATAAAATTCCTTCGTAAACAACCCCTCAGATGGTCCGAACGGATCGGTCGAATCGACGATGATCAGGTCATATTCCGCTTCGCAGCTGCGGATAAACTTCAGGGCATTTTCAAAATGGATATGAACGCGGCTGTCATCGAGGCGGCAGGCATTGCCCGGCAGATAATTGCGGCAGGCTTCGACAACGGCCGGATCCATTTCTACCAGATCGACAGACCGTACCCGGTCATAGCGCGTCAATTCCCGCACGACTCCGCCGTCCCCGGCACCGATGACCAGGATATCCTGGCACTGCTGATGTACTGCCATGGGCACATGAGTAATCATTTCATCATAGATAAATTCATCCCGTTCGGTAAGCATGACGTTGCCATCAAGGGTCAGGACGCGGCCAAATTCCGGTGTTTCAAAAATATCGATGCGCTGATATTCGCTCTGCCGGGAATACAGATGGCGGTTGACGCGGATACTGTGCTTGACATCGGGCGTATGAAATTCACTGAACCAAAATTCCATGATATCCCTTCCTTTCACGCCAGGACATTGATGTGCTGCAAATCGGGATCTTCTGATCCGGTCATACTGCAGCCTTTTTCTTTGGCATAACATATGTGTTCCAGGATTTCTGCCGTAATCCGTTCGCCCGGCGCCAGAATGGGAATGCCCGGAGGATAACACATGACGAATTCACTGCATACGCGCCCTTCACTCTGTGCCAGAGGCAGACTGACCTTATCAGCATAAAACGCGTCCTGGGGGCTCATGACAACTTCCGGCTCCACATATTCCTGAGTCAGCATTCCTGCCGGATCTTTCTGATGATGGCGGCGGATTTCTGCCAGGGCACTGACCAGCCGTTCCAGTTCCTGTATGCGGTCTCCCATCGACAGATAGGCCAGAATATTGCCAATATCACCGAACTCAATCTGAATATCGTATTCATCGCGCAGGAGGTCATAGACTTCAATACCTGCCAGCCCGATGTCACGGGTATGGACGCTAAGTTTCGTACTGTCAAAATCAAAGACAGAATCGCCATTCATCAATTCCCGCCCAAAGGCATAATATCCGCCGATGGCATTGATTTCCTGACGGGCATAATCGGCCATATCGACGACTTTATGGAAAATTTCACGGCCGTGAAGTGCCAGGTGGCGACGGCTGATATCCAGACTGGACATGAGAAGATAGCTTCCCGATGTCGTCTGAGTCAGGTTGATGATCTGCCGTACATAGCCTGCATGCACATCCGGCCCGGTCAGAAGGAAGCTGGACTGGGTCAGGCTGCCACCGCTCTTGTGCATCGATACGGCCGCCATATCGGCACCAGCCGCCATAGCCGATACGGGAAGGCCATGGCCAAAATAGAAATGCGTACCATGGGCTTCATCGGCCAGACATCGCATCCCCGCATCATGAGCCATGCGGACAATGGCCCGCAGGTCACTGCATATTCCGTAATAGGTCGGGTTATTGACCAATACGGCTACGGCGTCAGGATTTTCCTCGATGGCCCGCGCTACCTGCTGGCGCTGCATACCCAGAGAAATGCCCAGCCGTGCATCGACTTCCGGATTGACATATACAGGTATGGCTCCACAGAGCACCAGAGCATTGATGACACTTTTATGGACATTGCGCGGCAGGATGATTTTATCTCCCCGCTTACAGACGGTCAGTACCATGCTCTGCACGGCACTGGTCGTTCCGCCGACCATCAGAAAGGCATGGGCGGCCCCAAAGGCCTCTGCTGCCAGTTCTTCCGCCTCGCGGATGACAGAAACAGGATGACACAGATTATCCAGCGGTTTCATACTGTTGACATCGACGCCGACGCACTGTTTCCCGAGGAAAGCCGTCAGTTCCGGATTTCCCCGGCCTCTCTTATGTCCCGGTACATCAAAAGGGACAACACGCATCTCACGGAATCGCTGCAGAGCTTCATATATTGGTGCCCGTTGCTGTGATATGGCCGCTTGTTTTGACATTACCATATTCTCCCCCCATTGCCTGCATAAAAAAAGCGCAAGCTGCGCTGCTGCACAACTTGCGTCCTGACAATTCCAATATACTAAGACGATGGAAACATCCTGTCCGTCATCCGTCTTAGTGGAAAATATGATCAGAGTCTATATAGCAATTCTACTTTTACTACTCCTATTGATCGGTTCACAAGTGTGCCTGCGCACATTTCGGTTATGAAGTAACCAACTCTTGAAAACTGAGCATACAGCTCAATCAATAAGGCAGCAATCATGCCGCCAATCGGCAGTGGACCCGGCTGTCCGTATGGCCTGAACTTTAAAAAAAGTGGTCCCGTACAATTGCTTTGAAAAGACCTGTTCTGTCATCTTTCCAAAATCATACCAATCGTATCATAAAGAAAAACACCTGTCAACTATCTGGCGTCACTTGCCGGCGTATCCATCAGTTTCCGGGCCAGTTCCTGGTACAGGAGGCTCACGGGCAGATCCGGATTACCTTCGACGACGGTCATGCCCTGGTTTTCATAATACTGGATTTCTTTACTGCGCGGTATATCGGCTATAATGGGCAGATTATGGCTGTTGGCAAAAGCCTGTACGATATCATACTCGTTCTCTACGTTGCGCCTGTTGAGGATGATTCCCCGGACCTGGGCATATCCCCGGTCTTTGAAATTTTCTACTGCTTTGATGATATTGCCGGCAGCATACAGAGCCATTTTTTCTCCCGACGTGACAATGAAGATTTCGTCGGCGTACCCATCCCGTATAGGAGCCGAAAAGCCACCGCACACGACATCGCCCAGTACGTCATACAACACGACATCCGGCTGGATCCGGTCGAAGACTTCCAGTTCATCTATGAGATCAAAGGTAGCAATGATACCTCTTCCTGCACAGCCCAGCCCCGGCGTAGGTCCGCCCGTTTCGATGCAGAAGACACCGCCATACCCGGTTTTACCGATATGCTCGAAATCCGGTTCTTCCGTATAGGTCCGGTAATAATCCATGACCGGCATGACAGGCTCGCCATGAAGGAGATTCCACGTCGAATCGGCCTTGGGATCGCAGCCGATTTGGATGACCTTCTTCCCCAGTCTGGCCAGAGAAGCCGAAATATTGGCAGCTGTCGTCGATTTGCCGATGCCGCCTTTTCCATAAATCGCAAATTTTCTCATCGTATTTCCTTTCCTATTTCAAACGATTCCGCAACCAGTCCGCTATGTCCGGCCCGGCAATCACAGGCATTTCATCGTGATAGTGGCGCCCAGAATACGCTTCGTGGGGCAGAGAAATAAATGCATCCTGTTTTTCCGGAAGCAGCCGGGCATAAATGGGATCTGCCAGGATATGCCGCGCCTTGCGGCATTCTTCACGGATGACCGGTTCGACACTGACCGTTTCTATATGGCGCAGGAGCAGCTGAGGCGCATCGGCCAGCGGGCATAAGAGCCGCACCGTAGAAAGACCCAGCTCATGGCGCAGCAGATTTCCCATGGAAAGGAGATATACGGGTTCGCCAATGACCAGGGCATCACAGGGCTGGTCATCATACACCGTTTCCGTCTTCCAGGCATTGAGATCGGCCAGAGCGTACTGCGGCTTTTCCCGGGGCTCTCTTCCCGTAAGGCCTGTCAGATACGATGTATCCCCTTCACGCAATGCCTGCAGCCAGTCTGCTGTTCCCTGTTTTCCCATAGGGATGCCGGCTACATAAGGAATCCCGTACTGTTCCTGCATATATTGGGCCAGATACAACCCCGTGGAAGAGACGACGGCATTGACATCGGCGTTGGCCGCTTCAGACAGATTATCCAGCGTATCTCCCATAGACCACGAACTCTGTATGATGAATCCCGCTTCTGTCAAAATGGTTTTGATAGCAGTTGCATTGCCGACGACAGAAAAATCCAGAGGTGTCAGCCCCAGGATATTGACTCTCCGTGCCGGCCGCTGTGGCTGTCTGACCGGACATTTCAGGAAATGCTGCGCCAGGCGGACGTAAGCATTCCCCGCACCGGGAAGATAACTGTGGATACCGTCCGTCCGGAATCCCATCGTAAAAATACCCGTCCGTTCTTGTACCATTTTTTCAATGGCCCGGAAATCCGTCCCGATTGCATTAGGCATGGGACTGCCTCCGATAGCGATAAAAGCCGGATGGACGGCATCGGTTACTTCGGCAATATCATGGATGAGCCGCTGGTCGTTGCCCTGAATAGTGTCGATTTCATTGAGTCCTGATATGTACACCATGGATGGTGTATCGTACCATCGCGGCTCATCATGGGTATCATACGTCGAATTACAGCCTGATGCATCGTGCATGACAACCAGCCCGCCCAGTTCAAACAGGGCCGAAGCGATACCAAACATATCTACGGCATAGGTAGATAAGACTCGTTGTGCTTGTTTCATCCATGACACCCCCAGGCTTTGACTTGAATAATCTCTCTCATGTCCGGATTTTCTTTACCAGCGGCATCACCGATCCAGTCCAGCAGCTTCATAAGACCCACATACCCATACAGGCCGCTGTTTTCAATGATATTGACAAAATACTTCGTATCGGTAAAGTAAGCTGCCATCTGGCCGATAGCCAGGACTTTTCCATATTTCCGGCTGTCATCCCGCGGCAGGAGACGCCGCTTGAAATGCATGGTCGAACGCAGGGACAGGTTTGGATAATGTTCTTTCAAGAAAAAGAAACTGTCTTTTTCATCTGGTGAAATGGCATCGAGATACACGGCATACACGTTATATCCATGAGTCAGCAGGAACCGTGCCAGTCCCAGAGGCCGCGGTGTCGCTGTAAAATCGATGGCAATCGGCGTCTGCCCGAGTATATTATGCAATTTCATCGCCTTCTCTTCTATCTGCTGTTCAAAGGCATCGCAATCAGGCATGGTAAGGTGCAGTACATCCGCTGCCGTCTGCAGGTTCTTCCGCAATGTCCCATAGTCGTAGGCATACGGCAGATACAGGGCATCCTGTCCCAGACGGCGCTTCATGTCGCGGGCTGCCGGTGCAGCATTTTCCAGGAAATAAATATTGGCTGCCGATTCCCCCATCTGTTTATATTCATCATACGTACGGCAGTCCGCAAAATCGTGAATGGCATACCCGCCAGCACAGAGCATGGCTGTCAATTCATTATCTCCATCGACAGGGTAATAATTGACGATGTAATTCACGGCCCGGCGTGGCGGCATTTTCGTCACGGCCCGCATCAGCTGCCGCCGTCCCAGAATATCCAGCGTATACCGTCGCTGCAAAGTGGGCGTCATATAGCCGTCGATGAAATCGATGTCAGGAAACCGCTGGCGCAGCTTGTCGTAGACGATGCGGACATCGATATGGAGGAAATGCTGCATGCAGCTCGTAAAACCTTCGACGCAGCGGGGCCGTTCCGGCAATTCTTCTATAATCCGGGATATACCGTCAATCATCATGTCTTCCAGATTGCCTTTGATGAGATTTTCATTGGTCAGGGTCACCATGGAAAAACGCCCGGCGCCATCGGGGATTTCATCAGCCGATAAGACGACGCCGTGAAGACAGCAGGCACAGCAGACGTATATTTCATGGCACTGGGGAATGAGCATAGGCGAGTGGGCGATGGTCCAGTGGCCCCGGGCCGGTGAAGCATACTGCAGGCCAATATAAAACGGTTTGGGAAAATCCGCCCTGCCTATGGAAATTTCGGCACCATCTGGCGTAACCGTATATCGGGGCACCTGAGGCGGATGGATTTCATTTTCGTAAATCATGCTCTCCCTCCTCGGTCAGCATATGCGGGGCAGCAATTCTCCCCCCGGCGGCGGGAGCATCGTTTCCGCACCGATTTCCGTGCGCAATATGACCCGGCCCGGCTGTTCTGCCGTGACCTGTCCGATGACAGCGGCATCTTGAGAATAAGGCTGCCTGTGCAGCACATCCAGAATCGCCGGCGCTTCACATTCTGGCGCGACGATAACCAGACGGCCTTCACAGGCCAGATAGAGCGGTTCCAGTCCCAGCATGCCACAGACGCCGCGGACGGAGGGATGCACCGGTACAGACTGGCTGTCCAGATGAATGCCGACATGGCTCTGGCTGGCGATTTCATACAGGACCGTTCCCACGCCACCCCGGGTGGCATCGCGGATAACGTGGATATCCTTCGTCTGACCGAGCATGGCTTCTACCGTTCCCCATAAGGGAGCACAGTCACTGGTCACATCAGCGTCAATGCCAAACTGATTCCGTGCCAGCAAAATCGTACAACCGTGGCGGCCTACATCGCCACTGACGATGACTACATCGCCAGGGCGTGCCAGCGTACCGGACGTATGGACGCCAGCCAGGCACTGTCCGATTCCCGTAGTCGTAATAAACAAGTGGTCTACCTGCCCTTTTCCTGCTACTTTCGTATCGCCAGCTACGATGCGCACCCCCGCCTCGGCAGCCGTACGGGCCATAGATGCGGCATACTTTTCGACCTTAGCCAGAGGGAATCCTTCTTCGATGACAAAAGCACAGGACAGATACAATGGCCGTGCTCCCATACAAGATAAGTCGTTGACCGTGCCACAGATGCTGAGCTTACCAATATCGCCACCGGGAAAATCCGGCGGGGAAACGATAAATCCATCGGTCGTAAAGGCCAGGTCGGCACCGCCGATGGAAAGGACGGCCGCATCATCACCGGTAAACTGAGGGTTGGAAAAATGGGCTTTAAATACGCGGTCGATCAGTTCGGCCGTCTGTCTGCCACCGGCCCCATGAGCCAGCGTAATCACATCATTCATCGTATCTTTCCTCCATACGTATAATACGCAGAGCAGGCACCTTCATGAGATACCATGCAGGCTCCGACCGGCTGTTCCGGTGTGCATACCGTACCGAACAGCGGGCACTGGGGTGGCGTGCATTTTCCCTGCAGGATATCACCACAACGGCAGGCCGGATTGGCCTTTCCCTTCATGGGCGGCACGCTGTATTTACGGCGGGCATCCCAGGCTGCGTAATCAGGGCGGAGCCGCAGTCCCGATTGGGGAATACAGCCCAGACCGCGCCATTCATCATCACATGGCTCCATGACGTCTGCCATGAGCTCTTTACCTGTCCGGCTTCCTTCTCTGGTGACAACGCGGGGATAGCAGTTTTTAAAAAATGGCCTGCCCTGCCGTATTTTCTTCAGGATAACGGCAAAGGCTGTCATCAGTTCTTTTGCCGTAAAACCGGCGACGACACCAGAAACGCCCTGCTGTACCATAGCTTCACAATCACCAGTCCCCATGACGGCACAGACATGGCCGGGATACAGGAATGCATCGGCGCTATCCTTCATCGCTTCGTAAGCACGGGGCATTGTTTTATTGGCCGTGAGGAGAGAAAAATTCATCACCCCTTCTGCTCTGGCTGTCCGGACGGCCAGGCAGGAGGGCGGCGTCGTCGTCTCAAATCCTACGGACAAAAATACGACTTCTTCATCACGGTGCTGCCGGGCATAGTCGTAGGCGTCGAGGGGTGAATAGACAATTTCTACATGGGCTCCCATGCTCCGCGCCCCGGCCAGGCTCTGTGTGCTCCCCGGTACACGGACGAGATCGCCGAACGTACAAATGGTCACCTTCCGTTCCAGAGCCAGCCAGATGGCTTCGTCTATGTAGCGGACAGGCGTCACGCAGACCGGGCAGCCCGGTCCGGAAATGACTTCCACCGCTTCCGGCAAAATCTGTCTGATTCCCAGCCGGAAAATTTCATGAGTATGAGTCCCGCAGACTTCCATAATCCGTACAGGCGGGCCATCATACGAACGTATTATCTGAAGTGCCGTTTGTGTATATTCATTTCCCATCAGTCCAGGTCCTCCAGAATATCATCCATTTCTTCTTCATCATCCCCGGTAATCCGGGCAATAGCCATTCCGGCATGGACCATGACATAATCACCGGGATCCAGTTCGTCCAGCAGTGCTGCCGATACTTCCCTTCTGGCTCCGGATGCATCGACCAAAGCCATTCCCTGATGCACTTTTACAACCCGTGCAGGTAATCCGACACACATGGCGATTCCTCCTTACATGCAGTAAATAGATATTTATAATAATATTGTATATACAGTATATTAATATATACTAAATTTTTAATTAAATTGGTCTCTGAATCGTTCTATCCCATTGCCGTTCCTGGTTCATCATGGCATATACAGCCTGTCCCAGGGCAATACCACCATCATTGACAGGAACGAGATGATGGCGTAGAACGCCCAGCCCGGCCTGTCCCAATGCCTGTTCACACAAGGACAGGAGCAGCGTATTCTGAAACACGCCGCCACTCAGAGCCACGGTCTTCACACCCGTTTCCTGCGAAATCTGCAAACAGGCACCGACAATTTGTCCGGCCAGCCGGCAATGGAAAATATAAGCCAGGAAATTCGGATTCCTGCCAGCCATTTTTTCTTCCGCCAGATATTGCACCAGCTCCATCGTCGGCAGTATCCACCGGCCGTTTTCCTTCTGAGGCGGTATCAGGGTCTCCGGTCTGGTATGATGATCTTTCATCCATCGCCGGGCTGCAAACTGAATCTTCATCGCCGCTTCGCCTTCAAACGACGACTGCCGCGCCAGACCCAGAATAGCACTGACGCCATCAAACAAGCGGCCCGCACTGGTAGACAAAATACTATTTATACCCTGTTGCGCCATAAAAGACTGCATCTGCCATTCTTTCCGGCTGCAGAGGCGCAGTCTGTCCACTACAGCCACAGCCTCATCCGTCTTTGGATACAAATGGCTGATAAGGCTGACGGCAATGCGCCATCCTTCCCGGGCTGCCACATCACCACCGCGCTGCCAGAAAGGTGCGATAGACGCACTGCGGTGGAATCCATGACAGTCACAGAGGAGTATTTCTCCTCCCCATACGGTGCCATCGGTTCCATACCCGGTCCCGTCAAAAGCTACACCTATGACAGGCTGTTCCCAATCGTTTTCTGCCATACAGGACAGGATATGAGCAAAATGATGCTGGACGGGAATGACAGGCAGCCCCATTTCCTGAGCAACAGCTGTCGTATTATACCGGGGATGAAGATCACAGGCCACGCAGGCCGGTTCTATTTCAAGGAGCGTTTTCATCCGGGAAACACCATCCCGCAGGGCCTGTACGGTCCGGACATCGGCCATGTCCCCGATATATGGAGACAAGTAATACAGCCGGTCCCTGGCCAGGCAAAAGCTATTTTTCAGTTCTCCGCCCAGTGCCAGAACCGTCCCCGTTTCCCTGCCATAGAAAAGCGGCAACGGCGCATAGCCGCGGGAACGGCGTATCATGTACGGACTGCCATCATACCAGTTTATTACGGAATCATCGGCCCGCAGCCGGATCCGCCGGTTATGGCTGAGAATGGCATCACACAAGTCAGGAAGTTCCTGCCGTGCTTCTGCTTCATCGTGGCATATGGGAGCACCCGATACATTGGCGCTGGTCATGACCAGCGCATCCGGTACGTCCAGACCATCATCATACGTAAAGAGCAGCAGATGAAGAGGCGTGTACGGGAGCATGACGCCCAAAAAAGGGTTTTCCGGTGCCAGCGAAGGTGCCAGCGTAGTATCAGACCGTTTTTCCAACAGAATGATGGGCTTTTCATGCCCGTCCAGCACCCGGTCTGCCCCGGCAGGTATGACACAGTGACGGTCCACGGTAGCCATATCCTTCATCATGACGGCAAAGGGTTTTGCCGGCCGGTGTTTCAGACAGCGCAGGCGCTGTACAGTTTTTTCCTGAAATGCATCACAACAAAGATGATATCCTCCGATGCCTTTGACAGCTATGATACGGCCCGATACAAGAGCCTGCCGGGCAGCCGTGACTGCATCCCGCCCCCGTTCTGTACTACCCAGTATATAGACTTCCGGTCCGCAATCGGGGCAGCATACCGGCTGAGCGTCATAGCGCCGTGTTTCCCGATGGGTATATTCATATTCACATTGGGAGCACATGGGAAATTCTGCCATACTCGTCCGTTCCCGGTCATAGGGCATGGCATCGAGGATGGTCATGCGGGGCCCGCAGGCCGTGCAGTTGATGAACGGATGGAGATAGCGGCGGTTCTGCGGATCAAACAACTCTTTTTTGCAATCGTCACAGATGGCGATATCAGGAGACACAAAGACGTCTCCTTCCTCTGCTTCACTTTCGACAATAGAAAAATCAGGAAAGGGCGGTACATCCGTCTGCTCCGTTATGATTTTGAGAATTGCTGACCGTGCCGGCGCTTTTTCAGGTAACTTCTGTTGAAACTGTTTCCGGGCCTCCTCTGGCCCCTGGACCAATATTTCTACATAAGACCCCTTATTGCAGACCGTGCCACGAACGTGACAGGAATGGGCCAGCCGGCTGACGAACGGCCGGAACCCGACTCCCTGCACGATACCGAGTACACAAATCCGAACTGTTTCCATCAATACCTCCCCGATACGGCGAAATGAGGCACATCCACATACAGGCCATGGAAATGAGACAGGGCCCGCTTGAAATAGATATCACCCAGGATAACATCGAAGTTATCATTATCGGCCAGCTGGCACCAGTCGTCTTCTTCCTTCAGCTGGACATGTCCCGGCCGGATACAAGACGATTCCGTCCGGAACCATCCTGCTGTCTGTACCAAAGCCGCACCAGCATTCCGTACCGCTTCTGCCATGGCATTGGCCGTAACCTGCTGATGGACGACCAGTACCCGCTTCCCTGTTACGGCAGCCCGGATATCTTCCGGCAGGGGCCGTCCCAGATAGCGTACTTCATAAGGGGTCCCAAACCGTTCATACAGGTAGCGTGCTCCTTCCAGTGCTGCCGGTGATACGACAAAATTCTTCTCATTCCTGCCAGCTTGTTCATACGCTTCCCGGCAGTCAAAAAGTATTACCTGCTTCCAGCCTTCCCCATGCAGTGTCTCCATGAGGGCCTGTTGTTCATCCGGGGAAGCCATTTCCAGGGGAACTGCCCCGAGGACACCGGCCCGGCCTCGTTCCACCACTGTCTCCGGCTGGGCCAGGACAGGAAGCAGCGCGTTGTAAGCTGCCTGCATCCCGTCGTCATAATAGCCAATTCCTGTCGTCGGGACGGCCAGTGCCGGTATGTTGAGTGTACGGGATATCATACGGCACAGCGCCTTGAAATCCGTACCGATGACAGCTGGAACGGGAGTACCCACCAGTGCCACAAAGGCAGCATTCACCGTTTCTGCCGCTGCGCACACTTTGCGTACGAGCAGATTATCGCGGCCGAGGATGGCATCCATGTCGCGCAGTCCTGCACTAAAAACGGCACTCTTTTTACCGCTGAACCAGCGCGGTTCATCAAAGCCGCAGATATTCCCGGCACAGCCACCGGCATCACAGATAACGACGATGCCACCCAGACCGTAGAGTACGGCGGCCGCTCCTGACTGGTCCGGAGCAAAGGGAGACAAATATTTCCACAATCCTTTCATCGCCCGTTTTTCCCCCTTTCGTCCAGAGCCAATCCAATATGCCGCAACAGAGAAAGGACGCCAGCATATCCGAAAGGCTGGATATCGTCATCCCAATTCACGTGGGCAGCCGTTTCATGATACCAGGCCGCATCCTTGCCAATGGTCAGATCGACCGGATGGGATGCTCCTTCATAGTAGAGCATGGTAGGAGACAAGTTGGAGTATACCTTTGTTTCCGGGCTCCATTGTGCCAGATGACGCAGATAGACAAAATCATCCGGACTGAGACTAGCATATATTTCTTTGATCGTAAACCCGTACCGTGTCAGAGCCAGTGCCATTTCGTAAGCATTGCCATTCTGCATGCCACCTATAGCCACAGTCGTACCACTATAGCGGGCGCGGACTGCTTCAACAGCCTGGCGGGCCTGTTCCAGCCACGATTCATCCTGAATAGGGGCACCGAGAACGCGGGACAAGGCCATGTACTGGCGGTGAATCTGTGATACCTGATACAATCGTGTCAGGGTAATAGACGGGATACCCAGTCTTTTTTCCATATCCTGCGCCGCCAGCCACGACTCCGGATGGAAGACGAGGTTAAAATTAGCCTGGGACATAGCCAGATATTCTTCAAAATTACGGCAGCGGGCTAGTTCCTGTATCTGTTTGATTCCTGTCTGACGCAGGATAGGATACAGCTCGCAATCATCCTGCAGGGGAGAAAAAAATCCCAGCAGATTGACCGTACGGCGATGACGCGGCTGCTTTTCCAGCAGGGAATAGAGGGAACGGCGTACATCGACCATCGGCGGTTTGCGCCCTTCCCGCGTCAGAGCGTACATGTAACACGGCACGACAGGAACGCCGCAGACCGAAGCCGCTTTCCGGCTGACCCGTTCCATATCTGTTCCCAGGAGGGCATCGACGCAGGTCATGCAGAGCATGACCACCGATGGCTTCTCCCGTCGGGACGCCACGATTTCCGCGACAGCCTGCGGAATCTTCTGCAAGTGCCTGCCCGTGACGATATCCGTTTCATCGAGGATATAGAAGTAAAACCGGTCCTGATAGCCTCCCTGCTCGCCCAAAATGGTCGTATTGCGGCCACAACAGCCGGGACCGATGAGGAGCATGATAGATCCCGGTATAGAAAGGCCCGCCCGTTTTACGCCGAACCCCTGTGCTCCCGGGGAATTAAAAGCCAGTGCTGCTGGCGAATTGTAAATCAGATGCTTCGAGGATAGAAGTTCTTCCGGGATATGGTCTTTTCCTTTCTGCACCAGGTCACCTACGGTAATAGCATAAGGCTGTGTATCTTTATATTCCATCATCATTCCACCCTACTGCGGCAACGGCGGATAAATCGTCTTAGTACTCACATCGGGAAGCATGCCCAGCTTTCCCGACAGGGCGCTGATGACATCCTGGGGGGCATCGACGATGATGCTGATGACATTGACATGCTTATCTTTATAAGGAACTCCCATGCGGCCGACAATGTATTGGCCATATGCATGGAGGATTTCATTCAGCTTCCCCGACTCATTGCGGTCTGCAACGATAATACCAATCAGTGCGATTCTCGTTTCCATATGTATCACCTCATAAAAAAAATCCCATGCCAAAAGCACAGGACGACAGACACGTTGTGTGTAAGATGTGCTTTCCGCCTCATCTGTGCAGGACACCTTTACAGAAAAGTACGACAGCTTTTGCATGACGTTCTCCCGCAGGAAATCCGTTGGGATGACGTGTTTAATTCATTATAACAAATATCACCGTTCGTGGCTATTGTTTTTTACATATGTCATGGAATTTGATAATACTCTTGTATATTTTCAGAATGCCACGTATACTATTATAAAAATATATCCTACAGATTCACCATGAAAGAGAGGTCTTTTCTATGATACAGCAACCATTTCCCGTCATCTTCTCCGGCCATGGCAGCCCCATGCTGGCCCTTCAACACAATGATATTACCCGCAATCTGAGCCGGATTGGTGGCCAGCTTTGCTCCCGCCACGGCACGCCCCGGGCCATTCTGGCTATTTCTGCCCATTGGTATGTTCCCGGCACATTTATCCAGAGCGCACCCCAGCCGCGCCAGGTTTACGACATGTATGGATTTCCAGAAGAGCTGTATCAGGTCACCTATCCCGTACCAGGCGATGCCAGTCTGACCCGGTCTGTACAAAACCTACTGGGACCCGCTGTATCCATCAATGACCAGTGGGGCATCGACCACGGTACCTGGACGATATTAATCCATATGTTCCCTGACGCTGATATTCCCGTCGTCCAGCTCTCCGTAAACCGCGACCTCACGCCGCAGGAACTATACGACCTCGGTCAGAAACTGGCGCCACTGCGCAATCAGGGATACCTGATTTTCGCCAGTGGCAACGTCGTCCACAACCTGGGACGCGTCGAATGGAACAATCCCGGCGGTACGCCTCAAGCACTGCGTTTCAATGACTACATCATCAATGCCGTACAAAATCGCAACGATGACGCAGTCATCCACTATGCTAATCATCCCGATGCTGCTTATGCCGTTCCCACACCGGATCACTTCCTGCCCCTTGTGATGACACTGGGCGCAGCACAGGGTGAAACGGCTGCCATATTTAACAATACGTGTAATCTCGGATCCATGGCCATGACTGGCTTTATTTTTGGGTTTTAATGGGATAAATCAGAAATAGTCTCCTGTCTGTCTACGGAAAAGGACAGTCAGAAGACTATTTTTGCTTCTCTTTATTCTGCTGTAATCTGCTAATAAAAAAGCAGAAAATTTTCTCATACTCCGCCTGTTCAGGCAGCTATATGAGGGAGTTTTCTATTTGCTTGCATTATCAGGCACGGTAATCCGGTTGCAGGCGCAGGACCAGAATCTGCTCCCGGTCATCGTCTTCTAGAAACAGGTCACGGCAGTCTATCCGCTCTTCGACGATAAGTCCGTCATGGTGTGTCAGGAACGCTTCTGTTTGTTCATAGGGATAATAGAAAAAGAGGCGCATTGTCCGCGGCAGACGATAATAGGAAGCAAACATCTGCTTCAAAACCAGTTTCAGCGTATGCAGACTAAAGGGATTGAAGAAAAAGAAACAATCCGCTTCTGTCGGGACCTCGTATACTGCTGCATCTTTCAAGACGAATGTCACGCGGCACCCTGACACGGCAGTACGACTATTGGTCATAGCCTTTTCCCACAAACGACGGTCATACTCTACTCCAATGGCGTGACAACGCGTCTGATAGGCCAGAAAGAAACTGACCCGCCCTTTACCGCTTCCGTAGTCGATGAGTGTATTCTTTTTTCCCATATAACCACTATTGGCCAGACGCTCAAGGACACAATAATCCGTCGGTTCATAGGGGTGATGCTCCCCATCAGACTGACTGTCATCTCGTCCGGCCGTCTTGATACCCAGTATATGCTCCCATTCCTGCTCGTCCATCTCAATCGCCATCTTTCCTGCTTTTCAAAACGTCCAGCAGACCACGGCAGCCTTCCTGGACATCGTTCCAAGTCCGCTGGAAATCCCGCGTATACCATGGGTCGGCTACGGGACGGGGATTGGTTGTGTAATCCATGAGAAGCGAACACTTATGAAGAGGATCACCGTGAAAAATGCGCTTCATATCCCACAGGTTCTCGTTATCCATGCCGATGAAATAATCATAAACATCGTAATCACCAGCCGTCAGCAACGCCGCCCGCTTATCGCCAGGGTCCATGTCATGCTCCCTGAGCAGTCGTTTCACTGGCGGATAAACTGGATTGCCACAGCCATTCCATATCTCCTCATCCGTCGTAGCAGCTGAAGCTACATCAAACTGATCTGCCAGACCTGCCCGTTCCGCAATTTGCCGGAACACAAACTCCGCCATGGGCGACCGGCAGATATTGCCGTGACAGATGAAAAGTATCTTAATCACTTTATTTTCACTCCTTCTTATGCCGGGTTACGCCGCTAAATGCCGTATTATAGCGGTTCTCCCGTTCCAGGCGATTTACCTCATATATTCCATAAAGTAGTATAAGTCGGCATAACTCAGCCACCATTCGTAGTAAAATCGGTAGTAAACAGGGACTACCGTACTACCGTAAAAATCTTCTGCGTAAAATGCATGGTTCCATTGTAACAGAAAATGTGCCGGGTTTCATCTAAAAAACTATATAAAAAGAAAGGGCCCACAGGTCTTGAAACCGTGAGTCCTTTTTCGCATATTCCTTTACCTACGCTTCATTCTTGAAAGGGATAATCTTGGGCCGAATGGCACCTACTTGTTCTAACTCTTTGCGTACATTTTCCATTTCTTTCTGCTGCCGCTGCTGGACAAGTTCCACTTCTTTCTGGGCATTATCGAATTTGATATGCGTATACACATTGAGTGTGATGGAAATATCGCTGTGTCCCATCAAATATTGCAGTGTCTTGGCGCTTATCCCTGAAAGAGCCATGTTGGTACAGTACGTATGCCTACAAACATGAGGAGTGATTGTCGGCAGTTGGTAGCGATAAATCCGGTTATATTTATTAACGGCCCGGCCAAAATAATGTTCCCAATGCATCGCTACCAAGGGATTACTGTTTTTATCATAATAGAGGAAGTTACCATGACCATCAATCATCGTTTCAACTCTAGGCGGTTTTCGACGCCGCAGGATTTCAGCAAAACACTGATATACTTCTTCTGTCATTGGCAGCATCCTAGCCCCAGCCTTTGTTTTAGTAGAGATAATATAGCGTCTCCCTGTTGTATCCCGCTGAAGCTGTTTATCTACATTGATAGTACGGTTCTCCATATTGACGTCCCCAACAGTCAATCCGCAAAATTCTGAAATTCGCATTCCCGTGTGGAAAAGTATAAATATCGCTTCATAGTATTTTTTATAATGTCGGTCGTTTTTTAAAAATTCCAAGAAGAGCCTCATATCCTTTCGGGAAACCGCTTCTCGTTTCACACTGTCATTGATGAGGATTTCTTTCATTTCAAAATTAAAAGGGTTCCTCCATAAAATTTCATCATCGACTGCCATTTGGAAAGCTGGCCGTACAACACCCCGGACGCTGTGAATGGAGCTATATCCCTTCCCTTCTGATTGCATCTTGACTAGCCACAACTTAGCATCAGACATCTTGACCTTACCGATAGGTTTTTGCGAAAAAGGGTCTTTCGCCAGTAAGTTGACAACAAAATTATAATTCGTTCTCGTGTTAGGTTTAACCCCTGTCTTAACAGCTAAATAACGCTGTACTAATTCCATAACGGTCATGGTATCATCATCACGATTAGGACAAATAGCAGAACGGATTTCCAAATCCTTCTCTAATTCCCTCAGTGATTTGCAAGGCTTCTTCCCTGCCGGTAGTGGATCTGTGGGTTCCAGTTTCCAACTGTAAAAGAACTTTGGTCTTCCATTTAACTGATATTTGAACTGATATCTTCCATCTGCCCGAACCGTTTCGCCGGGCCGTAATTTTCGTTTTTTCTTATCCCTGCGGATACTCGACTGCGTACGTGGCATAATTCCAGTCTCCTTTCTCTTATTTCCTTGTCTATACATCACTCTAGCCAGCAAATAAGTCAACTCATATCCTTCAACTAAATACTCGAAGTCTGGCAAAGAAACTTTTCAAATTCTTTCCGGACGATAAGCAAATGGCTTCCGTTATAGACTATAAAAGAAGCATCTGGGCGTTCTGCAGCAAGGGCTTTGATTTTCTTTTCACCAATATGAAAGTACACGCTGGCTTCCTTAGGAGTCAGCATGAACCGTTGAAATAGAGGAATTGCATTTTCAAATTCATTCTGATTGTTCATAAAAACACCTCCTGCTTTGTAGCCACCGCAGAAGGTGTTTTCTGACGTTTCATTTTAATCTTTTTGATAAAAATCACATTCGTATCCGTCTGCCCGGAGCAACAATCCTTCAGCCCAGGACGGTGTACGTCCCATCTGCTCGCAGATGGCATTGACGCTGACATCCCGGCTGCATTCGATGATCAGTTCATCATGGACATGGCCGACGATAGCACAGCATCGTAAGGTCTGCATGGCATAGCAGAGGATGTCCCGGCTGATGCCCTGGACGATGTTTTCCACGAACTTCGGGCCGTAGCTTTCCAGCCGTTCCCACTTCTTCGTTGCGCCGACGCCCTCATAGGTGACGGATTCCCCGCCGAAACGGTTCTCGCCTATCCGGGGCTTCACATAGGAAAGCCGCCGTCCGCTTGGGAGCTGGATGAACATCATGCCGCTCTGACAGAGGAAGCGGATGCAGCCGGCCCGCATGGGGATATGTTCCTTGATGGCCGTCTTCACGGCGGCATCCACCTGCCACCAGAAATCGACGATGTGCGGATTGGCTGACCGCCAGGACTGCACCAGAGGATACAACTCATTTTCCGTAAGCCCCATCTCCAGGGCACCCATGGCTTTCAGTGCCCCGATGGAGCCGCCATAGCCAAGGGCCAGTTCTGCGATTTTCCCTTTCTGCCGGAGATGCCCGTTGACGCCATGCTTTTCCACGGGAACACCGAACATGGAGCTGGCCGAAGCACAATAGATATCGCCATTTCGGGCAAAGACGTCCGAGCGCCATGTTTCTCCGGCCAGCCACGAAAGCACCCTGGCTTCAATGGCTGAAAAGTCCGCTACGGCAAACTTCAGCCCCTGCCGGGGCACAAAGGCCGTACGGATCAGCTGGGAAAGGACATCGGGGATGGAATCATACAGGAGCTCCAGGGCTTCATAATTTCCCTGGCGTACCAGCTTCCGGACTTCCGAGAGGTCCGGCAGATGATTCTGGGGCAGATTCTGCAGCTGGATGTGCCGGCCGGCAAACCGCCCGGTCCGGTTGGCCCCATAGAACTGGAACATTCCCCTGGCCCGTCCATCCTCACAGGCCGTCATCTCCATGGACTGGTATTTACGGACTGATGATTTGGCCAGCTTCTGCCGGAGCAGCAACACACTGCGAAGCGGTTCTTCTGCCGTTTTCAGCAGCTTTTGTACTTGCTTCTTGCCCAGGGAATCGGTCTTCATCCCATGCTGTTCCAGCCAGCCGATCATCTGGATGACGGAGTTCGGGTTCTCCAGGCCCGTCTTTTCCTTCAGCATAGCCATCAGGCTGTCCCGGCTGCGGGCATCGATAACGATGGCATTTTCAGCCAGCGTCCGGTCGATGGCAATGCCCCGGTCATTGATTTCCTGGTCAAGATGATATTCATCCCATATCGATTCCGGGACGGGATACTTCTTCAGCCGCTCCTGGATGGCCATTTCCACTTCTACGTCTCGTTTGTTGTAAGACTTGAACAGAGCCCATTTATCCGGGGCATGATGAGGAAGATTTCTCGTCCTGCCACTATTTGTTTTGGTTTCCTTGCATGGTACACAAAAGTAACGAATCAGTTCCTTGCCTTCCTTCATCTTCTGATTATCCAGATTCAGCACAGTGCCCACGCCTTCCAGTGAAAGGGGCAGACCCATGTAGGCCGACCAGATCATGGAGCATTTCCATCCCACCGGATTGAGGAACCTTGCACAGTCCTGGGAAAGCGGATGATGGTCATGGAACGGGTCCAGACTTATCCCCAAATCACTCAGATATCGCGACAGGCAGATTCGTTCGAAACTGGCATTGAAGGCCCACTTGGTGACGTCTTCATTGGTTAAGGCATCCAGAATATCTTCAGGGATATTTTCTCCCCGGGCCAGGTCAACGACCTGCACCTCGCCGCCATCTATGGCATATCCGAAGATGAGAATTTCAAAGGCCGGCGATTCAGCATATTTGTACACGCCGCATTTGGCCAGGTTGACATCGCTGAACGTTTCAATATCTATACTCATGCTTTTCATACGCTTCACCTCAAGAAAAGCGGCGAGACACAAGGCCCCGCCACCACCATTTACCAATACTTATTTCCGAAAAGATTCCATCTGTTTGCGGTGATATTCCGCTTCCCGTTCTTCCCGGTGCCGTGCTATTTCTTCATCACGATGATCCTTCTTGAGGGCTGTATAAATTAAAGCCACAAAAAAACCGCTTGCAGCCAGTGCCACCAGGCAATACATCATCTCTAAAATCATTTGCATCGTAGTTTCCATTGAAATTCTCCTTCCTTATGCCAGGAAATCGTCATCGTCAGCTGTCGCGAAGTCATCTTCTGCACGGGGTTTACCGCCCAGAGGTTCACCGTCACGGATTTTCTGCAAGTTGTTCAGGCCACAAGCAATACCCTTATTGCCGTTGCTGTTGAAGGCATAGAAGCTGATGGACGCACGGCCATAGACGCCAGAATAGACTTCGGACCGTTCCAGGATATGCTGGCAGTCGGCATCGACGATGCCCGGCTTGGTCGTCGAGTTGGCATTGACGAAGAAGCTGTCTTTATAGGCGTCATCGCCCGGGCGTTCCAGGTCGCCGTCACGGAGCGGCGTCTTGATGGCTTCGAGAGCCGGTACAGCGCGGCCATTGCCCTTGAGCTTGCTTTCGCCTTCTTCGTAGGCAGCCTTGATGGCGGCGCGGATCTTTTCTACGGTCTTCGTATCCGACTTGGGGATGATCAGGCTGACGCTGTACTTCGGCGTACCGCCATTGATGGACTTCGGTTCCCAGACGTTGGCATAAGACCATCTGGTATTGACCCCGGTAATCACTTTGCACGGATTGACATAATTCTTGGACATAGCAAGTTCCTCCTTATTTTTCATCATTGAAATCATCTGTCGCGGTGTGCATGGCCGGACGCTTATCCGATTCCGGCACCAGGACCGGCTTGCCCTGCGGCTTTTCCACTAAATCTGACAGCAGTTCTTTGAACCGTTTCTTGCCGAGCTGTTTCGTCATCACCGTGATGCCGAGCAGCTTCTTTTCATATGGGTCGAAGCCTGCTTCTTCCACTTTGGCGGCGACTGCTTCTTCGCTTACGTAGCGGCGGTTCGACCGGCCTTCGACCAGTTTCCATCCGTCCCACTGCTTGCCGGACAGGGCCTGCTGCAAAGCGTATTCCTTGACATCCCCGGCCCAGTTCACCAGTTCGTCGGCCTTAGAAAGGACAGCTTCGATTTCTTCATCCTGCAGCGTGGACGGGACGGCGAAATCATACCGGGCCAATTCCAGGTTGTATTCGGTCCGCTTGCGGCAGGTCGCCTTAATCTTGCAGAAGCGGCAATGGTCGCCGGCCTTGTACTCCCCTTCGCCTTTGGCCGCCAGTTCCGCTGCAGGCTTCAGCACCGTTTCGGCCCACTGGAGCAGTTCTACCTTGCTCATGGTGCAGGTGCTGACGTTGTCCCGGCGGGGCTGGAAGATAGTCATGGACACCTGGCGGATATCATAGATGCCATCAAACAGGTTCAGCGCACCGAGGGCATAGCACATCATCTGCGGATTCTTCTCGGCATCTACCAGAACTCCCAAGCCATGCTTGTAATCGATGACTGTCAGAGTATCGTCAGCTACGATGAGGCAGTCGCCTGTTCCAAATCCGCCTGGCACCCACTTGGAAAAGTCCAGCCGCTGTTCGATCATGATCAGCGGATCCTTGCAGGATACTTTGGCCGCTGCCAGACATTCCATGACGAATTGCGCGTATTCATCGGTGCATTCCGCCATCTCCTCATCAAAGTACGTGAGGGATTTCGTCGGGTCTTCCAGCTTCTGGCCCAGGGCTGTCTTCACCTTGAATTCGCAGAGCGTATGGGCATCCGTTCCCTGTCGGGCGAATTCACTGGAGGTATCCGGCAGCTTGGCACATTCTTTCGCAGACGGCGGGCAGGCCAGCCAGCGATAACTGGAGGAAGCGGAAAGGACCGCGTGTTTAGTCGGCATGGCCCATCGCCTCCAGTTCTTCCATCAGGGCCGGATATTTGGCCGCATCCACACCAGAAAGCTTATCAGCACCGAACTTCTGGATGAGCTGTCGTACTTCGTCCGTGTGTCCCTGGCGGGCCTTATCGGCAGCCACTCTGCGGACATCTTCCAAAGTCAGTTTCTTTTGGTCTTCGGCGGCAGATGCTTCTTCCTTTTTCTCTATCAGGGCATCGGCCATACGGAGAAGTGCCTTCCCGCAGTCGGCCAATCCTGCCGCCAGTTTCTGCATTTCGTCGTTTGTCATGGTAAAGCTCCTTTCCCGATTGATTCATGGATTGTCAGTTCTTTTACCGAATCACCCGGCACAATAATCGTGATTTTTTCTTTCCGTCCCAACAGGAACCGTAGAAGGCGTTCTCTGATAGAGACACAGCTAATCACCGCAATGCTTTTGTCATCAGCCTGAGATGCAACACCAATACTCATTCTTTGCGTCATCCTGGTTCACACTCCTTCCCGAGGTTTGTTTTGTTTATTTCCTCTACTTTATAGCCTTGAGAAAGATACTTATCTGACGGCTTACAAAAAAAATCGGTACAGGATTTTTTATTAATCCTATACCGATTGATGCCGTCTTTTTCGCCACCAGGCTGTGCCGCCGGCAGAACGATTTCACCGTGTTGATGGAAATCTGGAGCTGTGCCGCTATCCTGCCATACCCCACCCCGGCGCAGGGCAATGATCTGCTGTTTCTGTTCGTCCGTCATGATGGACACCTCCTGAAATTTTGGTCTTCAGGAGTAATAGGCCAGAACAGCTATCGTTAAGTACTATGAAGGCAAAAAAATACGGATGCCCATGATGAGCATCCGCTGATTGCAAATGATATTCAGTTATTTTCCGCGGTATTCGCAAACCAAGTCCACGCATCTCTGCAAATCTTTCTTGATGTCACTCTCCCAGAACCGCAGGACGAGCCAGCCCATATCGGTCAGTTCGTCATTGACTTCCTTATCTCGCTCGATATTCCGTTTTAGCTTTTTACAGTATCCCTCATTGGCTCATAAATTTCTTCTGTTTTTTTGCATAATATTGATAATATTTAACGTTATCTATGGTATGTAGTAGTAATTGGGCATATGCTTAATCATTCTACTAATCTCCAAGGAGTTCGCATCGCACTAATATAACTAATAAACAAAAAAATCTTCAAAACACTATCCTGATGCACGCCACCACTCAAACATCGTTTGCTAATAAAACTCATTAATGCGGTCATATAAAATAATAAATTATGACCTATTTCATTTCGCATGAGAATTACATAGTTAAACGCCGGTTCAATTATTGTTGAATTCTCAGCCATCGGTAATACTTATATTATAAGACCTAGATAACTTCGCTTTAATCAGTTGATTGATAGCATTTGAGGCACTCGACGAAAATCCAGGTCATGGAATATTACCCTAATATTCACATGTGAGCTGTGCTATAATTTAACTATAAATTTTGTCATATTTTGATTAATATTATTTACTAGCAGAAAAATAGATAACCAGGATCCATATAATTTTAATGTTTATATTTATCGGGATTTCTATCTTTTGATAATTAGGAGAAATTAAGATGATTATGTTTATAAGTGATTTTTTATTTATGTTATATATTTTCACTTTTTTCATGATAGCAATTGTCCTTTATAAATATATCAGGACAAAGAAAACAAAAATAAAAAATATAGCAATTATACTAATAGGAGTTGTATATTTAATATTCTATTCTTATGACTCCATACTAGTAGAAACAATTCAATGCAATCGTATAGCAGTATCAGATGCAGAAGGATTATCAGAAAAAGAAATTGTCAATAAAATATTAATTCACGAATTTGACCATTATAAATCCGAAAGATTGTTCAATAAAAATAAAATTTTTGATTATACAATTAATAGAATTGACGGACCAATAAAAATCAAGGACAATGATGGAATGGATAAGAATTATTATGATATATCATATTCAGTGAAAACCATAGATCCAGCATGGATTGCCGGTAATGGAAAAAATGAAGGCTTATGGGTAAATAACAAATCTGGATTTTTCGTTTTAATAAAAAATAATAATCAATATATTTTAAAGCATGTTGGGGGCTTATAATTATATACATGCACAAATTATTAGAAGACAGGATTAAAACAACAGAATCCCGATGAATAAAAAGGTTATAAACACATTCTGCGGTTTTAAATTCAAGATTTGCTTTCTTGATTTTCTATTAATTTATCATTATCTTATTTTTATTTCACTTTCGTATAATATGTCAAGGCCGGAATATTTTCGTCCGCACCTCCTTTAGGTCAATTATAGCCCGGCCTTAACATAATACAATAAATTACTGCTTTTTTTCGCCCCAGAAATGCAATAATACTTCCATCTTTAGCAGCTTTATTTATGTTATTGATATGCTTCTGTCGGCAGCTCTACACTTTCCATATAATCCAGGCTTATATACGAACCTTTTTCATCTGATTCCCAAGTGCCATAAACAAAGCAACGCTGGCCTAGCGGACAATATGCACCATTCATCTTGACATTGACGGCATTGCCTTTCGTATCCCAAAAAAGCATGACTTGTCTATCAACCACAGTCTGAATTGCCCGACCTTTAAAAGCGACCTTCGTCCCTCTATCCAAGTTTGTAAACTCACTTATATCATTCATTTTATACTCTTCTAGCTGAGCATTTGAAAGTTTCTTAACATTATTTTTATAGACTATTGGATCATCACTCACGGGATTCTCATGGTCAAATGCCTTATCTCTGATTTGTTCAAGTTCAAGCCCACCTTTTTGGGGATTTTTTGTTTTCTGTAGTGCTTCAAAATATTCCACAAAAGGATCTGGATCTTTGTAATCCATATGTCGCATTTTTAAAAATGGTCCTTTTTCATCCTGCATCATTTTACCAGTAACGCTAAACGATGTCCGGTTCAGCATCCTACCACTATACTTGCCTAAATCAACGCGAGTAATATTTCCGTTTTCATCTCGCATTTTATATATATTCCCAATTTCAAACTCACAGATCTCCCCGATAAATGTCGTTTCCTGGTCTTTTTCTTGCGCAGAAAGATTAGCAGCAAAGACGTTTCCTGTAATAGCAAGGCCCAGTAAGGCAACTGCCAACAATTTATTCGCACTCATAATTTCCCTCCTTTTGCTCATCCTTTAACATCCCTTGCCCGGAATCGTACGCACACGTTGAATATCCGGCGACCCATCTTTATGTTTAGTCAATGTATCGACACGAATACGGTCTAGTTCAGGCGCAAATTCTTTTAATGCTCTTTCCTTTAATTTTACACCGCGTAACATAGCTCTATAGAGAACTCCTGCCATTTCATATCTGGTCATTGCACGATGTCCGTCAAAATAACCATCCGGATATCCTTCGATAACGCCATTGCCTGCCAAAGTAGAAACATAATCATAAGCCCAATGGTTTTCTGGGACATCAGGGAAAAGTTGAATTTTGGACAAATCCAAGACATTGCCACTAACAGCATCTGCTACAAAAGAACGCAGATCATTCAATTCTTTTCGCAATTCAATTATTTCCTTTGCTGCTGCCACTCTGTTCACTGACACATGATTTTTTTGTCCAAATTTCCATGAAATGCTGGCCCCTATCATATCGTGCCCATCTCCAACTACTCCGCCAATAGAGAACATTGTATCTTCATTCGGACGATAAAAAGCACCTACTGCGACAGCGTTCTCGTTTCCATAATGCCCATAGCCAGTTGCAAAATCCCATTTTTCATCTGGATCAAAATCTAAGGGGTGTAACATAGCTAACGCAGCTGCTCCAGCACCTACTTTGTTAATTCTATTATCTAAACTATCCATTCGATTATTAATGTTTTGAATAGCCGTCGAATTCAGCCCAACCTGCTGCTTAACTGCGTATAATTCCGAACCGTTTACTGCATCCGTACTTCCCGGTCCTATACGTCCAGCAGCAACATTCGTGATAGTGCGTTCTTTTCCAACATCACCCACACTTACCGTGCCAACAGGAGAAGTACCGGAAATATTGCTATAGGTAGTACCTGTGCCAGGGATTTCTATAACAGATGTCCCGACTACTTCATTGGTTCGAGCGCCATTACCTAAGGCAACAGAATCCCTGATAGTTGCATGAGCATCATTACCAACAGCAATACCATTCTCTGCTGTCACCGTTGCCTGATTCCCTGCGGCAAAGCCACCTTTGCCTGATACCTGATTGCTGTTCCCTATTGCATAACTTCTTTCCGCCACTACAGTATTACCATCGCCAAAAGCTCCACCCAGATTTCCACCGATCTTATTGCTGTGGCCTACGGCAAATCCTGTCACATTCCCTGCATTGACCGCATCACGTTGAATCGTTGTAGCTCCGGGCTGACGTTCCTGTCCAATACTATTACCGCTGCCATATGCCAGCGAATCCATACCAGAAGCCACATTCTGCATACCAAAAGCAGAGCTGTTCTGTCCCATAGTAATATTTCCATATCCTACACTCGTACTATAATCGCCCGTTGCCTGGTTAGCTCCGATTGTTTGATAGTTTCGTTCGCGCTCTGTATTATCATTATCTGTTTCATCCACAGTATAAGTAGAATACCCAGCCCCCATTGCCGTGCTATAGCGACCCGTTGCCCTATTAGAATCACCAACGGCTACTGCATGCCAGCCGGAAGCATACGTACTGGCACCTACGGCTGTCGTATATTCCTGCGTAGCCGTAGCCCGGTTTCCTATGGCTACCGCAGACTGACCAGCAACGGAATTAGAATCTGTTTCTGTTTTAAGTCCTGCAATGGCTTTATTGCCGATGGCTACTGAATTATAAGCATTGGCATGGCTATTATTGCCATAAGCCGTAGAATTACGCCGGTCTGCTACTGCCTGCCGGCCTACCGCCGTTGCGTCTTTGCCATTTGCCTGACTGTTATACCCAATGGCAATCGCTTGTTCGGCTACCAATCGCTGCGGGTCATCTGCTGCTTGTGGATTATAAGAAACCGTGGCATTTTCCCCAATCGCAATCGACCGAGTTGTATTGGCTCCGGCATTTACACCGGATGCGATGGACGCATACCCGTAGGCATGTGAACCTTGTCCCGTGGCTATACTGCCATTCCCCATCGCTTTGGCACCATCACCAACAGCAATTGCCGAAATGCCATCATTGTAATCATTACTATCGGTTGTATCTCCAGCCTGGCTGTCTGCCCCGATAGCAATGCCACGATATCCCTGTGACTGACTGTCATCTCCGATAGCCACACTGCTGGAAGATTTGGTAGTGGCATGATTGCCGATGGCAACGTTATTCGTTATATTCCCCGCTAGATTCAAAGCAACAGGAGTGCTATCGGGAATAACATTTAATTGTGCATCCAGTAGATATCCCTGAAGATTTCCCTGAGGATCATACCATGCTTTATAGTATTTATCCCCCTGTTTTACATATTGAAAATAGTCATACGTCGTCCCGGTTGGAGATTCCCTGACAACAGTCATATTTCCTATAATGTTTTTATCGTTCAGAGAACCTGCCTTCGAAAAATTCCCTAACGCTACATTTCCGTCGTTTTGTGCATTATCCTCTAGATATTCAGGACTATTCTGCCACTCTACGGTTCCATCTTGATGAACATGCACGGTACTGTAATGAGTCGTTATTGTCCCTCCATCCGCTTGATATCCAATGGGAGTTAAAGGTTGCGCATAGGCAAAGGCGTTCTGCATTCCGCCAATCCCCATTGCAGCAGATCCTATACAAGCTATTCTAATTGCCACAATCAGTTTCTTTGACATATCTTTTTTCATCGCTAAGCCTCTTTTCTTAATAACATTTTGTCCAGTTTCTCTTTACTTACTCTTAATATTAGCATAAACGTCCCCTCCCCACAAGACATTTATGCTAATAAAAAGTAATATTTTAGAGTTATTTATCAAAATATATTTAAAATATTGTATTTTAAGAACATAACATTTCATATAATAAAGTAAATAGCATTATAGCACTATATTCAAGAAGAATTTGTAATTATATTAGCAGGACCATTGGAAAGCTACACAGAACCATATTGCTAGAATATGTAGATTGCAAATATAAAACACTTCTTATTTACGTGGGCATATTGAATATTATTATCATTACTCTGTATGCTGTTACATCGTATTTAATTGTAAGATATCTAATCACAAAAAGTACCAATACAGAAAATTTAATAAATGTACTATACCGGCTTTTCTCATACAATCTTTTGCTTTGTATCAGCCACAATAGCTTTGACTGCTTGCTGCAGCAATGTAATATACAGCCTGTTCCGAATCTTCACCCACCAACTAGTGGTAGTCTGGATTTCCGCTTCCAGTGGGTCTGTGAGGTTTTTCATCTGCGCTTCCACCAGCTTCTGGACGTCATCCAGGTCGATGGACTTGATGGCTGCTTCGGCTTCGCTCCTGGCAAAGCCTACGACGGCATCGGCAACGGCTTTCCTGATTTCTTCACGGTTCATGGTCATTTGCCTCCTAGAATCAGCTGTTCGTAATCGGTGATGCCCCGTGCCACTGCTCTGGCCAGGGCATCCTGGGCATTGGCCAGGATTTCTTCATCATCTGGATTGGTGATGAAGGCCAGTTCGACCAGGACAGCGGGCATGTCGGTGTTCGTGAGGACATACAGGCCGTTGACGCCGGGCGTGGCAATCTTCACGCCCCGGTCTGTCGTATCCAGGGCGTCGACGATCTGTCTCTGGATGCAGCTCGCCAGCATGCTGCCACGGTAACTGCCGGCGCAGGCCCAGGTTTCTGTGCCGTTGGCTTCTTCTGCTTCGGCAGCATTACAGTGGATGGACACGAAGATATCCGCATCACTGTTGTTCGCCTTTTCGCAGATTTCCGCCAGGCTGTTGGACTGGAGCAGTTCTGTTCCGACTTCTGCCGCATTCAGATAGCTTTCAGCAGACTTCGCGACTGCCAGAGCCACGTCACATTCGCGCAGCCCCGTTTCTTCATTCACGGCACCGGGGTCGGGATGGCCGCCCGGCGCATGGCCGGGATTCAGGAATACTTTCATGGTTTTTCTTCTCCTTTCTGATGAACGGCGGACTTCACGGTGCCGCCGATGTAACCGAGAAGCCCTGACGCAATGGACATAGCCAGTTCGTTCAAGGCATAAAAAATCGCCAGGATCAGTGCTGTGACCAGACCGATGATGACGATGCAATCAGGAATATTGATTTTTTCAAACAAATTTACCCCACCACCTTAATCGTCAGTGTCACTTCGGTCTTTGACTCGGCACTTTCTTTTAGATAGGCATATAAGGCATCCGATATTTTCCCTATCATGGTGACTCCTAAATCTGCATCTTTTTCATAAGACAGCTCTGCGCTATCCGTTATCCCTGTCCCCGTCGTAAGTTCAACCTGGCAGCCCGCATAGCGTTGTTCTCCCTCTACCAGGAACAGAATGCCTTTATCACTGTCATTGCCAGCAAGCAAGGCCCCTCCTATTTTAGGACTCTCCGGTGATTGTTTCGTCGTGGCGAGCAGATATCCCATCAGCCACTGGGTCCCCTGTCCCGTCAGCGTAAGGCTTACATCTGTAAAAGGAACCGTGGGAATCGGGATTGCGTCTGTTGCACTTACCACCATCCCATTGCTGATGGATACCGATGCAAAGGCATTTTGGCGATTGGAACCGGTGCTTTCCTGCTCCGCCCCATTGATGGTGATTTTGCCGGCATAATAATCGGCATCCGCTTTCAGGCTGATGTCCAGGGCATCCTGGTATTCTGTAGCATAGATGGTATTTCCCTCCAAATCCGTCTGTGAGGACAAATCCGGGTGATTGCAGGAGATCGTAAGGTTCTGATGCTCCTTTTGAATCAGCGTAATCTTTTTGCGGGTATCTGCCCCCTGTGATAACTCAGCTGTTCCCACCACCAATTCTCCCTCTGAGGTATAAAACCGCTTGCCTAGTGCCACATCACTTGCTTCTGCCGTCGTATCAGATACTTCACAAAAACGCGCTCTGCCGCCGTTCTTCAGGGGAAGCAATACAGCCGGCACCTCGCTGTAGCTGGCACCGGCAATCTTCACATCAACATTCATTGCTTCATCCCCTTTACTCGACCGTCAGCACCTTGGTCAGGCTGTCCTGGGATACGGTCACGGTTGTCAGGCTCCCGGTCACTTTGGTGCCATTGACGTAGGCCGTCTTGCCGCTGATGATGGTGCCGGCTGCCGCTGTGGCATCGCCCGTATCAACGACACTGGATTTGCCGGACACGCCGAGGATGGTCACGCCAGCCTTGATATTCCCGCTGACCAGCTTGGCCTGTTCCTCGCTGCTGATGCGGACTGCCCCTTTGCCGTTATGGAACCCGGCCGGGATGGTATACGTGCCATCGGCCTTGCTGATACTGCCGCTGACGGCTCCGTTATTGGACATGGAACCCGCGACAAAGCCGTTCCCGATAAAAGCGGATTTCCCCGTCAGGATATCGCCCGATGCCGCCGTAGCCCCAGTCGTATCATAAAAGACAGCGGTACCTTCCCCCTCTGCTAGAGGAATCGAGACCTGCGGCACCTCTGCATAGATAACGGAATTGATTTTTACATTCTTCGCCATATGAATTGCTCCTTTACTCGACTTTTAATTCATACCCATTAAAACTGATTCTGCCATAATTCGACGGAATGGCAGCTACCGTCACCCGGGAAAGGGCCGCATGACCGCTGTCAGCGGTGACGACCTGTTCCTCGTCGGATGGGACGATGCATTTTTCCTGAAAGTCCCCGGAAGGGGCCTGGGGCATGGAAAGAATGCCGACAAGGTTGTTCCCCTTATGTGCCATTGTCCGTCACGCCCCTTTCCAGGAAAAAAGGCCGGGGCGGGATAAGGGTATCGGTGTATCCGTTCTCCCGCACCAGCTCCACATCATAGATATAACGGCCGCAGGGAAGGTTCCGGGTATCGTCCGGCCAGAAAACCAGGAAGCACGCCGCCCCTTCCTGCCGGATGCCCTGTTCCAGTGTCTTGGTCAGGACAGGCTTTTCATCGGCAAGGTTTTGTTTCAGCGTGAACGTCAGCTCATCGTGCTTTCCAGGGATGAAAGGTTCCCCCGTCATCCGGTCGCAGATGACCAAGCGGATTTCTGCCGAATCACCCCTCACAAGGCGGATCCGGTTCTGCACTACAGAGAAGCTCATTTCCATCCCCCCTGTTCCGGCTGCCGCTGTTCCATGGCATCCAGTCTGCGGTGGGCATGTTCTGCTAGGGCTTCCACCCGGGACAGCCGTTCCGCCATCTTCTGCCGTTTGGCTTCCGTATCCGACAGCTGGCGGCGCAGTTCTGCGATACAGTCCCGGAGGCTCCGCACCGATTCATTCAGCGGCTTGATGACGCTGAAATTGAATATGACGCCGCAGAGCATCAGAACCGATACCAGGGATGCGGCCATCTGTAACCATTCAGCCATATTCCTCACCTCCTAGCCTGTCCGCTGGAACATGTACACGACGATAGATGGCTGCATGTTGTTGTGCGGCTGGCCACCACCAGCATTCTCCGTCGTAAAACTATGGGCATGACTGCCGTTCGTCGAAGTCCTGCCGGACCAGGACCGAGCTGCTTCAAAGGACATGACGGATGGGTAGTTGTCATGATAGTTGCCGCCTTCATCATTCCAGTTCCCGCGGCCGCTGATGAAGAACGCCCCATTGCCGTTGTACCCGCTCTGCACATCACGGCCCCAGAAAGCGCCGGTGATATTCATATTGCCCCGGTCATGGTTATGGTTCCCGGCATCGCCGGTTTTCCCCGTATGGCCATGGATAGGGATTTCCGCCAGGGTATTGGTGTGCTTCTCTTCGCCCAGCTTGTCCCCGGCCTTATACATGGTCCCGCTGTCTGCTGCTCCGGCCCCGATCAAGCAACGTCCCATGGCAAAAGCCACCCAGGTCGTACCCGGCCAGTACGTGGCGGGATTCTTCCCGTCTGCAGAAATGTAGATGGCATTGACGGGAAATGGGCATGCCTGGATTTTGGCCACGGCTTCCTCGTCCATATCGGCGTAGGTGACCTTGCCCCAGCCGCCATTGCTGTGCAGGACGGTATTCAGCTTCCCGGCTGAAGGTGACGGGACCATGCCGCTCTGGCCTGCTGTCTTTTCGCCGCAGCCCGTAAAGTCTGGTAAGGTAATATCCCGGGTGCCGTCAAAGACAACCCGGTGAATCTTCCGCCCCGTCTGCAGCTTCGACGCACTGGCCGCATTGCCACTGATGCCGCTGGCATGGGCCTTGGCATCGTTCAGATGGGCATTGATGTCAGCTGCCGTAGCGGAAATCCGCTCATAGAGCCGGGCATCATTGCTGACCAGCTGGGACACAGTCTTGTTCTGCTGGTTGAATACAACCGGGTCTTCCGAAAGATACTGTGGGAAAAGCACATCATAATCCAGCGTATTCTCCACAGCTTCTGTGGGCCGGACTTCCTGTCCGGCACGGTCCGGGAAGTCGGCAGACCATTTCTCTTTGCTGTAATCATCCATTTGTCATCACTCCTTTCTTGGATACGATGGTCGCCGTCGAGAAGGTAGCTTCCCCGTTCCAGTAAATCTTGCCATTCCAGGAATAACCCAGGTAGATGACGTATCCCAGATGGGCCGGCTTGTAGATGTTGAGCTGCGTGATGAGCTTCTGCAAGGTCGTGGTATCTTTGCCGTTCATGATGCAGTACACCTTGAAGTAGTATTCCTCATTGACTTCCTCGATATGGCCGACACTGTAGAGATTGATGATGGAGTTCATGAAATCTTTTGTAGACACATCCACGTGCTGCAGCTTGAAGAGAATCCGCTGCCTGCGGAATTCGTCACTATCTCCGTCACTGGGCTTGATGCCCAGGAACGATTCATAAAGCGGCAGCGCCCAGGTGGCGGTGTTCACGAAGAAGTTGTCCGCCAGGTCCTGCAGAGCCAGGCGCAGACGGTCATGCTCCTCATTGCAGGTTTCTGCCGCGCAGTGGAACATCGGGTCTTTGGATAAGAAATTCGGCAAATACTTCAGGATATCCATCCGGCTCTGCCGCATCCAGTCATTGGCTGACAAGGTTCAGCACCACCTTCCCTGCCACGGGGATCTGCTCGTTCGTCAGTTCCACGTTGGCCGCTTTTCCATTAAGCTTCAAATCCTTATAATCTGTAATGCCGCTGATGGAAAGGAGGAGTTTCCCCATCTGGGCCAGGCTGACATAAGAAAGCGTGAAGCCCGTCTGCTTGAGATAGGCTGTCATGGCTGCCTTTACGGCATCGGGGCTGGCTGTGCCATAGACATCTGCCGTCAAATCAATGGATAATGGCGCCGGCGAAACGACGGTCACGGTCGCACCGATAGGCCGCTGGCTTTCGGTGTAGTCATAGACCTCCTGGATCAGTTCAGCCGATGCCGATTCATTCTCTGCCGTGACGATGATGACCTTCACCGTGCCATTGCCCTGCCAGAGCGGGATGACTTTGCAGTTCCCGACGCCATCGACAGACATGGCCCAGTCACGATAATGATTGGCATTGCCCGAGGTGATAGGCTGGCGCACCCGGAACAGGAGCCGGGCAAGGAGTGCGTCATCCGTTTCTTCATCCGCCCCATCGGTGCATTTCTTATGGTTAACGACTGCCGAGATATTCGGGATGGAATAGGGGATTTCTGTAATCGTTCCTTCGGCCACATTGCCACTCGCCCCGGCATCGGCAGCTTCCACGGGAATCGTAACCTCAGCGGCATCGGCAGGAATGGTGGCCGACTCCAGGGTATAAAATCGCTGGCCGTCTTTTGTCTGGAAGAGACTGCTGCGAATGATGTAGGCTCCTGCCATCCCCGTCACCGTAACTTCTCCTTTGGCCTTGACGGCTTTCTTGCGATCGACGCCAAATTCCGCTGCCCGCAGCGTCAGGTAGTCGCCCCAGGACGTTTCGGCAAAGGCCGCGTCGCGCAACATGGCCATCTCGGCATAGCTGCTCTCAAATTCCACAGCATTGGCGTCGATCAGGTCGCGGGCAAAGGTGCCTTCCATGGTACTTTGCTCTTTTTCCGTAATGGTGTGCAGGGTCTGGGCCATGCGGCTCTCAATCACATCTTTGGTCTGTGCATCAAATAAATTGCTCATGCCTCGCTCCTTCCTGCCGTCACGGTCAATGATTCGTCACTGTAAATGGAAGTGACGTCAACCGTAATGGCCAAATCATCCCGTTCCCGCTTCTCCACCTCGACATGGTTAATGCGGGCAATGTACGGATTCACCATCAATCCCTCGCGGATATTCCGGCAGATCTGGTCTGCCGTATACCGGCTGTTTGACGTTCTCCCCTGATACGGCTCGATGGTAATGCCATAGCTGTCATCATAGGCCAAGTAGCGATACCGCTCGGTGAGGATTGCCTTATAAATCCAGACCTTGAGGGCTTCATTTTCTGTCACCATCAGGTTCTGGCCTTTTTCATCGTAGCGGAAGCACTGCTTATCAAAGTCATAGCCGTATTCTACAAAAAGAGGCAGCGACTCATTCCGGTTCGCTGCCTGGATGCTGTTCATTGCTACAAAAGGATCAGCCATGGCCATCAATCCTCACAATCTCGTCCAAAATGATGTACTGCTGGATCCGGCCATTGATGAGCATGGGCATGATGGCCACGTACATGCCGGGCTTTAGTGTATCCGTATAGATGACGGAATCGGTGTAGTCATTATCGATGGCATGATTATGGGACTGGTAAGCCGCATCACCGCTGCCGCCGGCACGATTCTGTGTCGCCGATACCAGATGCCCTTTAGCTGTGCGGCCATAACCTGCCAGGAGATAATGGGAAATCCACAGCTCCTCTTTGGTCAAAATGATGCCATTGTAGCGGACCTTGATATCTGGCGGCGAAGCAAGGATCTGCCCGATTTGAATGTCCGGGCTGTTGCTGCTACGGCTGACCTGCTCCATCAGATTCAGCAGACCGATATATGGATTTTTCTGCACACGCTTACCCCCTTGAAGTCTTGATAATCGTTGCCGGATAATAGTCGCTCCCCATATCGATGCTGCCTTCGTAGTGATGAAAACAGCCATAGACATTGGAGCTGTTGCCCCAGCAGCCGCCGCTTCCGTCATAGACGACGACATGCCAGTTCGGGTCCGGCTTGCTGTAGCGGTTGTACATGATGATGTCGCCCTTTTCGAGCTGCGACGGGTCATAAGGGATAGCCAGACCTTGCGCTTCGGCATCGGCCCGCAGCTGATCGCAGCCTTTCACGCCATTGTTATATTCCTGCGCTGCAAAAGGGGAATAGCCCGCCGCAGCGATGGTCGCCCGGTCGACACAGCCTTCTGAGCCATAGGGAGAAACGGTACCCTCGAAATTGGCCATGCACGCATCGACCACACTGCTGCCAGCCACAGCGCCACCTGTAGAAACAGAAGATGTCGATTCCGTTTCCGCTGGCGGCACATAATCCGGGTTGGCATTGTACGATGTACTGTCCAGTTCCTGTTTCTGCTCATCCAGCAGTTTGTTGAATACCAGATGCAGCTCCATCAGGTGCTTGTTGCCTTCGATTTTATGGCTGTCTGACTTGATGAAGAACTGGCCCTTGAGCTGTTCTTCCTGGACTGAGACAGAAAACCCGGCGATACACTGGATATGACCGATGGCCCGGATGGACATGTCATGGGCGACGGTCTTCAGCATGGCCCTTGCCTGCGAGGCATCGTCCTGCTTGGGGTCGGCCTTGCAAATGGCCTGGATGAGACCGAATCGGTCGATATCCGTCTGATTGGGCAGTTCGCCTTTCGTCTGTCCGGCACTGTCGACGACGATGACCTTAGAAACCATGTCTTCGACCGACTCCGACACGGAAGCGCCGGTCAGATTTGTCACATCGCTGATCAGGAAATCTTCCACCACCTGGTCGTTCATGCAGACCACGTTGAGCTTCCCTTCGGTCATGTAGATATGGTATCCCTTGCCATCCTGTGCGGATTGATAGGATAATGCCTGCTTGATAGCCTCCGTAGCCGAGATATCATCGGCAATGAAATTGCAGGTGACGGACAGGTCGGGAATAGTCCCGGCCGGAATAGAAAAGTCATTGATGGTCTGGCGGATGGCGTCGGCCACTGTGACGTTCGTGTACTTCTTGGTTATGCGGGACTTGGCCAGATAGACGATATTGTCAAAGGTTGTAAAATGCATCACGGAAGAGCCGCTCTCCCGGCTGCGGCCAAAAATACGTCCCTGGAACAGGTGGACAGTCTGCTGCGTCTTATCGTCAATGTGGATAAACAGCACCTCGTCCCCCAGTTCCAGTTCCGGATTCTGCCAAGATTTATCCCGCGTCGTATAGGCCAGGTCGAATTCCAG
Organism: Megasphaera sp. UBA4233; assembly: GCF_002395615.1. Lineage (NCBI taxonomy): Bacteria > Bacillati > Bacillota > Negativicutes > Veillonellales > Veillonellaceae > Megasphaera > Megasphaera sp. UBA4233. The sequence continues at coordinate 3,024 of NZ_DGXL01000019.1, read as the reverse complement.
CCTGCGTCCGGCCTGCTCGACGTCCCCGGACCAAGTTGCACAAATCAGCCAGCCCGTAAGGTCTGCGTTCTCGGGCTTTTTCTGGCCTTCCGTCTGAGCATCCTCGGTATTGGTTTTCTTATTGATTCTTTGCAACTGGAACATTTTCATCATTCCTTTTGAGGTTCATCGTCGTCAGGCGGATGATATCCCCGGGCGAAAGACCGCCGTTACGGACGATGCTGCGATAGATCTGGAACTTCGAGAACTGCTCATTGTTGAGCGTCACCGATTTCCCCACGGCCCGGCCGATGACGTTCCCGATACTGTCACCGGGATAATAGGTGATGTTCTTCTTCATCTTCGACCAGAACGACTCCGGCCGCTTCTTCAGCCCTGTCGCAGCATCGGTCTTTCCCGTCTCCGGTGCTGTGACGTAGCGGTACTCTGTCAGGCCCAGCTCGTAATAGACATCGCCGCTGCCGTCCTTTTCACCAAACTTGAAGGACGAAATCAGGCAGGGCATGGAAAGCGGCGTATCTGACACCGTCAGCTGACAGACGCTGTCACCGGTACGCATCGTTTCCAGTTGGGCGATGTATGTATAAGGCGCAAGGCCCATCATGGCAAAGGGATAATCCTGTGCCGGGAAAAAGCCGGAAAGGGTCAGTGTCCTGAGTCCCGTCTTTCCCATCATGAGGTAGTCGCCGAAGTTATTGATGTTCACCGTGCCATGATTCGTATTGACAGATACCATCAGCTCCGAAGGCAGGACGGGAAAGACCACCGCTGCCGATTCAGAAGAGAGTGAAATCGTGAGGGAAGACGCAGCCTGGCCGATGGCGTTCAACAGGGATGCTAAGAAAGAACTCATCAGAGGGTCGCTCCTTTCATGCGGTTCATGCCGTACAGCCGGATTTTTTCGACGAGCCTTTCAGCGACGGCGTCGATGTCCTGCTCACTGCGGACGTTCATGGTATCGATGCGGATGGTGATACCGCCGCTGCCGGCGTTCATGGCCTGGCGGATGCTTTCATCATGAGGTATGACCGTACTGCCATTGGGCAGGTGTACCAGCTCGCCCCGGCGGTCTTCATTGATGACGGCAAAGCCGCCACGAAAGTTCTCGACACCGCTTTCAAAGTGGCTGATGCTTGGGATATCAAAGCCCACATGGGTCGGCGCCCCTCCCGTCAGGGACGAAATGTCGATAGACAGGCCGTTGATGCTGGAAATCAGGCCGTTCACCTGGTCGATGACCCAGTTCACACCGCTATGGAAGGTGTCCTTGATGCTCTCCCAGATACTGGAGGCCGTCTCGCTGATACCGTTCATGGCTCCGTCCCAGGCAGAACTGATCCAGTTCATCCCCGCATCGACGGCGTCCGATACAGCCTGTATAGCCTGTTCGATATAATGCGACACGGTATCCCAGTTCCTCCACAGAAGGTACAAGGCAGCAATAATCGCGGCAATGATGATAATGATGGGATTGGCCATGGCTGCGGCGCCTACGGCACGGATGATGGTGATCATCATGCGTCCGGCAGTCAGAAAGGTACTGCCCATGCCCCTGGCCACGATGGCAATGCCCCGGCAGACCGGAATGAGTCCTTTGAACTGGGTCGAGAGATACTTCGAGACACTGCCGGCTTTGCTAATGCCCTTGGCAATAGAGTTGAAAGTACCAAAAGCCCTGCCGCCGAACGTCAGGATACGGCCCAGGGTCGAACCGAAGAGCTGGAAGGTCACGATGCCAAAAGCCACCTGGCCGATCAGCGTTTTCTGTTCCGGTGTCAGTGTCCGGAACCAGGCAGCCAGTTCCTTGACGCGCATCGACATGGCCTTGAAGTACGGCGTAAACGACACCGCTAAATCCATGCCGGCATTCTTCAGCTGGTTCATGGCAATCTGCATCTGCTCCGACGGGGTCAGCATCTTCTCATAAGCTTCCCGGGTCATACCGGCAGACTGGGCCATCTGGTCCATGACCTTATCGAAGTCCCCGGCTCCCTTGCCCGTCAGGACCAGGATGCTGTTCAGGCCCTCGACAGAGCCAAAGAGCTGGGCCATCTGTTCGGCATCGCCGCCTGTCGCCCGCTTCACTTCGTCCAGGAACTTCACCCAGCCCACGCTCTGCAGATGAGCCGCATTGAACTCAAGGCCAAGGGACTGAGCCAGTTTCGCCGCTTCGGCAGACGGCTTCAGGATGTTGCTGTAAGCCGCCTTGAGTCCGGTAATGGCCTCGCTGGTCCGGATACCGTTCTTGGTCAGGACGGCGATGGAACCGAACAGTTCCTGGGTACTGACATTGAGCTGTGCCGCAATGGGGATGACATTGCCCATGGACTGGGCCATCTCGCCAAAGGATGTCTTGCCGAAGTTCTGTGCCAGGAGCATCTGGTCCGTCACCGCCGTGGCTTCTTCTGCCGATTTTCCATAGGCATTGAGAACCGTGGTCACACCGTTAACGGCAGTCGTCGTGTCGGTGAAGCCGGCTTTCGCAGCAATTGTCATGTCTTTGACAAAGCCCACGGCATGGGCCGCATCGACACCAGCGGAAATGGCCTGGTAGACCGATTCCGAAAGATCAGCGACACCTGCGCCCGTTTCATCGCTGACAGCACGAATCTCATCACTGACCTTCTGCATGGAAACGACCGTCGTGTCGACCAAAGTCGAAATCTTGGCGATACCGTTGGCAAAGTCGCTGTGCAGCTTGAAGCCTGCCGTTACGGCTGCCAGGATGGGGGCTGACAGCAGGGCCATCTTGTCTGATAAGCCGGAAATCTTGCTTCCCGTCTGCTCGATGCTCTTCGCCGTCCGTTTCTGGATGCGCTCATGCTCCGTCAGCTTGTCCGACAGTCCGCTGACCGATTGTTTCGCCGCCGCCATCTGGGTCTTCATGGTCCCCAGGCTGGCATTGACGCTACGCACGGTCGGCGTGAACAAATCCCGCAGCCGGATGGCGGCATCGATGACATTATTGGCCATGCTGTTTCACCTCTCAATGTTGTTACAGATATTAAAAATATAGTAAGATAA
>NZ_DGXL01000011.1:7027-100634 GCF_002395615.1 Megasphaera sp. UBA4233 | reverse complement strand
CCGCAAAGGCCGTGAAACAGGTATCCAGCGTCTCATGAGTATCAACCTTTTAAAGCGCATGGAAAGTTCGGTTCATTCCTTCCTGTTGACAGTGCAAAGGGTGTACCAGTATCTGTATGAAACGGACCAGATTATCGATACCTTCAGGGAAAAGGGGCAGGGCAATCTGAACGAAATGGGCGATTTGTCTGGTGTAGCCATGGATTTTGATGACGACGATCAGAATACAGACTTCTTTTCTGTAGGGAAAAAGATACAAATTGATTTACGTGATATGGATTATATTTCATGGCAGCGTGACATCAAAGCAGACTTGGAAACCCTTTCCCTGCTCATCGGCATGGTGAAAGATATTACGCCGGAATACGATTATAAGCTGAATCAACTGATTCGAGTCATTCAGAAAAAGGAAGCGGATCCCATTAACCTGGGCAATCGGAAAATCCTTATTTTTACGGCTTTTGCCGATACAGCAGAATACCTTTACGAAAATATAGCGCCTAAAGCCAAGGAGATTGGCCTTCATACGGCGCTTGTCACTGGCAGCATTGAAGGCAGGACGACGATTCCCCATTTCAAAGCAGATATGAATCATGTATTGTCCTGCTTTTCTCCCATATCAAAAGACAGGGATATTCTCTATCCAGCAGATAAGGATACAAATATTGATATCTTGATTGGCACGGACTGCATTTCCGAGGGACAGAATCTGCAAGATTGTGATTATTGTATTAATTATGACATTCATTGGAATCCTGTCCGTATCATTCAGCGGTTCGGGCGAATCGATCGTATCGGCAGTCAGAACAAGGTCATTCAGCTGGTGAATTTCTGGCCTGACTTGACGCTGGACGAATATATTAACCTGAAGGCGAGAGTCGAAACAAGGATGAGGATTTCTGTCATGACTTCAACCGGTGACGATGACCTGATCAATCAGGATGAAAAAGGCGATTTAGCCTACCGTAAGGAACAGCTGAAAAAGCTGCAGGAAGAAGTCGTGGACTTGGAAGACATGACAAGTGGTGTCTCTATTACCGATTTAGGACTCAATGACTTCCGCATGGATTTGCTCGCCTATATGAAGGACCATCCAGATATAGAGCATATACCACTTGGCATCCATGCTGTGGCAAAGGGACGTAAGCCGGGCGTGATATTCGTATTAAAGAATGTAAACCCGAAAATCAACATCAAGAATCAGAACCGGCTCCATCCGTTCTATATGGTATATGTTGGCAGTGATGGTGAGATTATTACCCACCACTTGCAGCCAAAAGATACGCTGGACGAAATGCGGCATATAGCTAAAGGGAAGAAGGTTCCCATTCAGGAACTGTGCCATATCTTTAATAAAGAGACGAAAGATGGCCGAAACATGGGAAATGTTTCCAAACTCCTTGAAGCGGCTATCGAATCGATTATTGAAACGAAAGAGGAAGAGGATATTGACAGCTTTTTTTCTTCGGGAGAGACTACGTTTCAGGATATGGGATTCTCTGGGCTGGATGATTTTGAACTAATTTGTTTTATGGTGGTGAAATAAATGATTGACTTTCCGAAAAGCACGGTTATTCGCCGGAGACTTCCGAAAGAAGCGTTTTATCAGCATCTATCACTTACGGCAGCGCTGAAAGCCCGATTTGTGTCTGACGTAGAGCAGATTCAAGTCGAAAACAGTCTGACTCAGCGCAATCTGAATCTGGAAAATAAAAGTGATATAAAGGAAATCCTGCTCTTATCTCTGCGTCTTAAACTGCAGGACTTTGATGGGAAAATCGTGGAGGCTATTGCCAGACAGAATCCTCATAAGCTCATTTTTTTGCTTATGTACGGAGAATGTTGCCAGCTAGCTGTGTATCACCGCAAACTCTATCGCACGGCTTGGATGAAGAAAAATGACCTTTCCCTGGTACTTCAAGGAAATACGTTGGACGAAATATGGGATAATCTGGTACGGCAAATTGCCATTTCTTCGGAAGATGTGCTACAGAGACAAGAACTCCCTATAGATGAACAGTTAAAACGGCAGGATGAAATCAACCGGCTGAATAAGCTGATTCACAAGACAGAAGCCGCTGCCTGGAAAGAACAACAGCCGAAAAAGCGGTTTGAAATATATACCCGGATGCAAGACTATAAAAAACAATTGGAGGAAATCACTCATGGAAAAGCTTGAAATGCATACGGCTGATTTAGCAAAAGAAAATTATGAAAAACTGGCGGCCTTGTTTCCCAATGCGGTCACAGAAACCATCGATGAAGAGGGGCATGTAATCCGTGCCATCGATAAAGATGTGCTTATGCAGGAAATCAATACGCAGGTCGTAGATGATGGGCAGGAGCGCTATCAGTTTACCTGGCCGGATAAGCGGAAAACCATCATGCTTGCAAATCAGCCCATTGCCAAAACACTGAGACTTGATCGAGAAAAATCGGTCAGTCGCGATGGTACACAGGGGGGGGGACATCGATAGCGAAAATATATACATCGAAGGCGATAACCTCGACGCCCTGAAAATCCTGCGGGAAACCTATCTTGGAAAAGTAAAGATGATTTATATTGATCCGCCGTATAACACGGGAAATGATTTTATCTATGAGGATGATTTCTATCAAAGTATAGAAGAATATGGTGAAAACAGCGGGCAGCGAGATGTAGAAGGAAACCGAATGGTACAAAATCTGGAGAGCAATGGACGGTTTCATACAGACTGGTTGAACATGATATATCCCAGGTTAAGAATTGCAAAAGATTTTCTTTCTGATGATGGAGTTATTTTTATTTCGATTGGTGATAATGAGTCGGAAAATTTAAAAGCGATGTGTAATGAGATATTCGGCATGCAGAATTATGTAGGTACAGTAGTATGGGAAAGGGCATTTTCACCAAAAAATGATGCTAAATATTTTTCTGTAAGTCATGATTTCATATTGGTATATGCGAAAAAAATTAATAATTTTGTAATTGGTAAATTACCGAGAACAGATGAAGCAAATGCAAGATATAAAAATCCAGATAACGATCCTAGAGGTCCATGGGCAGCAGATAATATGACTGTCAAGACTTATTCTGCAACATATGATTACCCTATAACAACACCTAATGGAAAAGTTGTATACCCAACTAATGGAAGGTGTTGGTTTACTAGTAAAGAAAAAATGAAAAAATTAATTGATGAAGGAAGAGTATATTTTGGGACCAATGGGGAAAACATGCCCCGTATAAAGAGATATTTAGCTGATGTTCAACAAGGGATGACTCCAACAACGATTTGGAAATATGAAGAGGTGGGCCATAACCAAGAAGGGCGACAAGAGTTGAAAAAATTATTTGATGATAAGGGATATTTTGATGGGCCTAAACCTCAACGGCTAATGGCAAAAATACTTACTGTAGCTGCTGTGGATAATAGCTCTATTGTACTCGACTTTTTTTCTGGGTCCGCTTCTACTGCAGAGGCGATATTACATCATAATGTAAAAGTAAATAAAAATGTAAAATACATTATGGTTCAATTACCGGAAGATATACCTGCAGATAGTGATGCCTATCATGATGGATATCGTACAATTTGTGACATCGGCGAAGAACGCATTCGCCGCGCTGGTAAGAAAATCAAGGAAGAAACGGGTGCTGATATCGATTATGGCTTCCGCTGTTTTAAAGTGGATTCTTCCAACATGAAAGATGTCTATTACAAGCCAGCTGATATGAAACAAAATCAAATGGATCTTTTTGCCGATAATATCAAGGAAGACCGCACGCCAGAAGATTTGCTGATTCAGGTCATGCTTGATTTGGGTGTACTCCTTTCGTCAAAAATCGAGGAGAAGAAAATAGCTGGCAAAAAAGTCTTTTCTGTAGAAAACGGCTATCTGATTGCCTGCTTTGATGAAAATGTTACCGAAGAAGTAGTAACGGCCATTGCCAAGCAGCATCCGTATTATGCGGTATTCCGTGATAGTTCCATGGCAGATGACAGCGTAGCGGCTAACTTCGAACAGATATTTATGACCTATAGTCCGCAGACCGTAAGGAAGGTGCTCTAATGGAAAAAGATCTTAGTTCATATCATTCCTTAATAAAAGATTTAGAGGTGCTTATTGCTTCTGGAAGAAAAGCTGCGTATCAATCTATCAATCAAGCGATGATTGATATGTATTGGAATATTGGGAAACGGATTGTAGAAGAAGAACAGAAAGGAAAGGCGCGTGCCCAATATGGCAAAGCGCTGATTAAAAACCTGGCGGCTGTCCTGACAGTAGAATTCGGGTCAGGTTTTACGGCTAGAAATCTTCGGAATTACAGACAATTTTATCTCCTATTTCCGGAACGCGAGATTTGGCACGCATGCGTGCCAAATCTTACATGGACACATTTTCGCTCTCTCCTTCGAGTCAGCGACGAAGATGCCCGCATTTGGTATTTACGTGAATCAGCGGAACAAGGCTGGAGTTCTCGGACACTGGATCGCAATATTAGTACTCAGTATTATTACCGGCTTCTGAAATCGCCTCAAAAGAGCGCAGTGATTGCAGAATTTTTGGGATTTAAAAATGAAGATTCGTATCTGGAAAGTGACCTGGAATCTGCTATCCTTTCACACATCCGGGATTTTCTGATGGAAATGGGGAGAGGATTTGCCTTTGTTGCGAGACAGCAGCATATTGTAACCGAAACAGATGATTACTATATTGACCTTGTTTTCTACAATATTGAATTGAAATGCTATGTGCTGATTGATTTGAAAATGGGAAAAATTACACATCAAGACGTTGGGCAGATTGATATGTACGTGAGGATGTATGATGACCTGAAGCGCAAAGAAGGGGATAATCCGACAATCGGCATTTTACTATGTTCTGAAACGGATGCAGATATTGCACGATACTCGGTCCTGCATGATAATGACAGACTCTTTATGTCGAAGTACTTGACATATCTTCCAACGAAAGAACAGTTAAAAGAGGAAGTTGAGAAGCAAAAGGCGATTTTCTATACTCAGCATCCGGATCAGGCCATAGAAAATTCCCAGGGAGATGAAAAGGATGACTGAGATGAAATTTAAATTTACCATACAAGACTATCAGACTGCAGCGGTGGACAGCGTGGTAAAAGTTTTTGCCGGACAGCCATTTCAGAATAAAATGAGTTATCGCCGCGATACGGGTTCAACGATGCGCGATAAAAATCTGTTTAACTGGGAAGTCTCTGATGAAGACCTTTACATTGGTTTTTCGAATGCACCGGTAGAGCTTGACTCACATCAGCTGCTAAACAATATACGAGATATCCAAAACGATAATAATATTAAGGAGTCGTCTTCTCTGGCAAAGCATTTAGGCACTTGTTCTTTGGATGTAGAAATGGAAACAGGGACAGGGAAAACCTATGTCTACATCAAGACTATGTTTGAGTTAAATAAGCGCTATGGCTGGAGTAAATTCATCGTCGTCGTTCCGTCCATTGCAATTCGCGAAGGCGTCCAGAAGAGCTTTCAGACCATGCAGGACCATTTCATGGAACAGTATGGCAAGAAAGCCCGCTTCTTTGTTTATACCTCTAAAAATTTGACTGATATCGACAGTTTCAGTTCCAGTGCAGACCTCTCGGTCATGATTATCAATGTACAGGCTTTCAATGCTGGGTTTAATAAAGAGAAAAATAAAGAAGGCAGAGGTGGCGATAAGGCGGCTCGAATTATTTTTTCAGCAAGAGATGATTTCGGCTCAAGAAAGCCTATTGATGTAATTGCAGTGAACCGGCCCATTGTGATTCTCGATGAACCGCAGAAGATGGGCGGAAAGAAAACGCAGGAAGCATTGAAAGAATTCCATCCGCTTTTTACGTTGAATTATTCTGCTACGCATAAAGAGCATCATGACCTAGTTTACGTCTTGGATGCACTGGATGCGTATCGGATGAAGCTGGTCAAAAAGATTGAGGTCAAAGGCTTCGACATCCATAATTTGCGTGGAACAGATGGTTATCTGTATCTTGAAAACATTATCATTTCACCGAAAAAGCCGCCCATGGCCCGACTGGAATTTGAAATCAAATATGGTAAATCCATCAAGCGTGAAACCCGTATTGTCGGAGTCGATGATGATTTGTATGCTCTTTCCAAAGAGATGGAACAGTATCAGGGCTATCATATCAATGATATTGACCCGATTCGAGGCGTCGTGACCTTTACCAATGGTGCGGAAATCCACACGGGTGAAGTCCTGGGCGATGTCAGCGAAAAGGACATTCGCCGGGTTCAGATTCGGGAAACTATCCGTTCTCATTTCGAGAAGGAAAAGGAATTGTATAACCGCGGTATCAAGACGCTGTCTTTGTTTTTTATCGATAAGGTAGAGAATTATCGGAAGTATGATGAAGAAGGCAATGAAGTCAACTCAGAATATGGGCAAATGTTTGAAGAGGAATATATTTCTATTTTGAATGAGTATTTGACACTCTTTAATACACCCTATGATCAGTATCTGAAGCGGATTGATGTCCATGCAACCCATGAAGGATACTTCAGTATTGACAAGAAAGGGCATAAGGTAGATTCTAAAACAAAGCGCGGTTCAGATTTCAGTGATGACGAATCCGCTTATGAATTGATTCTAAAGAATAAGGAAAGACTGCTTTCTCTCGATAACCCAGTGCGGTTCATTTTCTCACATTCTGCGCTTCGTGAAGGCTGGGATAATCCCAATGTCTTCCAAATCTGCACCTTAAAGCATGGGGGAGACAGTACGACGAATAAAAGGCAGGAAGTAGGCCGTGGTCTTCGCCTCTGCGTCAATCAGTCTGGTGACAGGATGGATGAACAAGTTCTTGGTTCAGAAGTGCAGGAAATCAACAAACTGACTGTCATTGCCAGTGACGGGTATAAAGATTTTGTTTCTTCGCTTCAAAACGACATTAAAGACGACCTGTATGAACGTCCGACCAAAGCTACAGTGGAATATTTCCAAGGCAAGCGGATTAAAATTGGCGACGATGTGGTGACTGTTACTAGTGACCAGGCAAATATGATTTATTTCTACCTTGTCAAGAATTCTTATATAGATGAAGATGGTTATGTAACAGATGCGTATCGTGCTGATGCAGAAAACAAGACCTTAGCCCCACTTCCAGATAAAATAAAAGACATTACAGCCGGAGTGCATGCACTCGTTCAGAGCATTTTTGATGAACATGCACTGGATGGAATGATTGAAGACGGTCATCAGACCAAAATTCAGGAAAATGCGTTGAATGATAACTTCTATAAGAAAGAATTCCAGACCCTTTGGAACTATATTAACCATAAATGGAGTTATACCGTGCATTTTGATAGTCAGGAGCTGATTCAAAAAGCGATTCAGCATATTGATGAGAAGCTCTTTGTTTCTCAATTGCAGTATACCGTAACAAAAGGGAAGCAAGGCGACGATTGGTCAGCTGAGACTATAAAATCAGGGAATGGTTTTGTATCAGAAAAAAGCCATACATACGATTTGAAACGAGGCGAAACGAGCCAAGTCAAGTACGATCTTGTTGGCAAAATTGGCGCTGGGACACATTTGACTAGAAAAACGGTTGCTATGATTCTGAAGGGAATTTCTCCTGCGAAATTTGCAATGTACCGACATAATCCGGAAGAATTCATTTCCAAGGTAACGAAACTTATCAATGAAGAAAAGGCTACCATGATTGTCGATGACATTACGTATAATAGGACGGATGGTACCTATGATTCTGAAATCTTTACAGCTGAAAAAAACAAGGATTTTTCTAAGGCGTACCCGGCCAAGAAAAATGTGCAGGACTATGTATTTACTGATGGAACAGCAGAAAAATCTATAGAGCGAAAATTTGCAGAAGACATGGATTTAGACGATAAAGTGGTTGTGTATGCTAAATTGCCACGGGGGTTCCAGATTCCGACACCTGTCGGAAATTATGCACCGGACTGGGCGATAGCATTTCAGAAGGGAACTGTGAAGCATATTTACTTTGTAGCTGAAACAAAGGGCTCTATGGAAAGCATGGATTTGCGTCCCATTGAACAGGCCAAGATTAAATGCGCTAAGACTTTGTTCAATGAAATTTCAACGGACGATGTAGTCTACGGACAGGTAGATTCCTATCAAAACCTGCTAAGTATGATGAACGCTATTTGAGGAAATAGTCCGGATGCATTGGATAAAAGCTAAATAGAAGGAATCCTTGGTGTATGGTACCGGTGGTGTTTTGTCAAATGATACCGGCTCTTAAAGGTTAGCATTTATATAACAATTACGGCTGGGGCTATTGTGTCTGTTGAATGTATAAAAAGGAGTTTGTATGAGTACTATTAAGAGATATGCTGTAGTCCGACAGGAGGGCTGCGTGGCCTGTGGGAGTTGTGCCGATGTTTGTCCCCGTGGAGCTATTTCAGTGTGGCATGGTTGTTTTGCCAGGGTAGATGTAACGCGCTGTGTGGGTTGTGGCCGTTGTGCCCGGGAATGTCCGGCTAGCGTTATTCATTTGGAGGTGCGCCGATGAAGAGCCGTCATTGGTATCATTATTTGTGGATCTGGTCCATTATTTATTTTTCATTGGGCTTTGTTAATATCTTGTTTGCCTGGCTGGGACTGATTAATTTCTGCCTGCCGTTGCTGTTTGCAATTATCGGTGGCAACAAATTATTTTGTAACCGCTATTGTGACCGGGGACAATTTTTGCGTTTTTTCGGGAGTCAGGCCGGGTTATCCCGGCGCCATGCCATGCCGGCATTTCTTCATAGTACCGTCTTTCGAGTCTTGTTCATGGCTTTTTTCTTTGCCATGTTTGGCAGTGCCCTCTGGACGACCTGGCTGGTTGCCGGAGGTGTGGCATCGGTTCAGGATGCGGTTATGCTGTTCTGGACAATCCGCCTTCCCTGGGAATGGACCAGTACGGCAGCTGTTTCTCCCTGGGTAGTACAATTTTCATTCAAGCTGTATAGTTTGATGCTGACTTCAGAACTCATAGCGATTGTTGCCATGCTTTGGTTCCGCCCCCGGGCGTGGTGTACGTTCTGTCCCATGGGAACACTGACACAGGGAATTTGTAAGCTCCGGAATAAGAAGGGATAATTAGCCTTTTAAATAAGAGTCAAAGAAGTCCGTGATGATGTGGAGCACTTCTTCCTGGTTCCAGTAAATACCACCATGGGCCGCGCCTTCTACCAGGTACCGTTTGGATGGGATGTTATGTTTCTGGAGAGCCTGGAAGAGCAGGTCGGTCTGGCTGGGGGAAACGATGGTATCGTTTGTTCCATGCATGAGCAGCATAGGGGCACTGGTCTGGGATATATAGGTAATGGGATTGGCTTTTTTTGCGCCTTCTGGATTGGCCAGGATGCCACCGTCTTTTCCACCGAATACAGCAGATCCGTTCACCCACAATGCTTCTGTAGCGCCAGCCGACTGGTGGGCTTCTTTCACAACATCGCTGTAGTCGTCACCGATACGGGTGAGATCGGAAAGGCCATACAGATCTACGGCCGCTTTTACATTGCTTCCTGTCTGGAGATTGTCCCCTTTATCAAAGGTCGTCGTGCCACTGGTCGTAGCTGCCATAGCAGAAAGATAACCGCCGGCACTTCCACCGATGATGCCGACCCGTTCCGGATCGATGCCGAATTGGTCTGCATGGGCTTTCAAATAGCGGATAGACGATTTCACATCTTCCAGTGGTTCTGGGAAACGTGCCGTAGGCGCTACCCGGTACTGGATGGACGCGACGACATAACCGGCTTCTGCCAGATGCATCCGGAGCTGGATGCCGTTATCCTTATTGGCATTGATGAAGCCGCCGCCGGTGACATAGACGATGGCGGGAAGTTTCTTCTCTGATTTCGGCTGGAGAATATCCATCTTCATGGCCACATTAGGATAGCCCCGCATCGGGACCTGTTCGTATACGACATCGGAAATCTGGTTGATGACGGGCGTCTTCAACGGGACGGAAATTTTCGTGCTTTCCACTTTTCCCGGCATATCCTTCGTAGCAGAATCGACATTGACATTCATGGCCATAGCATTGCCTCCTATCCACACAAGCCCGGTCAGGGCAAGAGCTATTAATTGTTTTTTTGATTTCTGGCTGTGACTGAACAATTTTATCAGCATCTCCTTTATTTAACGTATTTGTTTCATTCTAGCATGGGATGCGGGTGGCGGCAATGATTCGCTTTTGTTATCATCTCATCTTTGGCACGCTTGAATGAAAAAAGCACTCGCAAAGCCTGCTGTAATGGGGTTTGCGAGTGTTTTTTGTTTGGTTTCCATACGTGCTATATGCCGTGCAGCGTCCCGCGGAATCAGAAATGTAATGTAGGGAATCCATATGATTATCATATGGATTCCCTACATTATATATATTTTACCTGTGCTCTCTTCCGTGATATACTGCGTTCATTGCGAAAGGGAGGATATGTATGGAATGGATTTTATCAACTGATGTACATGTATTATTCTGGTTGCACCGCCTGGCTGGTCCGCATATGAATAGTTTCATTACGTTGTTTACGACAGGCATCAATTGTCTGTGGCTCTGGCTGGGGCTGGCTGCTGCCGGCCTGTGGAATCGCCGCAGCCGCTGGATAACATTGACCATTATTGTGGCCGTCATTGCAGCTGTTTTCATTGGTGATGTCGTCCTGAAGCATGTGGTCATGCGGATCCGTCCGTATATCGTCATCGAAGGAGCTCCCGTGGTAGAGGCACTCAAATATCCCGTTAGTTACTCCTTCCCTTCTGGTCATTCATTCTTTTTCTTTGCCGGAGCGACGGTCATATACTGCTACCGCCAGCGTCTTGGCATATTGGCTTATGGACTGGCGGCAGTCGTAGCTTTTTCCCGGATGTATTTGTTCATGCACTTTCCCAGTGATGTTTTGGCCGGGGCTGTCCTGGGGGTTGGTGTCGGCTATGGTGCGTACCGGATTTGCCAGTATGCGAAAAAACGGTTTTTCATGAGACACAGTCTTTATCGGTAATCCCACTCCTGCCAGCCTGCCACATCGGTAATGCCCAGCCCGGGAGCCTGCGGCAGGATAAGTTCATTTCTATCATAGGAAATTCCTCCTATGATGGGATCGTCTGCCATGAGGTCGGACGCATCGAGGTCGTTGATTGCGATGGCGGGATTACCGGCAGAGAGACTGGCTGCAGCGGTAATGCCAATTTTGCTTTCCAGCATACAGCCCATCATGCAGTCTATGCCGGAGGCTTGTGCCATGGAAGCAATCTGGGAAGCGGGCCCGAGACCGCCGGCTTTCATGAGCTTAATATTGATGAGGTCACAGGCACGGATGGCGAGAAGATGAAATACATCACCAGGACTAAATGCGGATTCATCGGCCATGATCGGCGTATCTACGTGGTCGGTGACGAATTTCAGTCCTTCTGTGTCAGAGGCTGCTACGGGTTGTTCAATCAATTCTATATCGAGGCCGGCATCTTCCATACGACGAATCGTGCGCACGGCTTCTTTGGGTTTCCAGCCCTGATTGGCGTCGAGACGAATGGCGATATGCGGGCCGGCAGCCTGACGGATGGCCCGGACGCGGCGGATATCGAGAGCAGCATCGACGCCGACTTTGAGTTTCAGGTTTGTATAGCCTGCCTGTATGGCTTTTTGTGCGTCCTGAACCATTTGTTCCGGTTCTCCCAGGCTGATGGTCAGATCTGAAGTGATGCGCTGACGCAGGCCGCCGAAAAAGCGATACAGGGGCAGGTGATATTTTTGCCCGAACAAGTCGTGAACCGCTATATCGAGGGCGGCTTTAGCCGACGTATTATGCACCATACTGTGCTGGATGCGTTGGAGAATGGCTTCCCTGTCATCGATATCCATGCCAAGAATCTGCGGTCCTATCGTATCTTTGATAGCCGAGGCCACAGATGCATGGCTGTCTCCGGTGATGACAACCGTCGCCGGTGCATTGCCCCAGCCAGTATGTCCATCGTCGGTGATGACTTTGATAATCAGGTCTTCGGCCGTATCGACACGACGCAGTGCCGTGACGAAGGGGGTTTTGAGTGGGATGCGTACAATTCCCACGCGTATATCTGTAATTTTCATGGGGGATTCCTTTCGTTGTTTTATGAAGTATATATCAGTATTATTGTACTGGCTCGTGTCATGATTGTCCAGAAACTGCTGGCTGGAAGTGGCATATACAGGGTATGGATGAGGAAATGAATTTTACCTTGAATTTACAAATTTCATATATTATACTAAAGATGGTCTGAACGTGAATCTTGGGGGAGCTCCCTGGATTTGTTATATTTTTGAATATTAATGGCCAACATGCGAGGGAGTCCGTTTGCCGGACTGAGAGGGCGCCAGAGACGCCGACCGTTACAGATGGGAGTCATATTCCCTTTTTGTCGCATGGGTGCTGACTGTACGGAGAGGGATAGAGAGTCCCTCTCTTTTTATGTTTTATAATATGTATTATATTTTGTGAGGAGTCGATGATGATGAAAAAATGGCAGGTTCTCCTATCGGCATTGCTGGTAGGATGCGTATTCTTATCTGGTTGTGGCAGTAGTGATACGCAGAAGAACGGATCGAAAGAGGTGGAAGAATTAAAAATCGCCGTGTCACCGTACCAGGATGCCGACACAATCCAGACAAAGACCGAACCACTGGGGAAGATGCTCCAGGAAAAAATGAAAGAAAAGGGATACAATATTAAAAAAGTTACCATCAATGTGGGGACTTCTTATAACGCCGTAGGAGAAGCTCTGAGTTCGGGCAGTGCCGATATGGGCTTTATTTCCGGAGCTACGTATGTCATGTATGATAAAGATGTCGATGTGCTGCTGACGGCGCTTCGCCAGGGTATCGATAAGGATACGACGGATTTATCTGTCTGGAACAACGGTACGCCGGAAGCCTTCAAGAAGGATCTGGTGAAATATTATCGTTCGGCTATTGTCGTAGGGCCGAGCGCCAAAGGACAGGCTATCCTCGCTAAGGTAAAACGGGGCGAAAAGCCGACCTGGGATGAATTGAATGATCTGACCTGGGGCGTCATGAGCCCGGCGTCTGCTTCCGGATATCTGTATCCGTCACTGTGGCTGAAGGATAATTATGGCAAGAAAATATCCGATCTGGCTCATGTCGTGCAGTCTGATTCGTATACGACTTCGACGGCCCGCCTGGCATCGGGACAGGTAGATGTCATCGTGGCCTATTCTCATATCCGTGCCCATATGGCAAAGAACTGGCAGGAAAAATTCGGCGGTACATCGGATATCTGGTCCCAGACCGGTGTCATCGGTGTAACGGATAAGATTTATAACGATACGGTCAGCGTCAGCAAGACCAGCAAGGTCATGCAGGATGAAAACTTCCGCAAAGCCCTCGGCGAATCGCTCATTGAAATCGGAAAGACCGATGAAGGATTGAAAGTGCTGCAGACGTTGGGCCATAAAGGATATGACTGGGCTCAGAGTTCGGATTATGATGGAGAACGGAAAGTTCAGCAGGAATTAAAGTAATGATGTGAAAAGGGGAAAGAACCATGGCTATGCTGGAATTAAAGCACGTCTGCCAGTCCTATAAAAAGCAGCATCCTGTACTGCGCGATATATCGCTTTCTATCCCGACGGGACAGTTTGTATCGGTCATCGGACCCAGCGGAGCCGGCAAGACGACATTGCTGCGCTTGTTTAACCATATGGTGCGGCCCGATTCGGGTGAGGTCTGGATTGACGGTACCCGTTTTGACAGGCTGAACGGCCGGGGCAGGCGGAAAATCCAGCAGCGGGTCGGCATGATTTTCCAGGATTTCAGTCTTGTCGATATGTGTACGTGTCTGCAGAATGTGCTGAATGGCAGTCTGGCCCGCGTTCCGCTGTGGAGAGCTTTGTCCGGGTGTTTTCCCCAGGCAGAAAAAGAAAAGGCTATGGCTGCCCTGAAAGCCGTGGGGCTGGAATCATACAGCCAGACTCCTGCCCATGCATTGAGTGGCGGTCAGAAACAGCGTGTAGCTATTGCCCGGACACTGATGCAGGATGCGACGATTCTTCTCGCCGATGAACCGGTCGCTTCGCTGGATCCTCTGACAGCCCGGCAGGTTCTGGAACTCATGCGCAAATTGCAGAAGAAACAGGGGCTTACTGTCGTCATGAACAGTCATAACGTCGAACAGGCACGGACCTGGTCGGACCGGATTATCGGGCTGAAAGATGGACGCATTTTCTTTGACGGGCTTCCGGCAGACTGGACAGATGACCGGTTGCAGGACCTGTATGGGAGGACGCAATCATGAGATATTCATTGCGCCGAACAGGCATGGGGATGCTATTTCTGGCACTGATCATCCTTTGCGGGGAAAGCACCGATGTATCTCTGTCTCTCCTATTGAGACGGGGCGTGCGATTCTTTGACATTGCTGGAGCGATGATACCGCCAGAAACTTCCTATGCCAGGGTCGTACTGGCTCCGCTCTGGGCGACGGTGCAGATGTCTCTGGCCGGTACGGGAATCGGGGCCGTGCTGGGCCTGGTGGGGGCGTCCTTTGCCAATGCCTATCTCAATCCTCATGCCTGGCTGCGGATTCCGTTTAAGACTATCATTCATCTCATCCGGACTATCCCGGCACTGATTCTGGCACTCCTTTGTACGTTTCTCGTCGGACTGGGAACGCTGGCCGGGACGCTGGCACTGAGTATCTATACGACGGTGGTCATGGTCCGTATGGGCTATGAAGATATGGAAAACGCCGACTTAAGGGCGGCGCAGGCACTGGAAGCAGCTGGATGCGGCCGCCTGCGGGCATTTATCAGGGCTGTATTGCCGGCTGTCCTGGCAGGGTATCTGATTAATGTATTATATATGCTGGAAGCCAATGTCCGCCATGCGGCTATCCTGGGATACGTCGGGGCCGGAGGTATCGGAATTTTACTGAATGAACGGCTGGCCTGGCGTGAATACAGTGAAGTCGGCATGATTTTGTTGCTGCTGTACGTTGTCGTCCTGCTGACAGAAGGTGTCAGTGAATGGCTGCGTCAGGTTCTTTCAGGCAGGAGTCATTTGTCCCGCATGAAAAAAGTATTGTTGTTGCTGACGCTGGCCGTACTGTTTTTTTCCTCTTTTCAGACGCTGGTGCTGCCAGATATGGATGGAAAGGGCATGGCAGCTGCAGCGGCTATTATGCAGGGAATCCTTCATCCCGACTGGTCGATGATATTTTCCCTTGCTCATGATGGCGTCCCCTGGCTCCTGTATGAGACATTTTGCATAGCCTTCCTGGGTACGCTGGGAGGTACGGTCATTGCTGCCTGGTTTTCTTTTTCGGCCAGTTTCCGCCTCCTTCCCGTGCCGGCTGCACTGGCTTCGCGGCTGATATTGCTGCTCATCCGTGCCGTTCCTGTATTTGTGTACGGCCTGATGTGGATCCGCGTTACCGGCCCAGGTCCTTTTGCCGGCGTACTGACTTTATCCTTGTGCAGTGTCGGCCTTCTGGCCAAGAGATTTCTCATCGCTATCGATGATATCCGGCTGGAACCGTACCGGGCATACCGGGCTATGGGAATATCCGTCGCACGATCCATCCGCTGGGCTGTCCTGCCACAGCTGGTACCGCGCTACGGGGCGGCTGTCTTGTATCGGTTCGATGTCAATCTGCGCGATGCCGCTATCCTGGGCCTGGTTGGGGCCGGCGGTATCGGAACGCCGCTGATACTAGCGATGATGCATTACGAATGGGCTGCAGCGGGAGCCCTTTTATGGGGCATGACCGGGCTGGTAACGATCGTAGAGATCTTTTCGGAATGGCTGCGTAAAAAACAACGGCTCAGTGAAATACAGTAATCTGATGATTCCAGGCATGTTCCTCTGAGAATACTGTCTGGAATTTTTTTTCAGGGATTTGCCAGCGTGCGGAGATTTTCCTGCCGGTCCGTATTGGCGCCGGGCGGATTCAGTTCCTTTTGTGCATAAGGCTTGCTATTTGACCGGTAATGTGATATATATTTAATTGTATATCTATGACTAAATTCTTTATTTCTAAGAGAGAAGGGGCTGTGATATGTACCACATAAGTATTCTTGCTACGCATCAGGATGAAGATGATTTTGGCGAGCGGTTGGGCGATATTGCCGATGTAGCGTATTGCCCGGTCACAAATGAAGAAGAAATGGCAGAAAGACTGGAAGATTGTGATGTTCTTGTCTGTCGGGATGAACCTGTAACGGAATCCCTGCTGGACCAGTTAGATGAATTAAAGTTGATTGTCGTCCTCCGTTCGCGGGTCGATCATGTAGACCTGCAGGCGGCAGCCCGGCGGGGCGTGAAGGTACTCTGTAATCCGGTGTACTGTGTGGATGACATTGCCGATCATACATGTGCTATGATGCTGGCTCTCCTGCGGCAGATTCCCGAGTATCAGAACGATATCCGCAATAACAGCCGTTGGGAATACGGCGCTGTTGGCTGGCCGCTGCACCGCGTGGGCAGCAACCTTATCGGCCTGATTGGTTACGGCCGTACAGGCAGGGCCGTTGCGGCACGGATGCAGGCTTTTGGATGTAAAATACAGGCCTATGATCCGTTTGTTGACGAAAAAATCATGATGGAAGAACGGGTCCGGCCCGTTGATTTCGACAAACTGCTGCGGACCAGCGATGTCGTATCGCTGCACATACCACTCAATGAAACGACGCGGTATATTTTTCGGGAAGAACAGTTTGAGGAAATGAAAGAAGGAGCCATATTCGTCAATTGCAGCCGTGGTGGACTGGCTGATGAAGCGGCCTTATACCATGCTGTCGATGACGGGCATATCCGCAGTGCGGCACTGGATGTCCTGTCTATGGAACATCCCAGCCCGATGATGCTCAAAATGATGACCCGGCCGGAATTTTTGCTGACACCGAGTGTAGCGTCTCACTCTGTAGAAGGAGAACAGGCACTCTTCCACGAGGCAGAACGGCAGATACGGCTTTTCCTGGCTGGTCATGAAGAGGAACTGTCTTTCGTGCCCTATCCATGAATTTGCACCAAAAGTCAAAATCTTGTAAAATATAGTACGTAACACAAGTATACGAGAAGGGGGCTTCTAAATTTTGCGTATTTGGAAACTACTAGGCATGGCTCTGATATGTCTGTCTCTGCTGGCAGGTTGTGGCTCTTCCGGGGAAGAATCCCAGAAGAAAGATGCGCCAGCTGCCCAGACTGCACAGGTGGAAATGGCAGTACCTAAGAACGGCGTTCCGGTTCTGATGTACCATATGATTGGCGTTGATCCCGATGACCCTCATAATCAGGCCTGTCTGACAGAAGAAAATTTCCGTAAGCAGATGAAGTTCCTGAAGGATAATGATTTTCATCCGATTACTATGGAACAGCTTTATGAATACATGGTCCATAACAAACCGGTTCCTGTCCGTCCCGTTGTCCTGACCTTTGATGACGGATATCCCGATACCTATTCGATTGTCATGCCGGTCATGAAGGAATATGGGTTTGCCTGTACGGTATTCATTCCTACGTATGATGCGGATCATGGGACGCGCCTGACATGGCAGCAGATTAAAGAAATGAAGGCTGCGGGCATGGAAATTGCATCTCATGGGTATCATCATGAACGGCTGAACCAGATGGGCGGTACTACACTGGATACAGAAATGCAGAAAAGCCAGGCTGAACTTAAAGAACAGCTGGGCATAACCAATGAATTTTTCTGCTATCCCTATGGCGGTAACAGCCCGGAAGCGGAAAAGGTCATGAAGAAATATGGCATTAAGCTGGCCTTTACCATGAATCCGGGATGGGCAAAATATGGTGACAATCCCTATGCGGTCAAACGTATCTGGATTGGCAATGAAGTGGACATAGATAATTTCAGACAGCGCATTACGACTGAAAAGTACGAACAACGGTAAGGCAGCCGGTGTGCTTAGAATGAGGTAATTATGAAGCTGAAGGAAATAGGTAAATTTTTTGTAGTCCTGCTCTTGTTTTTTGCTGTAACGTCTCCCGTAGTCGTTCTTTTCGGACCTTTTGATAATATCAAGCGGACCGTTGTCGGGGCTATTCTGAAAAGCCGTCATCCCCAGTATATCACCTGGCTCTTTTCCCAGGACGAAATCGATAAGATACTGGGAGGCATCAGTACGGCACCGAAGCAGGAATTATTCAAGTTCAAAGTCCGCACTGATTCTTCGTTGAAGTTGCAAAATATCGAATCGAGCCGGTTCAAGGGATTTCTCCTGGAAATCCCCGATCCCAAACGAGTTAAGGTCGGCACAGCTGAAAATATGGATGAAAAAGGCGATACGACCAGCGGTATCGCCCAGCGCAACAACGCTGTCGCGGCTATTAATGCAGGCGGGTTCTATGATGCCAATGGTACCGGGACCGGCCGCAGTCCGTATGGATTTATCCTCCACGATGGCAAGTTTGTCCTCGGTGGCGATGCTGATAACAGTGAAGTCAACGAATTTATCGGCTTTACGAAGGACGGCAATCTCGTAGCCGGCAATTACAGTAAAGGGGAACTCATTTCCATGGATATCCAGGAAGGGATTTCCTTTGGCCCGGCATTGATTGTCAATGGTCAGAAGATGATTACCGCCGGTGATGGCGGCTGGGGTGTCGGCCCCCGTACGGCTATCGGCCAGCGGAAAGACGGGACAGTCCTGTTCCTGGTCATCGATGGACGTCAACCATCATATTCTATCGGCGCGACGCTGCGGGATTTGCAGAATATCATGTACGAACAGGGTGCTTATATTGCTGCTAATCTCGATGGGGGTTCCAGTTCTACATTGTATCTCAATGGTAAAGTTGTCAACAAACCGGCAGATCTCCTCGGAGAACGGATGATTCCGACGGCGTTTATTGTAAAGTAGGAGGGAACGAATGAAGCTGAAAAAAGTGCTTTTGGCCTTTGCTGCAGGCATAGCTATCCAGGCCGGCGTGTATTATTACCTGGATCAGTTCCTTTTTGCGCCAACGTCGGATTTTCAGATCGGTGGGACCAATCAGCAGGAAAAAATGGGATATGGGGCCGAACCCAATGGCCAGACCTATTATTCCTACGACAAGAGGTTCATGGCAACCGTTGTCGATGACACGGTTTCTATTTATGAAGCGGGTCAGAAGAGTGAACCACAACGCATCCGTCTCCATGGACGCAAGGTGTCCTTCTTTGAATGGCTGCCTGACCGGAATCTGGCTATTTTCGCGACGTATGGTAAAGATGAAAAGACTGGCCGTTATGGCGTTTATATTGCCCAGTATAACCCGATTTATCCGGACCGCGAACTCGATACGCCCATTGAAAATGCGCCACGGGACAGCAAAATCGTCGATGTCGCGTATTCGACAGCAACCAATGTGGTATACATGAAGTTGGAAGTCGATAAAGATAAATATCGTATTTACCGGACCGATGCCAACTACGATACGCGGCGCATTAACGTCCAGGCAGAAAATATCGGCCGCATTGCCGTGTTCTATGATCAGGATATCTTCTTCTATGATAATCTGCGCACGGGTGTCGTATACATGTTTGATGGTGCGACCAGCAGCTGGCGTGAAATCTCGCCGAGCGGCAAATTCCGCCTCGTAGGCATCGACGGACAGGAAATCTTCATTGCCGAAATGAATGCCGACAACGAAGTGGTTGCTGCATACCGGGGCCGTCTGAAGAAAGGCTTTACCAAGATTGCTACCTATAAGACGCCGGAAGAATTTTCAAAGATTACACTGAACAGCATGCGTGAAGCAGCTGATAAGATGGATGAAAAGAAATAACTGCCCAGGCGCCATCTTGGCGCCTTTTGGCATATAAGGAGTGAATTTGCATGGCAAAACATAAAATTCCCAAGAACCGTTCTTTGGAGGACATGTTCAAGGGAGTAAAAGAAGAAGTAACCTTTGAAACCGCTGACTGGGACGATGAAGAAACGGTGGCCCGGCGGCCTGTCGTAAAGAAGAAAGCTTCTCAGCAGACGGCGGAAGATTTCCGCAAGCAGTTTTTTACCGATGATCTGCAAAAAAAGGTCGGAGCTATTCTTCTCGATATCAAGATGGCTTATTATAAAGACGGTGTAGGGGATATTTCCCTGGAAGTCGTCAAAGATGGCCGCAACGTTGTCATCAAAACGGCGCCAAAGACGAGTAAAAAGAAATAAGGATACAAACGAAAGGGACTGTGTTGCATGGACAGTCCCTTTCGTTGTATCATTTATAGATGGGAGTTTGCAGAAAAAGTATACATGCGATGTACCGGAACTTTATAATCAGTGAACATAATTGCGGGATAGGTGATAAGTGCATTTATATTGTACAAACCCGGTATATTTGTTACAATGATTTTAAAGAGGCAAGATTTATCTTGGATTTTTTAATAAGGTGATGATACCATGTGCTCAGAAATAGAATTAAAAAAAATTATTAAGGCCGTGGTAGATGCATATTACCAAGCTTTTGGGGATGCCATTGATCAGATTCTACTATATGGATCTTATTCACGAAAGGATAATACGGAAGATTCAGACATTGATTTAGTGGCCATTGTACATGGAGAACGGCTGGATTTACAGGAAAAGTTAAAAAAAGTGTGGGATATTTCTGCTGATTTAGAGCTTGAATATGGAACAATTATTTCTCCTGCAGTTATCCCCTATGACGAATATATGAAATACCAAGATGATATTCCTTATTATCGTAATATAAAAAAAGAGGGAGTGAATGTAGTTGCATGAAAACCGGTAGAGTTAATGAGATACAGGTTAAACATGGCGAAAGAAAAATTACATGCTGCTTCTATTTTGCTGGAATGCAGGAGTTATAAAGATTCTGTTAGCAGATCTTATTATGCAATGTTTACAGCAGTCAGAGCTGTTTTGGCTCTGGATGGTGTAGATTTTAAAAAACATGCTGGAGTTATTTCTTATTTCCAAAAGGAATATATTAAAACAGGAATTTTTGATAAAAATGTATTCTAAATACATTAGCCAGGCATTTCAGATTCGCAATAACACGGATTATGCTGACTTTTTTATTGTTTCACAATTAGAAGCAAAAGAACAATATGATAAGGCACTTGATTTTTGCCATACTGTTGAAACATATTTGGTTAAGCGCATTTCTCAATAGATGTTGTTTTATAACTGTAAAAGAAAGAATAGAAAACAGACGGCCCCATGAAGCACATATCGCTTCATGGGGCCGTCTCATCGTATGGAGCGGATGAAGGGGATCGAACCCTCGTACCAAGCTTGGGAAGCTCGTATTCTACCACTGAATTACACCCGCATATAACATATAATAGGTACTGTATTAGTTTAACAGTAAACCCCCATTTTGTAAAGACCCGAATTTCAAACCTTTACAAAACAGGGGTGTCATACATGGTATTAGCGGTTGTAGCCCGGCGCATAGTTGCGGTATGTCTGGGTTTGATTCTGCTGATAAGGAGAGGCCGTTTCTTTTGTATTTTTGATTTTCTGTATATCTTTTGTTTTGTCTTTTGTCACCGTCTGTTTTTTGGGGGCAGGTTCTTTTTTGAGATTCTTCTGATTTTTTGTATCTTTCGACTGCTGTTTATCCGACAGCTGGTTTATGCCTGGCTGCTGACGGTTGTGGTCATCCTGCCCCCGCTGTACCGGTTGTACCTGTTGCTGGTCCTGGCCGTACAGCCAGGGCGCATTCTGCGGTGCCTGTTGTGCAAATGCGGCGCCTCCCATCAAGGCGGTGGCTACGGCTGTAATAGCTAAATAGTGTTTCCACGTTTTCATGATATATTCCCCCTCAGGTGGTGCGGCCTGTTAGAAATGAGGCCAGTTTTGCTGATTTTGCCGATGCTGGTCATTTGGCTTTGGCATCGGTTTTTTGTAGGTCTTTTTCTTTTTGCGGTTTGCTTCTGCCCGCTGACGTTCTTTCCTTTCCAGTTCAATGCGCTTTTTTTCTTCCTGTTCGCGTTTCTTACGGATTTGTTCTTCTTTTTTCAAGTCTCTTTTCTGATTCCCAAAAGAAGACTGCTGATCGTTATGCATGGCTATGGGATTGTGGGTATAGCCATCAAAATGAGTATCCTGTGCAAACGCGGCACCACCTGCCAGCGCTGCGGCTGTAATAGATAAAGCTATAAGGCGTTTTATCTTCATATGTATCCCTCCTTCTTGTGTTTATTAGTATACGATTTGATTGTGACAATTTGGTAGCGGCGTGGCTTCGTTTCCTTCACAAAACCGATGAATTTTGAAAACGGTGTCAGAACTGTTTTTTTCATCCTTATATAATACCTATATATAGGACATATAGGACAAAAAAAGACGCTGTGACACGAGGTCACAACGTCTCTGGGGAGCTGATTAATGAGCCGACGGAGCAGGAGCTGTTTCTTCTTTCATGGAAGCAGCCTGCTGACGGGCTTCGTATTTATCCATGTTGCGGGCAAAGAGACCGGCCAGCATGGAACCTGTGATCTGATGGACAGCAGCGCCGACAGCAGCCGGGATAGCGACAGCCGGGGCAAAGTAGATGGAGCAGATGGAAAGAGCGAGGGCATCATTCTGCATACCGACTTCCAGGGTAACCGAGTGCTGCTGGCGTTTGCCAAAGCCAAGTTTTCCCGTGATGAAATACCCAAGAGCAAAACCGAAGAGATTGTGCAGGAGAACGAGAACGACCATGAAGACGCCGAGGGAAACGATTTTTGCGCCATTGACGGCAACGACACCACCGAGGATGGAAAGAACGGCAAAAGCGGATACGAGGACGAGAACTTTCTGCATCTGTACCAAATAAGTTTCACCGACGAGACGATGGACGAGCAAACCGAGGACAAGCGGTACGAGGATGACTTTCATGACCGTCATGGCCATAGAAAGGAAGGAAACGGTAACCCACTGACCAGCCAGTGCCCAGACGAGGAAGGGCATCATGACAGGAGCGAGCAGTGTCGATACGGTCGTGATGGAAACAGCCAGAGGAACATCGCCTTTAGCGAGGAAGCTCATGACATTGGAAGCCGTGCCGCTCGGGCAGGAGCCGAGGAGAACCATACCGACGGCCAGTTCTGGAGTCAGGCCAAAGACCATGACCAACGCATAGGCGACGAGAGGCATGATGGTGTAATGGCAGACCGTTCCGGCTAGGACTTCACGGGGACGCTGAAGGACGAGTTTAAAATCCGATGCATGGAGTGTCATACCCATGCCGAACATGACGACGCCCAGGAGCCAGACCGTATTTTTGACGGCCCAGGTAAAACCAGAGGGAACGAAATAGCCGCCCACGATAGTGAGCAATACGAGCCAGGTAAGATTCTTGCCTACGAAACCGCTTACTTTTGTAACAAAATTCATCATGATTATATACCTCCGAATAAAAAATGTAAGATTGCTGCAAATAACAAACGGCTGATTGCTTTTACCTGGAGTAAAAAAAACGCTTTGCCTCTTAGAAAGAGACAAAGCGCTATAGCTCTGCGGTACCACTCTTATTGTCGTGAACGACCACTCTACTGACATCACCGAAAGATTTCTCTGACGTTCAATGCCGGACAAGGTAACGATTGTCAATCGGCCACGCTTACTTGCGATGCGTTCAGCTGGCAGCTCCTGGGTGATATTCCTTATAGTCTTTACATCCTGCCTCTCACCGTGCAGCAGGTTCTCTGTACTGTCAGGGTCTGTAAGTACTTTTCCCAATCAACACTGTTTGGTTGTTTGCTTGATGCGTATTATACGCTACCATGGGAGAAGAAGTCAAGAGAGAAAAAAGTGATTTTATAAAATTTATCTTCATAACATATTAAGCATGCTATGGAACCAGATAGTCAGATTTTTCTTATTTTCTCTCATTTTGGCCTATTATAGAATAATAAAGCAAGCGGTACGATAACCTAAAAGAATAATAACAATTCGTAAATAGTATATAGCAAATTTTAAGCAGTCCGTTAAACGTAAAAGGTGTTGAAATTATGGGGTTTATCCTGCCTCAGGCAGACCTTTTTGCAGAAAAATCAGGGCTTTACAAACGTTGCCATCGTGATATACTGTCAAACATCAAGTTCACGACGGCTATGGCCTAAGAGCTGTAAGGGTGAACTTAAATAATTAATAGACATTCTGGTCGCACATTCCACTACAAAATTACAGAAAGGTCGTGTTCCTCATGGCACATTTTAATCCCGTAACACCCGAACTGGTAGAAGAACTGAAACGCGTAATGAGCCCTAAACAGGTAAAGACTGATGAAGATTACCTCGTAGCCTATCAGACAGACGAAGAAGGCAATTCTCATTATTTCAGCAAACCGGAAGTTGTCGTTTTCCCAGAATCTACGGAACAGGTCGTAGAAATCGTCAAACTGGCAAATAAATACCTCGTTCCTATTACTCCGCGTTCGGCTGGTTCTGGTGTTGCCTGCGGCGCTATCCCCGTATACCACGGCATCGTCGTCGAACTGGAACGGATGAATAAAATACTCAAACTCGATCCGGACAACATGTATGCCGTCTGCCAGACTGGCGTCATCACTGGGGATTTACAGCGTGAAGCTGCCCGCCACGGCCTGTTGTATGCCGGCGATCCTTCCAGCGCTGACAGCAGCCAGATTGGCGGCAACGTAGCCAATAATGCCGGCGGCAACAAGGCCGTAAAATACGGCACGACCCGTCATCAGGTATACAGCCTGAAAGTCGTCACACCGACCGGTGAAGTTGTAGAAGCCGGTTCCCGTCTGAAAAAGAGTTCTACCGGCCTTTGCCTGGAACAGCTCTATGCCGGTTCTGAAGGCACCCTGGGCATTATCACAGAAGTTACGGTAAAACTCTATCCTCAGGCTCCCTACGTATTCAACATGGTCTGCGTATTCAAGACTGATGATGAAGCCTTTGCCCTGCCGAATAAGATTCTGAAAGCTGGTATTGATCCGACCAGTATCGAATTTATGGACAACGAAGCATTGGTCATGACCTGTAAATTCCTCGATATGAAGATGCCTCATGTTGATGAAGGATGCGACTATGTCATCGTTACGGTAGAATCGTTCAACGAAGAAGAATCGGACCGCAAGATGGAATTGCTCTGTGACCTGGCGGAAAATAATGGCTCTATCGACGAATTCGAAGCCGATAAACGTATCTGGACGCTGCGCAAACAGTTTGCCGAAGCAGCCCGTGATGTCGATAAAATGTTCCAGACGGAAGATTTCGTCGTACCTCTCGATAAGATTCCCGATATCACCAAACAGATTCCGGAACTCCGAGAAAAATACGGCCTGTATTGCGTAACCGTTGCTCACATCGGTGATGGCAATATCCATGTTCTGCCACTGAACAAAGAAGGCCTTTCTCCGGAAGAATGGTTCAACAAAATCAAAGCTTTCCATCGCGATTTGTTCCCACGTGTATATGCTCTCGGCGGCAAGATGTCTGGTGAACACGGCATTGGCTTCAAGAAACTGGATGAATTTGCTAAATGCACGCCGGCTCCGGAACTCCATGTCATCAAAGCAATCAAGAAAGCACTGGATCCCAATAACATCATGAATCCGGGCAAACTCGTCGATATGACAGGCGATTTCGTTCAGGAATAAATATACAATAAAACCAGCTGTCAAGGTGTCCCGATTTGACCACTTTTGGCAGAAGGTAAGATAAAAATAGGTTGTCTCATAAAGCCACGTTGCTTTGTGAGACAACCTATTTTGATTTAGAAATGAGTATGAGATGCCGGGGGGGATTAGAAATGACGACTTTCCCGGAGACTTTCGTATTGGGCAAGGAGATTTGGCTTTTCCTCACTTTTATAGGTGAAATCCGGTTCGGCTGCTACGGCTTTTTCTACGGCAGCCTTGAAATCGTAGTATACCTGCCATTTAGATTCAACCAGGTCTTTTCCAGCCTGACGCAGGAGAAATGCCGGATGATAGGTCGGCATGACCGGTATATCATGCCAGGTGAACCATTTTCCCCGGTTGCGCATGATGCTGGCTGTATGCCCATAAAAATACTGGAAGGCTACCTTGCCGAGGCAGACGATGACTTTTGGTTGTACCAGTTTGATTTCTTGCACCAGATGAATATTGGCGCAGGCCTTCCCTTCTTCCAGGGTCGGGGTCCGGTTATTTTTGGGACGGCATTTGACAATGTTGGTCACATATACATGGTCCCGGGTCAGACCGACACTCCACAGAGCCTTATCGAGGAGCTGGCCCGATGGGCCCACGAGGGGAACGCCGTATTCATCTTCGACGCCGCCAGGTCCTTCGCCGACGAACATGAGCGGTGAATCGGGATCTCCGGAATAGCGCGTCGGCCCCCGGTTCCCTTCATGGCGTAATTTGCAGGCATCACACTTCATAAGCTCCTGGAGCCAATCTTGCATTTTGTTATTACTCATCGTTCTTTGCCTCCCCATAATCTGCTGTCAGACTGGCTATACCGGCGCCGGTAACCGAACAGATACAGGAGGCAGGCAATAGTACCTGGATTCCACGCTGACCGGCGCTGATACTGATGGTATCAAAATTCTCAGCAGATGTATCAATATACGTTGGAAATTGTTTTTTCATGCCAATGGGAGAACACCCGCCACGGATGTAGCCAGTGACACCGGGCAGGTCTTTGACATGGAGCAGTTCTACATGTTTGTTACCGCTGACAGCAGCTGCTGTCTTCAAATCCAGTTCCCTGTCACTGGGGATGCAGAATACGACGATTCCCGTTTTATTACCCTTACCGACGAGTGTTTTGAATAACCGGGCCGCGTCCATTCCAAGCTCAGCCGCCGCATGGATGCCTGATAAATCGTCTTCTGTATAGGCATATGTTTTAATATCGTACACAATCTTATGCTTATCCAAAATGCGCATGACATTCGTCTTCTTCACCTTTGCCATGTCCCATTCCTCCATCTATTGTTTCGATACTACTATAGCATAGGAAGACAGGGATTTCCAGAATTTTATTATACTATAAAGAACAAGCACATTAAAATAAAATGAGATGGGGGAGAACTTTGTGAGTTCATAGATGCAACTAAATATTTCTACTTTATTAAATAATATTTTTTTGCATGTAACATTCCTTTCATTTCACCACGTATTTCACTTCTATCTAGATTGTCAAGGGCAGTATACAGCCTTATTGCATCATATAAGTCTGGATTCTTTTCCAATAATTTTATATAAACTTGAGAGAACAGAGATTCTTGAGAAACGTCTTTCGTCCAACCCATTAGATAAGCAGGTGTGGTATTTAAAGCAAGGGCTAACGATTCCAGAATACTAATGGGTAAATCCTTTATATCTCCATTTTCATATCTATAAATAGTGGCTCTATTTTTACCTATTTTTTTTGCTAATTCATCTACTGTAAGATTTGCTTCTTTACGAAGTGTTTTTATACGAGTGCCAATCTCCACTATTATACACCTCTCTTTATAATTTTATGATACAATTTTTTTCGCATACTTGCAACGAAATATGTAAATAGAACGATAGGATAGAAGGACAATGTTGACAGAGTTGCTTTTAATGCATATACTGTAATTAAATAATCGCAAAAATGCGACAAAGGGGCGAAAGTATGGTAAATATCAATATGTTAAAATTTAAAATTATTGAAAAAGGATGGAATGTAGAAAAAATAGCAAAGAAAATAGGAATTGATAGATCTACTTTTTATAGAAAAATGAATGATACTGGATCGGAATTTACAATTAGAGAAGCGGACTATATTGCACGGTTATTAGATTTAAATTATGATGAGGTTAATGAAATTTTTTTTAGCAATTTTGTCGCATATAAGCAACAAAAGAAGAAGTAGGTTTGATATTTTGATATATTGTATAAAAATTATACTTTCTAGAGGAACAATGAATTACTATGGACATTAGAAAATATGAGGTACTTTTAAAAGTAATTGATAAAGGTAGCTTTGCTGCTGCTGCAAATGAATTAGGATATACTCCATCTGGTGTATCGCAGATGATGAGTGCACTTGAGGAAGAGTGTGGTGTTAATTTGTTACAGCGAAGTAATCGTGGGGTGCAATTATCAAAACAGGGTCAGGTAATTTATCCATATATTTTAAAAACCATCAATATGAAAGAAAAGTTAGAAGAAAAATTTGAAGAAGTCAAGGGTTATAATACAGGAAAACTTAGAATCGTTGGATTTTCTAGCACTACTTGTTCATTGATTTTGCCTATAGTTCAAACCTTTCGTCATCTCCATCCTAAAGTTGAAGTAGAAATTTTAGAAGAAAATAGTCCTAAAATTATGGCCGATTGGATTCAATCGGAAGTTGCAGATATTGCTATTACTACAAGATCTCCTTATTTTGAATGTGAATGGATAAATTTGGAAAAACATCCTTATGTTGCAGTTTTTTCTAAAGATAATCCTTTAGCTTTACAAGAGAAAATAACGGCTGAACAGTTAAGGCATGAAGATGTGATGATGTATAAATCTGCTCATGGGTATGATTTTGCAGCAGGAAAATATTTAAATCAAGAAAACATTAAAACGATATCTAATTTTACTTCAAATTCTAATTATATTATGTTGCATATGATTGAGGAAACTAATAGTATCTGTATCGTTACTAAAATGTTGTGGGATTTCAATAAACCTATGCATCCTGGACTGGTTGCTAGACCGTTGATTCCCGCATTAATGACAGATATTATTTTGGCTGTAAAATCATTTAATGATTGCTCAAATGTTGCTAACGCATTTATAAAATGCACAAAAACATACATTAAAAATAAAAAATAAAGGTTTTAGATAAAAGTCTTCTTTACATTTAAAGAAGACTTTTTAGTTATGTTATAAAAAAAATTAAAAGTGGTTTTAAAGTTTATAAATTTTCTGGAAGAGGAAATCGTATTATACTAATTACAAGAAAACATACGAAAAAGGATTAAAACGCATGAACTAATTAATGCTAATTACAACGAAAGAAGTGAAAAAATTGAATGATATAAGAGATACTCTTTTTTTTAAAATAAAGGAAAAGAAATTTTCTGCAGTATTAACTGCTGAACGGTGCGGAATACTTTCCGGAGTCAATGTAGCTTATACAGTAGCAGATGAAATTGGTGTTAGTTTAAAAATATGCAAAAAAGAGGGAGATTTACTAAACCATAATGAAGTGTTTGCCCACTTGACAGGTACACCTAAACAAATTGCCATTGCGGAAGAATGTTTAATTGGAACTCTGGCTAAAGCGTCTGGTATTGCTACAGCCGCATCTACGGCAGTTCAATTAGCTAATCATCACTTTACTATCTGTTCAGGTTCGTGGAAAAAAATGCCCATGGAGATTAAACATTTAGTGCGATCTGCAGTTGTAGCAGGAGGCGCAACATTTAGAATTTGCAATCAACCGATGATTTATATTGATAAAAATTTTATCCGTATGTTTGGCTCTATTCCTGCAGCTATACAAGCATGTCAAACTTTTCCTGATTCTAAGATAGTTATGCAGATAAAGGGATTGACGGGAACTATTGAAGAAGAAACAAAAATGGCATTGAGGGGAAATTGTCATACTTTAATGATTGATACTGGTAAGTTGGAAGATGTGCGTTGCTGTTATGATACTGTGCTTAAATGTGGAAAAGCAGGTAAAGTTGTCATTGGCTACGCAAAAGGAATTAGAATCCGGGATATTCCTGAATTAATTAATGAACCTATCGATGTCTTATGCATAGGAAAAGAAATTGTAGATGCTCCATTATTAGACATGAAATTAGATGTTGTGCAGGAGGAAGCCACTTTATGAGTATGAATCTTCTGAAAAAAACTGAACTATGGGTAAATCACATCACACTCGATGATGTAAATTTAACCGAATTAGCTGATATTGTTGCAGGTGTTTTAGGACTCCGAAAAGGAGAAGTCATGGTTGTTGATGTCCGTCCACAACATATTACCTTTGATGTTTTAGTACAGGAAATCCCACAAGAAAATTTTTTGGGTAAAGAAAAAGCTATTTTGAATGCTTTGCAGTCTGTACAGGGAGTTACCTTATATGAAGATACATATATCCATTCTAATGGCATTTTAGGTCAAATTTGTGCAAATCTCAGTGATGAGCAAGAAAAAGAACTGTTGAATACAGTGGATACTATGACTTCGGAAATCAAAAATAATGTACTGCATCGGGCAATTGTATTTCCAACAGGCTTTGAATTGCAACAAGGATTGATAGAAGATACCAATACGCCGTATATAAAACGATTACTTGAAAACGAAGGATTCAAGGTGACGATAGGAGAAATAATGTCAGATGATTTATATGACATAAAAGAAAAACTTGAAGATGCTTTGAATCGTGGCTTTGGCTTACTAATAACAAGCGGTGGAGTTGGTGCTGAAGATAAAGATAAGACGGTAGAAGCAATTCATTCTATTGATGAAAATGCAGCGACTCCATATATTGTCAAATTTAAAAAAGGAACAGGTCGCCATGTAAAGGATGGAGTTCGTATCGGAGTTGGAACAGAGGGTTTGAGTACAATGATTTCTTTGCCAGGCCCACATGATGAAGTGGAATTGGCAATGCCTGTTTTAATAAAAGGATTACGTGAAAATTGGGATAAAATGCATTTGGCAGACTGTTTAGCAGGTGTTTTAGCAAATAAATGGAAAACAAAAAATCATCATCACTAATAATTATTATACGAGGAGGAGTTTATTATGGATTATTTCAAATTGGCCGAGAAATTGTATGATGCCGAGAAAAAGAGAAGTCAGGTTGGAAGATTGACCGATGATTTTCCAGAAATGTCTGTAGAAGATGCATATCAGATTCAATTGGCGAATGTAAAGCGCCGCCTTGAACAAGGTGAGAAGTTAGTTGGGCTGAAAATTGGACTGACAAGCAAGGCGATGCAGGAGTTATTGCATGTTGACCGGCCAGATTATGGACACTTATTTGATACGATGCTTTTAACAGAAGGCGAAGTTTGTCATATGAGTGAATTAATTCAGCCAAAAGTTGAAGGAGAAATTACATTTCATATTAATAAAACGTTAGAAGGACCAGGAATTACAATTGCTGATGTGTATGAAGCGACTGATTTTATTATGCCATCGATTGAAATTGTCGATTCCCGCATTAAAGATTGGAAAATAAAATTACCAGATACTATTGCTGATAATGGATCATCTGCACGCATTATGTGCGGCAGTAATTTTTCAAGGTTGGAAGATATTGACATGCGGACAACGGGTATGATTCTTGAAAAAAATGGAGAACTGATTAATAGTGGTGCAGCAGCGGAAGTTTGGGGGAATCCCGTTGCTTCTGTAGCATGTCTGGCAAATATGTTAGCTGATTTTCATATTCCATTAAAAGCAGGTAGTCTTGTCATGGCAGGTGCCTTTACTGCAGCTATTCCTGTACAAGCTGGGGACTGCGTAACTGCAAGTTTTACCAATATGGGCTCTGCAACGGTTAAATTTGTTGAATAATTTGAAATGCGTAAATACTTATAAAATTATTTCTTAATATGTAAAGAGGTGTAAAATATGAAACAAGTTACCATTATGGCACAGGTTGACCCGGAAAAATGTAAAGGTTGTAAAACATGTGAAAAAGTTTGTCCGGTATATGCTATTCATGTAGAAAATCGTATTGCAACATCCGATCCGATGAAGTGCATGGGATGTGCAAATTGTGCTGATCGGTGTCCTTTCTACGCAATTACAATGGTCGAACGTAGTGAAGTTAAAACCGTAGGGATAGATGTATCAAAATTTGATCCGCAACAGATTAAAGATTTATGTTTAAAAGCTCATTTTAATCCTGAACAGGTTCTTTGCTATTGTGTGGGTGTTCGTGCTGAAGAAGTAGCGGCAGCTATTTTGGATGGATGCAAGACTCCTGATGAAATTTCATTGGCAACAGGCATTAGGACAGGATGCACGATTGAGTGTATCCAGCCTATTCTTCGCTTGTTGACAGCTGCTGGAATCGAATTGCATCCAGACCCCAAAGGCTGGCAGTGGTATGGCCTGACTCCGACAGCATGGGATTTGCCTGAAGATGTAAAAAACAAATATAATAGCCGGGGATTTTATTTTGATGAAGACCGCGTATTGCTGGATGAAATTGCTAAAGGAGGGAAATAATTATGGAAAAATCCCAATTCATTCATGAACCGATTATGCCAATTGCACCAAAGCCGTCTCAGTATGGTATTGATCCTTCTCTGATAAAAAAAAGAGTGGCAGAAATGCCTGGGATGTGCTCCTTGCGATTACCAGAACTGTTCCCTGAATTGCCGGATGTCGTATATCCGGGAGGACCGGACGCACTAGACAAATTTTACGAAATGGCTAAAGAAAGTTTAAGAAAAGTTGACATGTCCATGATTAAATCCACAGACAGTGTCAATGTATTAGCCTCGCATCATGGATTTACCCTGTTTGGTGGGCAGCCATATGCACTTCTTTTAAAAGCCGTGCGAGATATTATTCATGAGAAAACTGGTACAGATAATATCCGGCTTCGTGCTGGTGTCGGTATGCGTTTCCGTGAAACAGAGGAATATATTAAACGGTATGGACTCGATGAATACTATGGCAAAGGTAAAGCCAAAGGCGTCTGCCCCGTTGATGAAGGTATTCCGATTGAAACGGAAATTGGTACGTTGTATGGTATTAAAGCCGTTTATGATGCGGACTGGATTGTACATGTCCATCATACAGACGTTCGTGAAGTACATTTCCATCGTCAGGTCGATAAGGCGGTCAAGCCATTTTCTATGTCCTATGCCCGGTTGGAATCCAGATCCACCTATCACCAGAATTTAGGCCCTCGTGCAGCTAATTTTACAGCTCGTGCAATTTTTGAATCTGAATTTGTACAAAAGAAATTTGCTTTTGGGGCTTTTATGACCGTAGGACCACATGGTGTCATTGGAGTTGACGCAGATAATAATCTCTATAATATCAATGACCGTGCTACGTTTATTGGATGTCAGCTCTATGGTAAAATTATGACTTTATTTGGAAAAATCAAAGAATGCATAGCTGTACTTGATTTTCCATGTCCTGTTCCATATGTGTTTTCCGCAGGCGTAATTTATGCTAATTTTACAGGGGCTAATAAGGATTTATATGACATGGAAGGTACGCCTTTGCCCCCCTATACGTGGTATACGGAAGCCTTTTATGGCAAAGATGGTAAGCCGTTGCTTGAAGGTATTCCACCTTTAAATCCTGCCATTAAAATGTGTGTTCACAATTATGCATGGACAGGATATCCATCAGCATTTTTCTCGTCACATATTCCAACTATTGTCGTTGGAGAAGAACAAGCTAAGTTATTTGATATGGAACCGATGAATATTCATTATATGGACTATGCTGTTGTTTCGAAAACTACAGAAGAGGCTATGAATTTCGCTTATAGAGTAACTGGGACGGATAAGGTTATCATTTTTGATGGCGCAATGGGCGGCTTGAATTGTTCTGAATCATTAGCAAAAGATTTGATTGAATGGGCTCCCAAAGTCTCGAAAGAGGTAGATGAAGTATTGATGCCGAAGTGGTTTGGACAGCGAGGCGTAGATATTTCGGTATTGGATAAACTAAAGACGGAATAAATGCCTTTTAAAATGATAGTATAAAGAAAAGGAATCACCTACAAAGAGGCGTATATATTCCAATTTAGGTGATTCCTTTTTATTAATTATAATTGAAAATAGATTTGACTAAGTTGTGAATAAGAGAGGTATAACTATGGAGTTGATAGAAAAAGGCCCTGGCTTTAAATCGGGCATAAAAGACATTTCAAAATATCTGAATAGTCAAACGATTGGATCTGGTATCGTATCTACTATTTTTGGATGCACAGGCCCATGCCTGATTGTTATAGCTGCGGGTCATGAAGCGGGTTTCACTTTGGCTGATATTGTTACCTGGGTTTTTGGTATTTATGTTTTTGGTGGGTTGTTAGGAACTATCCTTGCGACGTATTATAAAATGCCGATTTCAGGGGCATACTCTATTCCTGGTGCCACGTTAATGGGAACAGCATTAGCCGGGTATTCATTTAATGAAGCCGCATGCGCCTTTATTATCGCGGGGGTTATTGTTCTGGTAATCGGCTTAACTGGTTTGATTGGCAAAATT
Source organism: Megasphaera sp. UBA4233 (assembly GCF_002395615.1). Classification (NCBI taxonomy): domain Bacteria; kingdom Bacillati; phylum Bacillota; class Negativicutes; order Veillonellales; family Veillonellaceae; genus Megasphaera; species Megasphaera sp. UBA4233. The sequence continues at coordinate 66,493 of NZ_DGXL01000011.1, read as the reverse complement.
ATGAACTTTTTGCCTTTGGAAATCGTTATGGCTATGGTTGCTGGTGCTATGATGAAATTTGGAATAGGTGTAGTTAAAAGCATCAATGCTGATCCATTAGTTTGTGGTGTATGTTTTCTTGTTTTTCTTATAGTGCCGGTATTTTTTAAAAAAATACCAGGTGTGTTATCGGCTTTAATAGTGGGAGTTATTTTAGCTTATTTTACAGGAAGATTTGGTGGAAATATAGGGGATATTTCCTTTATCGCTCCGAGAATTGTCGCTCCTGAATTTAACTTCCAACTGGTTTTATCTTGTTCCATCCCATTGGCAGTATTAGTTATGGGAGCAGAAAATGCACAGGCAATGGGGGTATTAAAAGGAGCCGGGTATAAAGTTCCTGCTAATGTAATGACCATTGCTTCAGGAATTGGTGGAATCATTTCAGGTATCTTTGGTGCCCATAATGCTAATATTGCAGGACCGATGACTGCTATATGTGCATCTAGTGAAGCGGGTGAAAAAGATGGCCGATATGTTGCATCTGTTGTAAATGGCATTACTTTTGCTATCTTTGGGCTTTTTGCTGCCTATGCGATTAGCTTTGTTAATCTGATTCCGGCGACGTTAGTTGGAACATTGGCTGGGCTAGCAATGATTAATGTTTTAATTGATTCTTTAAAGACTGCTTTTTATTCTGGAAAATTTAAAATTGGTTCTTTTGCAGCATTATGTGTGGGCTTATCAGGAATTTCTATTTTACACATTGGATGTGCATTTTGGGCTTTAGTAGTTGGGGTAGTTGTTTCTCTTATTGTTGAAAGACAGGATTTTAAAAAGAATTCTGCAACTGATTAAAATTATGTAAGCAATGTAAATCTTAATATTTACATTATAGAATGGTGGAATAAATTTTTATTCCACCATTCTATCTATCTAAATATTTTAATACTAAAAGAAGGTAGAAGGGATGATACTATGGCGGATTTTATCATTGCATTAGTACCTATTTTTTGGTTTGTTATTGCTTTGGGTTTTTTCAAAGTTAGTGGTATGTATTCCTGTATCATTGCTTATATTTTATCTGCGACAGCAGGTTTTCTATGGTTTGGGTTATCTATCAGTAATATAGCTACAGCAACTGTTGAAGGGATTATTGATGGAATCTGGCCTATTCTTACAGTTATTTTTGCGGCACTCTTTACATTTAAATTAACAGAGCAAACGGGTGAACTGGAAAATATAAAAAAGATGTTATTGCATATTACTGATGACAAATTGATTCTTTTGCTAATTATTGGTTTTGGATTTGGTAATTTTTTGGAAGGCGTCGCTGGTTTTGGTACATCAGTCATAGTCCCGGCGGGAATTTTGGTTAGTATTGGAATGAATCCAGTTCGTATTGTTGGTTCTTTATTGATTATGACAACTATGACTACTGCCTTTGGTTCGGTCGGAGTTACTACATTGGTCACATCACAGGTAACTGGTATTAGTGCAGATATCTTATCATCGAATGTAATTATAATAGAATTATTGCCATTATTTCTTACACCATATGTCATGATTTATATTTGTGGGGATGGGTGGAAATCTATAAGAAATATGTTTGTCATTACAACTATTTCTTCATTGGCTTTTACTGTTCCAGCTTTTTGTATTGCTTATTTTGTAGGACCAGAACTTCCAGATGTAGCTGGTTCTATCAGCGCTATGGTCTTTACCATTCTTTTTGTTAAACTTTTTTATGTCGAGGAAAAAATGGATAAGACTGAAAAAAATGCCTTTACTTTGTACCAGGGGATACGGGCATGGAGTCCATTTATCATCATGTTTGTCTTGCTGACCGTGACATCCCGGCTTTTTCCGTTTATTCATAATATGTTAGTGTCTGTAAAATCAGTATTTACAATTTATAACGGCATCAATCCATCGAGCATTACTATTAATTGGTTAACAAATAGTGCTGATGTTATAATGATTTCCGCTATTATTGGTGGACTTATCCAAGGAATGAGCATCAAGGAACAGATTTCAGTCTTTTTTAAAGCTATTTATAAAAATTGGAGTATGATTGTAACGATATGCTCTGTCATGGCTGTTGCCATTATTATGAATTATAGTGGAATGATCCGGACTATAGCTATGTTTATGGTTGTTGCAACCGGAGGTTTTTATCCATTTGTATCCCCTTTAATTGGGGGGTTGGGATCTTTCGTAACAGGGAGTGCTACAACCTCTTCTGCATTATTTGGAAATCTACAGACTGCTACCGCAGAGGCCCTTGGAATATCCGAAGCATGGCTGGCAGCAGGTAATCTATTTGGTGGGGGTGTAGGAAAGATAATTAGCCCACAGATGATTTCATTAGGAGCATCGGCAGTACAGCAGCCTGGGTTAGATAATCGTATTTTACGAGCAACTTTTAAGTGGTTTTTTATTTTAATTGCTATTGGGGGAATATTTTGCTATTTTATTCCTATTATTTTTAAATTATATTGAAGGAGGATACAAATCGATGTTTTGTGAGGATAAAGATTTTCAGGGGAAGAAGAGAATCGGAATTATGGGGGGAGCTTTTGATCCTGTTCATAATGGACACATTCAAACGATGGAAAATGCTATAAAATCGTATCAATTAGATATGGGTGTGTTTTTGCCGACTGCAGATAAAGAAATTCACTCAAAGAAGAATAAATTAAAGGGCGAAATGCGGTGTCAAATGTTAGAGATGTCTTTGCCAGACAATCTTCCTATATATGTATCAAAATATGAGGTTGATTATAAAGGCAGTACAATTCCGTATACTGCTAAAACGATAGAACATTTTATGCATTGTTGTGATGAAAAAGATGTGAGATTTTATTTTATTGCAGGTTCGGATATTATTTATCACCTATCCAGGTGGAAGGCGATTGATGTCTTAAAAGATATATGTGAATTTATATTTGTGCCTAGAACAGATGATGCCTTTGTTCGAGTAAGCGAACAATTGCAAGGACTACGCCAAAACGGTTTGCAGTACACATTAAGTACATGGAAAACGATTCCCATATCGTCTACGCAGATTCGTAATGCTGTACGTAGCCATAAAGATGTAAGTCGGTTATTGCCCGTCCGGGTGCTAACGTTTATACGAGAAAACAAATTGTACCAGTAACTACGTGATATAAAACTTCTAATACCTATAAAAAAATATAGGTATTACCTTTTGATTGGAAAAATATCCAGATCGTAAGTTTTTGTAGTGCATTACGAATATACTTTGGGATTTTGTTTATAAAATCTTCTGCAACAGATAGATTCTTCTGTAGCGTGGAATACCTTATCAATGATGATTAGCAGTCTTTCCTGAAAAATACATATCTACATATTAAAAATCATAGGTTATTTTAAATTTGGGAGAGTTTAAATATTTAAAATTCACATTGATAAAAGATTTTAAGTCCATTTTTATTAGGACCTTAAAGCTTCTACTGTCAAATTGAACCCGGCCTTGACACTATACAAAATCAAGTTAATAAATCTTATAATACACTTATGAATATTGTGTCTAACAGTTAATTATTAAGAAGGTTATAATAGAAATGAGAAATTTTTCTGCTCTATTACAGACTTCTTATTTTTGAGTTTTTATCAGCCGTTGCATTGCCTGACAGCCTCTTATATAATAAATATGCGGGTTTGCATTTTTTGTATTAATGGGGGTGAGTCTATGAAGATAGCAGCGGTACAGGCAGCTATTTGTTATGGCGATGTAGATGCCAATTATCATATAGCCGATCAGGCCATGGAAGCGGCGGCAGCTGCAGAGGCCGATATCGTCGTATTGTCCGAGCTTTGGAATACATCGTTTTATCCGCTAAACGTATATGATCTGGCTGATGAAGAGGGAAAGAGAACAAAGGCTTTTCTTTCTGATGCGGCAAAACGGTATCATGTCCATATTGTTGGCGGTTCTGTTGCCAATAAAAAACAGGGAAAGCTGTATAATTCGACTTTTGTCGTAGATAAGACAGGTGAGGTAGTTGGAGAGTATGATAAGGTTCATCTGTTTACACCAGGAAAAGAAGATACGGTCTTTACGGCAGGAAACCATCTGAATATTTTTGAATTAGATGGCGTGAAAATGGCGTCGATTATCTGCTATGATGTACGGTTCGGTGAATGGGTGCGCATGGCAGCCCTGGCTGGCGCACAGATTCTCTTTGTACCGGCGGCCTGGCCCAATCCACGGCTGGGACACTGGCAGATTCTGAATCAGGCACGGGCTATTGAAAATCAGATGTTCGTCGTAGCTGTCAACAGCTGTGGCCAGGCCGGAGAGTATCAGTTCTGTGGCGGTTCCATGATTATCGATCCCTGGGGCAAGGTCCTTTCCCAGGCAGATGGACGGGAGCAGATTATCACCAGTGATGTCGATTTGTCTGTCATCGAAGGCATCCGTCAAAGCATTAATGTTTTCCGTGACCGCCGGCCGGAATTATATCATCTCTGATATGCCCCGATTATAGATAAGTGAGGAAGTGTTGGTATGGAAGGGGCTATACATGGCCTGCAGGGTATTTTTGAAGTTATTTTTATTATTTCTATCGGCTTTATTTTGTCCCGTAAGGGATGGTTTGATAGCAGTACAAGCGCTCTTTTGACGAAGATTGTCATGAAAGTGGCGCTGCCCTTTTATATGGTAGTCAACATGGTCCGGGATTTTACGCATGATTCATTGGTACAGATTGCGCCGGACCTGGTACTGCCTTTTACTTCTATTTTCCTGGCCTACTTTGTAGGCCGGCTTGCGGCGGCAGTCCTGCATATCCGCAAGGACCGGCAGGGGATATTCATTACCTGCTTTTTTATTGCCAATACGATTTTTATCGGCCTGCCTGTCAACCTGGCCTTGTTTGGTCCTAAAAGTGTACCATCGGTCATGCTTTATTATATGGCTAATACGACCATGTTCTGGACACTGGCGGTGTATCATATTGTCAATGATAGTACAGGTGGAAAGCATATGCCGCTCTTTTCTGTGCAGACAATTAAAAAGGTTTTTTCACCGCCGCTGGAGGGCTTTCTCATCGGCCTCGTTCTGGTTATGCTCGACGTGAAGCTGCCTGATTTTCTGGTCATGAGTTTCCAATATGTCGGAAACATGGCAACTCCGTTGTCCCTGATTGTCATTGGCATTGAAATGAGCCTCATTTCCTGGAAAGACATTCATTGGGACCGGGATATCATCGGCGCTTTATGTGGCCGGTTCCTCGTCTGTCCCTGCTGTGTGCTGGTGCTGCTGCCATTTATCCCTATCACGGATATGTCGGCCAAGGTATTTACCATGCAGGCCAGTATGCCGGCTATGACGCAAATGACCGTCGTGGCGAAATCCGTCGGTGCTGATGTGCAATATGCCACCGAAATCAGTTTCCTGTCTATTGCTCTTGGATTGGTGGTCATTCCCCTGTATATGGCTATTGTCGGTTGAGATAAAGAATTATATAATAGTAAAAGGACGGCTGTCCCAGTGCAGATGCCGTCCTTTTTAGTTGAAACGATGAAATAAAAGGAGTAAGCCATGTCTCTCTATGATGAATTTTCTAAGAAGGTGCAGCAGTATGCTCCTGCTGCCTTTGAATTGAATTATGCGATTGCCAATGATCCCGAGTTATCCGGGGAAGAATATCATGCCTGTGCCCGTCACATAGCGGCCTGCCGGGATGCTGGCATGGATGTGACGGAACGGTTCAGCGGACAGGCCACAGCCTATAAGGCGGTTGCCTGCCATGCGGAATCGCCGGTTTTGCGGGTAGCCGTCCTGGCTGAATACGATGCTCTTCCCGATATCGGTCATGGCTGCGGTCATTCGGCTGGCGGTGCTATCAGTTTTCTGGCCGGAGCTGCGTTTCATGCCATGACGAATCTGCCCGTCTCTGTCGATGTCATCGGCACGCCGGATGAAGAACTGCGGGGTGGCAAAATTCCCATGTGCCAGCAGGGGATTTTCAAGGACTACGATCTTGCCATAATGGTCCATATGTCGTCGTGTCAGACGACGCCCAATTCCCGCTTTCTGGCCCTCGATGATTATCGCATCCGGTTTCATGGACAGACGGCCCATGCGGCAGCCCATCCGTGGAAAGGCCGGAATGCACTGAACGGGGCCATGCTGGCCCTCCATGCTATCGATATGATGCGCCAGCATGTAAAGCCTGATACGCGGATTGGTACGTACATCGTCAATGGCGGGACGGCTTCTAATATTATTCCAGACTATGCTGAAGTGGAATGCTGCGTCCGCCATTCTACCCGGACCTATCTCGACGAAGTGGTTCAGCGCCTGATGCATTGCTTTGAAGGTGCGGCCATTGCTACGGAAACGACCTTTGATGTATCCCAGCTGGGGTATAAATATGATGACCTTGTATGGAATGAAACGGCGACGGAAGTCGTGCGCGGCGTGCTCCGGGATATGGATGTGCCCTTTGTAGAACCTGACTGCGGTGGCAGCTCGGATATTGCCAACGTCAGCCATCAATGCCCGGTGCTCCACGTCCATCTGGCCATGGGGGATACGTTCTATCCGGACCATTCCAAAGAAATCGCCGATATGGTCAAAAACAAGGCCATTGAACCGGTCATCATCCGCGGTGCAGAAATCATCGGGGCAACCGTATTGCGTCTGGCGGAACATGAAGACTTGTGCAAGGCGATGAAGGAAGAATTTGATGCGGCGGAAAAATAATACAGCAAGCCGTTGAAAGAAAGACGGACAAGAGGTTTTGCCTTTACGAACGGGGCTATCTCACGAAGACACCGTGCTTTGTGAGATAGCCCCGCTTTTTTTATCGTCAGCTTGTATAATAGTTCTGCGTGAAATCTTTATAAACAGTTCATCCGGATCCTTCTGGCAGTGAAATCTGTATGTACCAGAATGCTATGAATAGTGTTATACTAATATATGAAATACATACGGAATATGTTATTAATTTATGCATGATGAGGAATAGAATCGAATGCAGGAAATGAGGGATTGCAATGATTGACATTTCAGATCGTATACGAAATAAAGCATACATCTCGAGAGTTACAACGGCCGAAGAAGCGGCGAAGCTGATTCATCCTGATGATATTGTGGCCGTGTCGGGGTTTACACCGGCCGGGTATCCCAAAGCCGTACCGCTGGCTCTGGCGAAGCGGATAGAACGGGAACATTTTCAGATTACGCTCTATGCCGGGGCATCCATCGGTGATGAAATTGATGGGGCCCTGGCACGGGTACATGGCGTTTCCCGCCGGTTTTCCTATCATACGAATAAAGATCTGCGCCGCGAAATCAATGATGGCAGTGTGGCTTATGCCGATTATCACGTCAGCGTATTTGCCCAGCTGCTAAGGGAAGGGTTCATGAAGCACCCCGATATCGTCGTGGTGGAAGCGGCAGCTATTACAGAAGCAGGGAATCTCATCCCTACTACGTCCGTAGGGACGACACCGGCTATGATTGACGTGTGTCAGAAAGTCGTCGTTGAAATCAATGTGACACAGCCGCTCAGTCTGGAAGGAATGCATGACGTATACGATGTTCCCAATCCGCCATTCCGTGAACCCATTCCCATCGTCCATACAGGAGACCGTATTGGCAAGCCGTATATTACCTGTGGCTGGGATAAAATCGTTGCTATTGTTCCCTGTGATATTCCCGATGCTCCCCGGTCGTTTAAACCTGTCGATGAAAACGGCCGGAAGATGGGAAATCTCATCGTGCAGTTTTTTAAGGATGAAGTAGCAAAAGGCCGGCTGCCGGAACATCTTCTGCCACTCCAGTCCGGTGTCGGATCGGTGGCTAATGCGGTCATTCAGGGGCTGGCAAAAAGTGATTTCGAACATTTGTCTATCTTTACGGAAGTGCTCCAGGACGGGATGTTTACCCTCATCGATGCCGGGAAAGTCGATGCCGTATCGACAGCTTCCATTTCGGCATCCCCGGAAGGGCTGAAGCATTTCTATGAACATATTGATGAATATAAGAAAAAAATCGTCATCCGGCCCCAGGAAATTTCCAATAATCCCGAAGTAATCCGCCGCATCGGAGCTATTGCCATGAATACGGCCATCGAGTTTGATATCTATGGTCAGGTCAATTCGACACATATCTGTGGCAGTCGTCTCATGAATGGAATTGGCGGTTCCGGGGACTTTGCCCGGGCGGGATATCTGACGATTTTCTTTACCAGTTCGACGGCAAAAAACGGTGCCATCAGTTCCGTAGTTCCCATGTGCTCCCATGTGGATCACACGGAGCACGATGTGGATGTGCTCTGTACAGAGCAGGGTATTGCAGACCTGCGCGGTCTTTCTCCTGTCGAACGGGCACGGACTATCATAGCCAACTGTGCCCACCCGGATTACAGAGACCAGCTCACAGATTATCTGGACCGGGCTATTGCCGTAACAGGCAGCCAGCATGAACCACAGCTCCTGAAAGAGGCCCTGTCATGGCAGCAGCGCTACCTGGAAACAGGGAGTATGAAATAGTATAACACCCTCACAAGTCAGATTTTTCCAGTCTGTCTTGTGAGGGTTTTGTGCATCCTCTGTACATCCCTAGATTTTTATGTCGGTTTTCGTGTACAATATAAATAAAGACTTTGTATATCATGATCGGCACGGCCGAAGAATGGGGAGATACGATAAATGGAAAATTATGCTGGATATTCCGATGAATATATCAAATATCTGGAACTCCTGGCTAAAGAATACCCGACCCAGGAAGCGACGTTTACAGAAATCATCAATTTGCAGGCTATCGTGAATCTGCCAAAGGGAACGGAACATTTCATGAGCGACCTCCATGGTGAATATGAAGCGTTTTATCATATATTGAATAATTGTTCCGGTGTTATCCGGGAAAAAGTGGAAATGCTCTTTTCCAATTCCATGAGTCAGGAAGAACGGGATGACCTGCTGACACTCATTTATTATCCAAAAGAAAAACTGGATCTTATGAACCGCAAAAAGCTGGTAACGGACAAATGGGCCCGTAAGACGCTCCATCATCTGATCCGTCTGGCGAAATTGCTTTCGTCCAAGTATACCCGTTCCAAAGTACGTAAAGCGATGCCGCCGGTTTTCCGGTTCGTCATCGATGAATTGCTTCATGCCCAGCCCGATGAAGATAAAAACCGTCACGTCTATCATTCCAAAATCCTCGACACGATTCTGGAAACGGGGAGCACCCGTTCCTTTATTTATGCGTTGACGGCTTTGATTAAACGGCTGGCTGTGGATCATCTGCATATTATCGGCGATATTTATGACAGGGGGCCCCATGCAGATAAAATCATGGATAATCTCATGCATCATCATTCCATGGATATCCAGTGGGGAAATCATGACATTCTTTGGATGGGAGCTGCCGCCGGCAGTGCTGCCTGTATTGCCAATGTTTTGCGCAATAATATCCGATATCATAATTTGGAAATCCTGGAAAGCGGGTATGGCATCAGCCTGCGCCCGCTGGCCTTGTTTGCCTTGAAGATGTATACCAAAGATGATGGCATCGAACCGATGGTTAAGGCAATCAATGTCATCTTATCCAAACTGGAAGGGCAGGTTATTTTTCGTCATCCGGAATATAATATGGATGACCGTCTGCTGTTTCATAAAATCAATCTGGAAACAGGGACCATTACGCTGGATTCCGGGACATATGAACTGACTACGAAGGATTTCCCGACATTCAATCCTCAGGATCCCTATACCCTGTCTCCGGAAGAACATCTTATTATGGCTGAATTACAGACGGAATTTTTGCAGAGCGAACGGCTCCAGCGGCATATCCAGTTCCTGTACAGCCATGGTTCTATGTACCGGTGCTATAATAATAATTTATTATTCCATGGCAGCCTGCCGCTCAACGATGATGGCAGCTTTAAAGAAATTTATTTCGATGGACATGGGTATAAGGGCCGGGCTTTTATGGATCATGCCGATCATATGGCACGGCGCGCCTATACCAAGAGGGATACGGACAGCTTGGATTATATGTGGTATATGTGGGGCGGCCCCGATTCTCCTGTGTCCGGGCGTATTGTAAAGACCTTTGAACGCAGTTACATTGCCGATAAAGATACGTGGAAAGAACCAGAAAATGCCTATTTCCGCTTGAACCGGGATAAAGACGAATGCATCAAGATTCTTCATGAGTTCGGGATTGATTCGCCGCAGGGACATATTATCAACGGACATACGCCGGTAAAAGTGAAAAAAGGGGAAAGTCCGATCCGGGCCGAAGGCAAGGAACTTTGCATTGATGGGGGCTTCTGTAAAGCCTATCAGAATTCGACAGGGATTGCTGGGTATACATTGATTTTTAATTCCCACGGAATCCGCATCAAGGCTCATTATCCCTTTACGGATGTAGAGGAAGTATTGCGGACCAATGCCGATATGGGGTCCGAATCGACTCAGGTAGAACTGGAACCTAAACGGGTCATGATTGGTGATACGGACAATGGCAAAAAATTGTTGCAGATGATTGATGACTTGAAGGCCCTGCTCCAGGCATATCGGCAGGGGATTATCATCGAACGGCGTGGTGAATGATGAAGCGCACGTGAACTGCTGTATAGAAAATGAAGGAGATTGCATGGGGCTGAAGCCCGTATGCAGTCTCCTTTTTTTGCGTTGCGCGTTCTTTTGCCGGATAACGTATGATATGACCTCGCTCACATCGGCATCGCAGCGGCATGAAAAAGAGGCTGTCTTTTAGACAGCCTCCTGATAGTACATGAGTTATGGAGTTGTAGATTTAGAATACACCCTGCTGGAGCATAGCATCGGCTACACGTTCGAAACCGGCGATATTAGCACCTGCTACGAGATTATATCCGAAACCGTTGCGTTCTGCTGCGTCTACAGAATTCTGATAAATCGTGTTCATGATTTCATGGAGACGGGCATCGACTTCTTCTGCAGTCCATACGAGTCGTTCGCTGTTCTGGCTCATTTCCAGAGCGGACGTAGCAACGCCACCGGCGTTTACGGCTTTGGACGGAGCAACGACCATGTTCGGCTGTTCCATCAAATATTTCAATGCGTCGTTAGTAGTCGGCATGTTGGCAACTTCGATGTAGTACCGGATACCATTAGCGACGATTTGTTTTGCTTCTTCCATATGTACGTCGTTCTGCATAGCCGACGGCATAACGATATCAACTTTGACGCCCCACGGTTTTTCACCCGGATGGAATTCTACGCCAAATTTATCAGCATAGTCCTGGACGCGGTTGCGACCGGAAGCACGCATTTCGAGGAGGTAATTGATCTTTTCTTCAGTTACGACGCCATCAGGATCATAGATATATCCGTCCGGACCAGAGAGGGTAACAACTTTGGCACCGAGCTGGGCAGCTTTCTTGCAGATACCCCAGCAAACATTACCAAAACCAGCGGCGGCAATCGTTTTGCCTTTAATGTCTTCGCCATCGTGTTTGAGGACATTTTCCAGATAGTATACAGCACCATAGCCTGTCGCTTCCGGACGAATACGGGATCCACCATAGCTGAAGCCTTTCCCGGTCAGTACGCCGTTTTCGAAGCAGCCTTTCAGACGACGATATTCGCCGAAGAGGTAACCGATTTCACGGCCGCCAACGCCCATATCACCAGCCGGTACGTCGATGTCCGGACCGATGTAACGATAAAGGGCCTGCATGAAGCTCTGGCAGAAACGCATAATTTCTGCATCGGATTTGCCATCGGGATCAAAGTCTGCGCCACCTTTGGCGCCACCGATAGGAAGACCCGTCAGAGAGTTCTTGAAAATCTGTTCGAAACCGAGGAATTTAATGATACCGGGATATACGTTTTTCTGGAAACGGAGACCACCTTTATATGGCCCGATTGCGCCGTTGAACTGGCAGCGATAACCTGTATTGGTATGGATTTTACCGTTATCATCTTCCCAGACAACGCGGAATGTAAACATCCGTTCCGGTTCGACCATGCGATTCAGGAGATCGTATTTTTCGTATTCCGGATGACGTTCTACGACAGGATCCAGGGACGAGAATACTTCTTCTACGGTCTGGACAAATTCCGGTTCATTAGCGTGTTTCGTTTTGACGTTTTCGATTACAGATGCAAGATACTTGTTCATAAAGCTTCACCTCATTTGAAAAATTAGTTTACCCCGAACTTCTCTCTACGGCCTTATCATAACACTTTTTTTTTCGTTTGCAAATACCATAATGTGAAAATAAATTATAACATTTTCAGGAAAATACTAAAAATATAAATAAATGCAAATAAAATATAATGAAAAAATTTAATTTATATTAAAAAATAAATGAACGGCTGTATCATGCCTTAATATTATTTTATAAATGATAATTTGTAATGTATTATAAATAGACTATATTTGTTTGCTATATAAGGACAAAATGCGTAATGCGATATAGATGGTATATGTGATATGATGAATATCTGTACATCATATCACATCATATAATGTATATATAGCATATACTTACCGGTACAGATAATGCAGTCTTCCGGATATCTGTTTTCCCATATAAACCGGCATTAGAGACCTGACTAAAAAAGGAAAGGGCGTCTGATGGGTTCAACAAATGGCCGGTCTATGTTATAGTAAGATAGAACATAAGGGAGTGATACCGATGGACCGTTGTCCGATTCCTAAAATCACACATTTTTTTTCTATGAATGATCTGGTAATGAAACCGGTGCCCGTATTGCATCGTGAATATACCGGAGCAGTGGAACAATACTTCCATACGTTGTTTCCCAACCGGAAACGGACGGTCCTGGCTGATACGGAACCGGTTCCGCTGCCTGTTGATATAGAGGTTTTATATCCTACGACAGAAGAGCCGTTTTATGTTATTCATACTCTGGGGATGAGTGCCACACCGATGACCTATCCCGAAGGAACGGAAAGTAGCGAAGTGCGGGAATCATATAGTGAACTGTGTCTGATGCTGCCATCTGACTGGCCGTTTGCCCATGACCGAATTCTTTCTATGGGGGAACAGGCTGCCTGGCCGCTTCGGATGATCCGTGATCTGGCTAAATTTCCGCATGCTCATCATCTGTGGATGTCTTACGGGTTCATCCTTCCCAATTCAGAGTCAAACGAACCATTCACTACGGAAAGTGATCTTTGTGGAGTCCTTATGGTACAGTTTGATGGTGAATTGGGAGAACTGACTTTGGACGATGGCATAATTATCCAATTACTAATGCCAGTCCTGTTGTATGCCGATGAACTGGAAGCCTATGATAGGCTGGGGCCGGATGCACTGATTGAGCGGATCCTGGATTGTACTCATGAGTCGTTTCTTTTGGATTTGCATCGCAGTCATGTTGCACAAGGACTATTAAAGTAATAGAATAAAACTGTTGTGAAAGGAGGTGCGCCAAGTGGTATCGAGTGATAGTGTCATTGCTCCCCATACATCGGCTGAAGCGTATAGTGCTTACCGGACTGTCGCATCGTCAGTTCTTGTAGCCGGTGCGCAGGAGTTGAAACGTAAAGATACTCATTATAAACTGGCCATCGAATTGGATCATACCGGGCTTTCCTATATCCGGGACGAAGGAGAAGAAATCGCTGTCGGCGCGATGACGACGATGGCAGAAATAGAGAAATCGCCACTGTTGAAGGGCCTGGCAGGAGGGGCCATATGTGCATCTTTGAGAGAGGTACCGGACCGGGAACTGAAACAGAGGGCAACGCTGGGTGGCCTGATTGCTTCCAAACAGCCTTTTTCCATGCTGCTTCCTATTCTCTTGTCCCTGACTGTCGATGTGGTCCTGGAAGACAAAGGGCGTATGGAATTGCGGGATTATCTTTCGTGTCCTCCTATGGGGGAATTAATCACAGAAATCGTGATTGCCCGGGAGTTCGTCTATACCGCGTATATGGCCTACAGAAGTGAGACGGGCCAGCAGCCATATCTGACTGGCGCTGTCACTATGGGAGAAGATCAGTGGCGGATTGTCGTCGGCGGTCGTCCCGGTGCAGCAGCTATTGCAGAAAAGGCTAGTGAGGAATTGTCTGCCAAAGGACTGCAGGCCAGAGAAAATGTGGCTCACATGGTCAGCGAAGAACTGGATTTTGAAAATTTCGGCCCTTGTTCTGAGCAGGAACGCCGGGAGCTGACTATAGATATGATGCGCATATTGATTAAAAAAGCGTGGAAAGGATTCAGCCGTCAGAACAGCCTGACGATGAAATCTGTTAAAAGGTAAGGAATGGAATCAAAAGGTAAGGAGTAGAGAACGTGAAGGGAAGAATAATAACTGGTTTATTGGCCATATGTGTGTTAGCAGGTAGTGGATGGTTTTTGTATAATCATCACGGACATATAGCACCGGAGGTACAACAGGCTGCTGCCATATCTCACCCCGATGTGGCATTTGTGGGAGATGATTTTACTCTGCCAGCTGTCGATAATGACCTGCCTGTGTATGATCATTATACGGTACAGCAGCGTAAGGACAAAGGTCTTCCTCTGACATACGGTACGACCAGGGATTATTATTATGGGGATCATGTGGCCTATCTAACCTTTGATGATGGGCCGAATAAAGAAAATACGACAAAAATACTGAAAATCCTGAAAGACGAACAGATTCATGCTACGTTTTTTCTGACCGGTAATAATGTAGAACGGTATCCCGACGTCGTGAAGGCTATTTATGAATCGGGCAATGCCATCGGCATCCATTCCTACAGCCATGATTATAAGAAACTGTATGCGTCGCCTAAAGCCTATATGGATGAAGTCAATCAGACGGCCGGTCTGATTTATGATGTCATCCACGTGCGTCCTATTATCAGCCGTGCGCCGGGTGGCACATCGGGACATTTTACCAAGGCGTTCTGGCAGGCTCTCAACCAGGAAGGGTATATCGAAGTAGGCTGGAATGCCCTGACGGGAGATGCCGATGGGACGGGTAAAACAGCTGGAAAAGAAATAGAAAATATTAAGAAGCAGCTGGCATTGCGGCCATATCTCCACAGCCACCTGGTCATTCTCATGCATGATGCCAGTGGCCATCAGGCGACGGTAGAAGCTTTGCCGGGACTCATTAAACTGCTCAAGAGCCAGGGCTATACATTCCGCGTCGTCACAACGGCCATTCCGCCGAGCTGGTGATGGTATACAAAAGTCCTTGACAAGGAAACAATTTCGGTATAGTATATGTTTATCTTATTTTAAATTTCAGTTCTGCAAGGAGCCGTACCATGAATAACGCTATGTCTTTCACGGCAGTTGCATATAGCTTTAGAAACAGCCAGGCCTACCTGTATTTGGGCACTGGCTATTTTTGCTGTGATAAATGCATAGACGAGACAAAGACATGGGTTGTTTGAATCAGTGGGAAAATATCACTGTATAAGACGGCAGCGGCGGATGCAGCATAAGGCAGGCTCATGGGAGCCTGTTTTTTTTGTGGTATGCTATCTGATTCCTGTTGCAGACCGTACGGTATAAAAGAAAATCAGAGGAACCTCTTTTTCTAGCGTACGTCATTTAGTATACTAAAGAGGAAACGTTGCCAACAGCTATCAGGCAGCGAATATTTTGGGGGGAACGCAATGGAAAGTACAGACAGTGGTTTTTTTACGGATTATGTCATCGCGATTGTCGGGCTGGGACTTATTGGCGGTTCGTATGCCAAGGGATTACGAAAATTACATGTCAGGTCTATCATTGGGATTGACGTTAATCAGGCGGCTCTGGCAGAGGCACTGGCCGATGGTTCCATTGATGAAGCATCGAATGATGGCAGTCAGCTTCTGGGGGAGGCCGATATAGTTATTTTCTGCATGGCTGCAGATGCTATGATGGCGTTTATTGGACAGCACCGTCAGGATTTTAAACAAGGGGCTCTGCTGACAGATGTCGCTGGCATCAAAGGGGATTCGGCTGACCGGATCAGGTCACTGCTCCGGAATGATCTGGATTTTGTCCCGGGACATCCAATGGCAGGAAGGGAAGGCAGTGGCTATGGCATGTCCCGGGCTGAAATTTTTGATGGCGCCAATTATATACTCGTACCTATGGAAGGCAATAAGCCGGAACATGTCGATGTGATTGAACGGATGGCACGTGCCCTTGGCTGTGCCCACGTGGTACGCGTAGGAGCAGCAGAACACGATAAACTTATTGCTTATACGAGCAGTCTGCCCCATGTTTTGGCCATATCTCTCATAAATAGTGAATCGATGGATACGATGACGCGGTATTTTGTTGCCGGCAGTTTCCGTGACGGGACACGCGTTGCAGATATTAATGCCCCGCTCTGGACCAAACTGTTCCTTTCTAATAAGGATAACCTTTTGAAAGAAATTGACCGGTTCAGTGCATCGTTGAAAGCGTTTGCCGAACTGCTTTCTGATGAGGATACCAAGGGCATGACCCAATTTTTACAGCAGGCCGCTTTGCGGAGAAGGGAATTAGTTCATGAAACAAATCCACGTTGAATTAGGAAACGATTCGTATGAAATCTATATTGAAAATGGCCTTCTCGACCGGGCCGGCAACTATATCCGCAGTCTGACAAAAGCAGAAACAGTTGCCATCATTACGGACAGCACATTGGAACCACTCTATGGTAAACGCCTGGAACAGAGCCTGCAGCAGGCAGGATTCCGGACCGGATGCATTGTCATTCCCGCAGGAGAAGCGTACAAAAATGCCAATCAGCTGTTAGACATCTATCAGAAGCTGTCGGACCTGGGTATTACCCGGTCGGATATGATTATTACCTTCGGTGGCGGCGTCGTCGGAGATCTGGGAGGTTTTGCGGCAGCTACGTTCCTGCGGGGCGTGCCGTTTGTTCAGATTGCTACCTCTATCATCGCCCAGGTGGACAGCAGTGTCGGTGGTAAAGTGGCGATTGATCTGCCGAGCGGCAAGAATCAGGCCGGTGCTTTTTATCAGCCTAAAGCCGTATTAATTGACCCGGATTTATTGCAGACACTGCCGGAACGGTTTGTCCGCGATGGATTGGGAGAAGTCATCAAATACGGTTGTATCCGTGATGCGGGCCTGTTTTCCCTTATGGAAACACTGGATGAACATAGCATTACTTCTCATTGGGATGAAATTATAGAAACTTGCTGCCGGATTAAGGCGGATGTGGTGGAACACGATGTGTATGATATGGGGGAACGAATGATCCTGAATTTCGGCCATACAATCGGGCATGCGATTGAACGCTTGTATGGGTTTGGTCACTATACTCATGGGGAAGGCGTTGCCATAGGAATGGCTCTTCTCACGGCACGGACTGAGGCACTGGGACTGACCGAAGCGGGGACGGCCCGACGTCTGGTGGACATCCTGAAACGATATCACCTTCCGTATACGGTGGACGCATCGGCTGACGACTTGTTACCTTATATCGGACATGATAAGAAAAAACGCGGTTCTCATATGACACTCATCATTCTCAATCGGATTGGTTCCTGCCGGCTGCTGCCAGTGGAACTGGCTGATCTTTCGACTTATATCACAGGAGGCACACCATCATGAATATCTGCATGACACCCCATCCGTTCGGGGGCGTACTGGCCGTCCCATCATCGAAAAGCCTGGGACACCGCGATCTTATCTGTGCCGCTCTGGCAGAAGGAGAAAGCGTGGTCGAACATATTTCCCCATCGGAAGATATCGAAGCGACTTGCCGGGTTCTCCGCCATTTTGGTGCTCAAATAGAAGAAATTTCCGATACACTGCCAGGCCGCGTTTCCTATCGAATACAAGGCGGTATCCGCCAGGATCGCAATCCTGTGACGGTTGATTGTGGTGAATCGGGTTCGACACTGCGTTTCCTTATCCCGCTGGGACTTTTGACCGGCCGCACTGTCACGTACACGGGCCGGGGACGCCTTGTTTCACGGCCTCTCCAGCCATATTATGCTATCTTCCAGTCCCGCCATATTGCCTATCAGACAGCTGACGACGGCGGTCTTCCTCTGACGGTGACGGGGACACTCTCTCCCGGCGCGTATACTCTGCCGGGCAATGTCAGTTCCCAGTTCTTTACAGGGCTGCTCCTGACACTGCCACTCCTTACGGGAGATTCGGCTCTCTATAGCTCGACGACACTGGAATCAGCCAGTTATGTCGGCCTTACCCTGGATACGATGGCCCGCCATGGCGTGCAGGTTGAAGAAGAAAAACCAGGTGTGTATCAGATTGCTGGCGGTCAGTCGTACCAGCCGGGCCGGTACGAGGTAGAAGGAGATTATTCCCAGGCTGCATTCTGGCTGGCCGCAGGCTGTCTGGGCCATGATGTGAAACTGACCGGCCTCCGCCGCCACAGCGCCCAGGGAGATGAAGTCATCGTCGATATTATCCGCCGCATGGGTGGCAGGATAACAGAAGAACCAGACGGCCTCATGGCCAGTCCGTCTGCTTTAAAAGGGACGACGATTGATGCCGGCGACTGCCCGGATCTGGTCCCGGTGCTGACGGTTTTGGCGACGGCTGCCAGCGGCACGACTCATATCGTCAATGCCGCCCGTGTCCGCCTCAAGGAATGTGACCGGCTCCACGCCATGGCAGAAGAATTGAATAAATTAGGCGGCAGGATAACAGAAGAACCAGACGGCCTCATCATTGAAGGTACCGGCCAGGTTCATGGTGGATGCGTACAGGCCTGGAACGATCATCGCATTGCTATGTCTCTGGCAGTGGCTTCCCAGATTGCTGAAGGGCCGGTACAGATCGATGGGGCAGAATGCGTCAGGAAATCCTATCCCCGGTTCTGGCAGGATGTGGCGGCTATGGGCGGAACATATACAGAGGAGGCTGGCAGTGATGAATAATACCTTTGGATATCATGCAGGACTGACAATTTTTGGAGAATCTCATGGAAAGGCCATCGGGGCCGTCCTGGACGGACTTCCTGCCGGTATTTCTATCGACTGGGATGCCGTACGGCAGGAAATGGCCCGTCGTGCTCCCGGAAGGAATGCTATGTCTACGGCACGACAGGAAGCCGATGCCTTTGAAATCGAAAGCGGTTATTTCAACGACCACACGACAGGAACACCGCTGTGTGTCCTGATACGCAATAATGATCAGCACAGTCGGGATTATGACCAGCTGCGCCATATGATGCGGCCCGGTCATGCCGATTACAGCGGTAAGGTACGGTATGACGGATACAATGATTACCGCGGGGGCGGTCATTTTTCCGGCCGTATTACAGCACCACTCGTCTTTGCCGGTGCCATAGCTTCCCAAATCCTGGCCAGGGAAAGTATCTGCATAGGGGCCCATATCCTGCGCATCGGACAGGTTGCTGACCGCCATTTTGCTCCCTGCGGTGAGTCGCCATCCCTGTTTCAGCAATTGAAACAGCAGACGCTGCCTGTCCTTGATGGAACTAAGGCGGCTTTGATGGAACAAGAAATCCTGACAGCCAAAAGCCAGCTCGATTCGGTAGGTGGCTTGATAGAAGGGCAGATATTGGGACTGCCGGCAGGCCTGGGTGATCCGTTCTTCGATTCGGTCGAAAGCCGGCTGTCTCATATGTTTTTCTCTATTCCTGCCGTCAAAGGGGTAGCCTTTGGTGATGGATTTGACATGGCATCGCATCATGGCTCTGAAATCAATGACTCCTTTTATTATGACGGGACAGTGATCAGGACGCGCACCAATCACAATGGGGGAATCAATGGCGGTATCACTAATGGGATGCCGGTCAATTTCCACCTGGTCATCAAGCCGACGGCATCCATTTCGAAAGAACAGGATACCATCGATACGGATACACAGGCGGATTGTAAACTGGTCATTAAAGGGAGACATGATCCCTGCATTGTCCAACGGGCCGTACCTGTCGTAGAAGCGGCCACGGCCTGGACCATACTGGATATTTTCCTCGGCAGCAGGAAGACAGGTGGCGCTCATGACTAAGACGAAGCCAATGGCCATCGCTTGTTTTGGCTTGCCCGGGTCTTATACGTATGAAGCGATGATGTCCTATTTTGACGGGAAAGATATAGAACCTCAGTATGCCTCACAGTTTGAAGATGTCGTCCAGGCCGTGGCGCGGCGACAGGTGCGTTACGGGGTCCTGCCCATTGAAAATTCCTCAACGGGCGGTATTACTGATGTGTACGATCTGATTCACCGCTATGATTGCCACATTGCCGGAGAAAAGTACGTGCGTATCGAACATAATCTGCTGGGAGTGCCCGGAGCGACTCTGGCCGATATACACGAAGTCTATTCCCATCCCCAGGGCATTGCCCAGTGCCGGGATTTCCTGAAAGGACATGAAGACTGGCTGCTTCATCCCTATTTCAGTACGTCCCAGAGTGCCGAAATGGTGCATAAGACGGGCGATGTCCACATCGGAGCCATTGCCAATACCATATCGGCCGATATGTACGGGCTTACCATACTGGCCCGCCATATCAACGACAACACCATGAACTATACCCGGTTTTTCATTATTTCTGCAGAAATGGAAGAAAGCGATGATATGGACAAGATTACGCTGGTATTGACGACCAAACACAAGCCCGGTGCGCTGTATCATGTGTTAGGCCATTTCTTCTATAATGCCATGAATATGA
Organism: Megasphaera sp. UBA4233; assembly: GCF_002395615.1. Lineage (NCBI taxonomy): Bacteria > Bacillati > Bacillota > Negativicutes > Veillonellales > Veillonellaceae > Megasphaera > Megasphaera sp. UBA4233. The sequence goes on along the minus strand of NZ_DGXL01000011.1, from coordinate 45,891 downwards.
CTCATCTGGAATCGCGGCCTATCAAGGGGCGTCCGTTCGAGTATTTTTTCCATATTGATGTCATGGGTAATATACGGAATCCAGCAACAGCTATCGTACTGCACAATCTGGAAGAACATTGTAATTATTTTAAAATCCTTGGGAATTATCCATCTGACAAAGGGGGCAATATTCGATGAAAGCAGGACTAATAGGAAAAAAACTGGGGCACACGGCTTCTCCGGCTATTCATGAAAAAATTTTTCAGGCCATGGGTGTGTCCGGAACCTATGATGTACTGGAAATGCCCCCGGACAGTCTGGCAGAAAATTTAAAACGCCTGGCACAGGATGGATATACAGGCTGTAATGTTACCATTCCCTATAAAAGGGATGTCATGCCCTATCTGACGGATATATCCCGGGAAGCACGGATCATCGGGGCCGTCAATACGATTCATTTCACCGATGAAGGAGCATTCGGATATAATACCGATTATGACGGATTTGGCAGGTCTCTGGAACAGGCTGGTATCGGAGTTGCCGGACAGGACTGCGTCGTCCTGGGGACCGGAGGAGCCGCCAGAGCCATCATCCAATATCTGGCAGACAAGAACGCCAGGTCGATTACAATTGTTTCCCGCCAGCCTCATTCCAAGATAGAATTTGATGCATTCACGAAGAAAATCGGAGCATCGGAGATAGATTACCAATCGCTTGAAATGTCTCGCGGCGGGGATGTACTGGTCAACTGCACGCCTGTAGGCATGTTTCCCCGCATGGACGGATGCCCTGTTTCTGAAGCATGCATTGCGGCCTTTCCGGCTGTCGTAGATCTCATTTATAATCCCAAAGATACAGAACTTTTGAAAACGGCACGCCGCCATGGTGCCCGGACACGGAACGGCATGTACATGCTCGTGGCTCAGGCAGTGGGGGCAGAAGAACTATGGACGGGGCAGAAAATTGCTTCATCCATAGTTGAACAGATTGCTAAGGAAATGGAGCACCTCTATGAATGATAAACGGAATATTATCATTATTGGCATGCCCGGCTGTGGGAAAAGTACGTTGGGAAAAGCTCTTGCCATCCGGCTGAACCGCCCCTTTTATGATGCCGATGATGTCATTGTCTGGCAGGAAGGAAAATCCATTCCGGAACTCTTTGCCATCAGTGAAGACTGTTTCCGCGATGCCGAAGTCCGGGCCAGCCGGTTTCTGGCGTCTAAAGAAGGGATTGTCGTCGCCTGTGGGGGAGGCGTCATTAAACGGCCGGAAAATATCTCTATATTCAAGAAAACGGGTACGGTCTTTTTCCTGGATCGTTCTCCCGAAGATATCGTCAGCGATGTTGATGTCTCCGTACGGCCCCTCTTGAAAGATGGCAGGCAAAAAGTGTATGATCTCTATGAAGAACGCATCGGTCTGTACCGGGAGGCTGCCGATTACTGTATCCGCAACGATAAGCCTATGGAATCGGTCCTCGACGAATTTGAAACACTGATTGAAAATATCCCGTAATATAAAAACCGACTGCCGTGTGGAGCAGAAATTGCTTCATGCGGCAGCCGGTTTTTGTCGTATGCTGGGAAAAAGAAAATGAGCAGTGTGATTCAGCCATGGAGCGCCTGTAAAATCTGGTGCAGTGTCGTTACTTCCAGCTGGCCCGGGGCAGAGGCCTTTTTGGCTGAACCAAAGGTCAGAGAAGATCCGAAACATTCTCCGCTGATGCGGCTGATAGCACCGAGGCGTCCCATAGACATGGTGATGAGCGGTTCATCAGGATACTGGGATTTGATAGCTTCCGTCGCCGATAAGAGAGTCAATACGTCCTTCGCTGATTTGGGCATGCAGGCCAGTTTTGCAACATCAGCTCCCAGCTTTTTCATGCCGATGAGACGGCCTGTGATTTCGTCGAAGGATGGCGTCTTATGAAAATCGTGGCTGCTCATGATGACCGTGATGCCATATTCTTTGGCAACTGTCAAAGTCTTTTTGATGTCCTCGCGGTCACGGAAGTATTCAATGTCCACAGCATCGATGGTACCGCTTTTGATAGTATAGTCCAGGAGAGAGAAGTAGTAGCTTTCGGGAACGTCCGTTTCGCCGCCTTCTTCTTTCGTGCGGAACGTGAACAGGATGGCTTCGTCCGGTAATTCCTGCCGGACGACTGTCAGGGCCTGGCCGACGGCATCCAGGGACAGGACATCCTTTAGAAAGTCGATGCGCAATTCGATGACATCATATATCTTATCCTTTAGATAGCGGCATTCCTGGACGAGTTCGTCCAGGGAACGGCCGACAATGGGAACACAAATTTTCGGCATGCCGTTATCGAGAGGCACGTTGCCAATTTTTACCATAATATATATTCCTCCTAATGCAGCAGATTTTTCTCTTTTGACGATATTATAACGTACGCAGCTGATGCAGGCAATGAAAGACTATCAGAATATAGCCGGATGACAGGGGAAAGATACAGATTTTGGGTCATACGGTACTTTTTTCTTGACAAATGGTATGACATTAACTATAATGAATAAAAATTCAATAAATATTCATTAAAATTAATTAAGCTGCACATACGGCATCTAAGGAGTGGCACCATGAAAACAAAAGTATTTATTGACGGTCATTCAGGTACGACAGGACTGCGCATCCATGAACGGCTGGCAGCACGTCAGGATATTGAATTATTACAGATTTCTGAAGAATTGCGAAAAAATCCGGATGAAGTAAAAAAATATATGAAAGCGGCAGATATTGCATTTCTCTGCCTGCCTGACGCAGCGGCCGTCGAAGCGGTCGGTCTGGCTGAAGGAACCGGTGTCAAAATCATCGATACGTCTACAGCTCACCGCATTGCACCGGGATGGGTCTATGGATTCCCTGAATTATCAAAGGAACAGAGCGGAAAGATCGCTCATAGCAGTCGTGTCGGCAACCCCGGCTGTCATGCCAGTGGCGTCATTTCCCTTGTCCAGCCTTTGACCGCTGCCGGGATGATGCCTGCTGACTATCCCGTTACCGCTTTTTCCCTTACGGGGTACAGTGGTGGTGGCAAAAAGATGATAGCTGCCTATGAAGGAGAAAAGACGACAGACCTCCTGTCACCCCGCCAGTACGGACTGGGACAGACGCATAAACATCTGCCAGAAATTGTTACCATCTGTCATCTGGCGGATAAACCGATGTTTTCGCCGATTGTAGATGATTATTACAGTGGCATGGAAGTGACCGTCCCGGTCTTTACGAAACTGCTGAAGGGCGCGCCGGGCATACAGGATGTATGGGAGACATTGGCGGCCCATTATGATGGCTGTGACTTTATCCATGTACGCCCCCTGGGGGAAGATAAAGGTGGTTTTCTGGCGGCCAATGACATGAGCGGCCGCGATGACATGGAAATTTTCGTCACAGGAAATGATCAGCGGATTCTCCTTACTTCCATTTTTGACAATCTGGGGAAGGGTGCATCGGGAGCCGCTATCGAGAATATGAATATTATGCTTGGCATAGATCCGAAAACGGGTCTGAATCTGGGAGATTAAGGAGAATCGTACAGTTATGACAACGACAACTTTTATGGATCACGACATACAGGAAGTGAGCAATGCCCAGAAGGCACGCATTTTGCGCGATGCCCTTCCTTATATCCGGGAGTATTACGGCAAAGTCGTAGTCGTCAAATATGGCGGCAATGCGATGATTAATGAAGAACTCCGCAAAGCCGTACTGGCAGATATTGTGCTTTTGCACCTCATTGGTGTCAAAGTTGTCCTGGTCCACGGCGGCGGACCGCATATCAAGGATATGCTCAATCAGGTGGGGCTGGAATCGAAATTCCTGAATGGTCTGCGTGTAACCGATGAAGCGACGATGAAAATCGTTCAGATGGTACTGGCTGGTCAGGTCAATAAGGATCTGGTCAATCTCCTGGGATCATTGGGAGGCAAAGCCATTGGTCTGTGCGGTATCGACGACGATATGATCCAGGTAAAAAAACAAAGTGATGAACTGGGACTGGTCGGGGAAATCACTCATATCAATCCGGAACTCATCCATGACAGTCTGGCCAATGGATACATTCCCGTCATTTCGTCTATTGGAACCGATGGCAAAGGCGTTTCCTATAATATCAATGCCGATACGGCGGCGGCTGAAATTGCCGGTGCTCTCCAGGCAGAGTGCATGATTTCCCTGACCAATATCGACGGTGTGCTCCGCAATCCTGAAGATCCGTCCACCTTGTTCCATAGCCTGACTATGCAGGAGGTGCAGAAGCTTACTGACGAAGGAATCATTGCCGGTGGCATGATCCCCAAAGTCAAATGCTGTACTGACGCTATCGACTGTGGTGTAAAGCGGGTATTCATCATCAATGGTACAGTACCTCACGCTATTCTCATCGAAATGCTGACCGAAGAAGGGCTGGGAACTATGTTTGTTAAACAATAATGCCTCGATGACTGTTGTTTCAGCAGCCATTGGAATTACTATACGTATCCGGGCATCTGCTATATGTATACAGGGTTGTTTTAAAGGAGGAAATAAATATGTCTGTAGAAACAGAAAAGAAAGAATTTGAAAAATTAGATAAAGAATATATCGTTAATGTATATAACCGCCTCGATGCCGTTCTCGATCATGGCAAAGGCTCTCTGGTATACGATGTCAATGGCAAGGAATATATCGACCTCAGTGCCGGCATTGCCGTCAACGTGTTTGGCGTTTGCGATGACGTATGGCAGAAGGCTGTCATCAATCAGCTGGGCAAACTCAGTCATATGTCCAACGTTTTCTATACAGAACCACAGATTGTCCTGGCAAAAAAAATCTGCGAAAAAACAGGCATGAAGAAAGTCTTTTTCTCCAATTCCGGTGCTGAAACAAATGAATGCGCCATTAAAGCAGCCCGTAAATATTCCCACGATAAATATGGCGATGGCCGCTATACTATCATTACTCTGAAAAATAGCTTCCACGGCCGGACAATGGCTACTCTTACTGCCTGCGGTCAGGATTCACTCCATCAGGACTTCGGTCCCTTCCTGCCGGGATTTGTCTATGCCGAACCGGATAATTTCGAATCGGTCAAAAAACTGGCTGAAGAAAATAAGACCTGTGCCATCATGATGGAACTGGTACAAGGTGAAGGCGGTGTCCATCCGCTGAATCCGGATTTCGTCCATCAGGTTGCGGATTATGCCAAAGCTCATGACATCCTGCTCATTATCGATGAAGTGCAGACAGGTAACGGCCGTACGGGCGCCCTCTATGCTTATATGAGATATGGCATACAGCCAGATATTGTAACGACGGCCAAGGCCATCGGTGGCGGGCTGCCATTTGCCGTGACGATGTTTGCTGACTCCTGTCAGCACGCCCTGACGGATCATACCCACGGCTCGACTTTTGGCGGTAATCCTATCTGTGCTGCCGGAGCCATTTCCATTATTGACCGTCTCGATGATGACCTCATGGCCGATGTCCGTAAAAAAGGCGAATATATCAAAAAAGAACTGGAAAGCTGCCAGAATGTAGAATGGGTATCCGGCTTGGGTCTCATGCTGGGCGTCAAACTGAAAAAAGATCTTATGGAAGTCGTCAACGGATGCGTCGATGCCGGCGTCCTGGTCCTGACAGCCAATGGACTCCTGCGCCTGCTGCCTCCGCTGAATATCCCCATGGACGTACTGCAGAAGGGTATAGAAAAAATTAAAGCCGTCATTGATGGCTGATACAATCTAAAACAGAAGCTGCTGTGAGAAACAGAACCCAATCCCCGATAAACGGGCTCTCATGGCAGCTTTTGTTTTTATGCTGTTCATGCTATGATATGTCATAGTATATAAAGAAAGGAAAGTTTCTATGATAACAAAAGCAGAACGAATAAAGAAAGATATAACGACGATTGCCCAGTTTCAGTCGAAGAAAGGACGGGGCTGTAACCGTTTTTCCTATACACCGGCATTCCGGCAAGCTGCTGATTATATCGCAGAAGAAATGAAAAAAGCCGGACTTACCGTACGGGAAAATGCCGTAGGTGCCATATTAGGGACCTTGCAGGGAGAACAACCGGAACTCGCCCCTGTTGTTTCAGGCAGCCACCTCGATTCTGTGCCAGAAGGAGGCAATTTCGATGGGATTGCAGGCATCTGTACCGCACTGGAAGCGGCGAGGGCTTTTCACGATGCAGGAATCCGGCCCCGCCGGCCTTTTTGCTGTATAGCTATTCCGGAAGAAGAAGGACCTCAGTTTGGCTCTGGCCTGTTTGGAAGCCGGGCTATGTGCGGGCAACTTTATGACGATGAAATTCATCGTTTCCGCAATGCTCAGGGGCAATCGATTGCAGAGGTCCTTACGGCCTATGGTAAGAATCCTGAAAAAATTGCCAGTGAGACGATACATACAGGAGACTGGGCTGCTTTTTTAGAATTGCATATCGAACAAGGGCCTGTCCTTGACCGGGAACATCTTGAACTGGGAATCGTTGAAGCAATTGTAGGATTGAAATATTATTTTGTTACTATTAAAGGAATTTCTAACCATGCAGGTGCCACACCGATGACAATGCGGGCTGATACTGTATTAGCTATGGCAAACGCTGTATCGGCCGGCGCTGATACAGCGTTGACATTGGGAGACGGTACGGTCTTTACCACCGGAATAATCCAGACTCATCCCGGGGCAGGTAATATTATCCCGGATAAGACGGTGTTTTCCATTGATTGCCGGAGCCGGAACATGAATAGTATTGAAACGGTCATGAAGGCTGTAAAGGCCTCATTGGAAACGAGTAAGAAACAGAATCCCGGCCTTTCCTATGCTATAGAAGAGCGGTTACATGCCGATCCTGTCGAAATGGATCAGTCTTTGCAGAACCTTCTGGAAACTCAGACACAGATGCTTCATATTCCATACAAACGCATGTGTTCTGGAGCCGGTCATGACACAATGGTTTTCAATCATTTGATGCCGACTGCTATGATTTTCGTACCCAGCCGGGATGGAAGAAGCCATGTGCCGGAAGAATGGACCGATTACAGGTATATCCAACAGGGGGCCGAAGTCCTCTATCAGACACTTCGACAGCTTACGGCACAATAGGAATGAATATATCTTATTAAATTACCTGTCAAGTCTTGTTATTCTTATATATTAAGACTAAAATAGGGCTATCAAATTGAAAGGAAGAGGATAGGAGAGAAAACATATGAAACATTTAAAGATTGCGTACAGTTTTGACGTGCAGTATTATTTTGTGGACAGCGACCGGGAAATCGTGCCTGTAGAACAGACGGATTTTACCGATGTGGCTGTCGCCGTCTTATCAGATCAGGACTATGACTACATTGATACCATCGATGCTACCGGGTTTGGCATCCCTATCATGGTCATCATGCCAAGTGGAGAAAAGCTGCCGTCTCATTATCTGGATAAGGTAGACATGGTCCTTTCGGAAGAAATGGTCAATAAGAGCCGTTGCATTGAAACGGCGGAACGTCTGGCCAGTAATTATGAACAGACTGTATTACCTCCGTTTTTCGGGGAGCTTGTCGAATACGTCAGCGAAAAGAACAACCCATTCGACTGCCCGGGCCATCAGGATGGCGCCTTTTTCAAGAAGCATCCGGCAGGTCGGTATCTGTACGATTTCTTTGGTTCTCATATTTTTCAGTCAGACATCTGTAATGCCGACGTTACTCTGGGGGATCTGCTCATTCATGAGGGGCCGGCTCTCGATTCACAGGATTTTGCTGCCAAGGTCTTTCATGCAGACAAGACCTACTTCGTCCTCAATGGGTCATCGGCATCCAATCGTGTCGTGACTAATGCGCTTCTTACGCCGGGTGACCTGGTACTCTATGACCGGAATAATCATAAATCAGTAGCCATCGGGGCGCTCATACAGGCCGGAGCTACGCCGGTATACCTGGAAACGGCCCGCAATCCCTATGGGTTTATTGGCGGCATTGATGCTCATTGCTTTGATGAAACGTATCTGCGGCAGCTTGCTGCTGAACGGGACCCGGAAAAGGCGAAGCAGCCCCGCCCGTTCCGTCTGGCAGTCATTCAGCTGGATACGTATGATGGGACTCTGTATAATGCCCGCTACGTAGTAGACCGCATTGGTCATCTCTGTGATTACATCCTCTTTGATTCAGCCTGGGCCGGATATGAACAATTCATTCCCATGCTCAAAGATAGCAGCCCGCTGCTCCTGGACCTGGGAAAAGACGACCCGGGCATCTTTGTCGTCCAGTCCGTACACAAACAACAGGCTGGCTTTTCCCAAACGTCACAGATTCACAAAAAGGATAGTCATATTCACGACCAGCCGCGCTATGTGAATCACAAGACTATTAATAACGCATTCATGGCTCAGGCGACGACGAGCCCGTTTTATCCGCTCTTTGCTACTCTCGATGTCAATGCCAAAATCCATGCCGGTGACGCCGGGCGCAAGATGTGGCGGGACTGTGTAAAAATGGGAATAGAAGCCCGCAAAGATATTCTTCGCCGCTGTCACTATATCCGTCCCTTTGTGGCACCTGTAGTGCATGACCGGCCGTGGCAGAAGGGAAATACGGAAGCTATGGCCGATGATATTGATTACTTCACTTTTGAACCCGGTGCCAGATGGCATGCCTTTGAAGGGTATGGTCCCAATCAGTATCGCGTCGATCCCTGTAAACTGCTGCTGACGACGCCGGGAATCGATGCCGAAACGGGAGAGTATGAAAACTTCGGTATCCATGCCAATATTCTGGCTACGTATCTACGGGGAAATGGAGTCATTCCGGAAAAATGCGATCTCAATTCTATCCTGTTTTTGCTGACGCCGGCAGAAAATAAGAATAAACTCCGTTTTCTCACGAGCCAGCTTGTCCGCTTTGAACGGTTTGTGGATAACAACGTCCCTATGCAGGAAGTCCTGCTGGGCGTATACAATAAGTACCCCGGCCGCTATACGGGATATACGCTGCGGCAGCTTTGTCAGGAAATGCACGACTTCTTCAAAGACCGGAATGTTAAGGATTTGCAGAAAAAACTATTTCGCAAAGAATTTTTCCCGGAATACGTCATGCGTCCCCAGGAAGCTCATTATGCCTTTATCCGGGGTGAACGGGAACTGGTGCCTCTCGATGAAATCGAAGGCCGCATTGCTCTGGAAGGAGCGCTGCCATATCCGCCGGGCGTCCTTTGCGTCGTACCAGGTGAACGCTGGTCCCATACGGCTGTCCAATATTTCAAGGCATTGGAAGAAAGCCTGAATGAATTGCCCGGCTTTGCCCTGGAAATCCAGGGCGTATACCTGGAACACGAAGGTGACCGCATCCGTGCGTATGGATATGTATTAAAAGAATAGAACAGGAATGTTGCTGTGTATTATAAAATAAAAGTCTGTCGCATGCCAGGTGCGGCAGACTTTTTGTCTACAGTGTCAAAATTATTGCTTACGTATACGATGCTAATGAATATTTGCATATATTTTAAAACAAAATTGACATGGAAAAGATAGCACATTACATCAATAGGATAATAATATATCCATTTCGTGACAAATATATGTAAATTTGATACAATAGGGTCAAGCAAAAAGATTTGTTTTTTTTGTTTATTATTTTATAGGAAGGAGGTGGCAATATGGCTCCTGACCAGTGTATATTTGTGCCGATGATGTGCAATACAATATATGAAAAGAAGAAAATTTTTGCGCCTCGAATATACCGGGGGGGGTATTTGTTCGACACTATTTTCTATTAATATAAGAAATCATTACGATAAATATAAAAAAAGATACAGCTATTACAGCATGCTGCCTGTTTTATATTCTCTGCTCCTTTCCTTGGGTAACCTGACATGCCGGTCAGGAACAAGGAAAATTAGTTCGTGAAATAAAAATTCATAAGTGTATTTCATGTAACAGGAGGAGAGAATCATGAATTTATCAGGGAAAAAATTGACGACAGCTATTTTAGCAGGCTTGATGGGTGCCACTGTTGTTGGTATTTCTGTAGTAGGTGCAGAAAATCCGGTTGTTCTTGATGGGACGACTTTAAAAGTTTCTACTAATATAGGAACTAAACCTATTATGAATCCGGTGAATGTAACTAAAGGGATTATAGATGGAACGACAACAGGTGGAAATATTGTTAAGTCTGATAGCACCGTAGGTGCTAATTTGAATGCACTAGATGCAGCTGTTGTAGGGAAAGCAGACAAAGCAGCTTTAGATGCTAAGGCCAACAAAACGGATTTTGATGCTCTTAAAACGAAAGTAGGTAATGCCAAAGTAGATACGGCGCTCCATGTTGATAAAGATGGCAAACTGGTAGTTGGTACAGATAAAAAAGTCAATAAGGCTGTCAGTGTAGAAAAAGGCTTCAAAGATGGAACGACAGAAGCCGGCCAGGGCAACATCATCAGTGCCGATAACACGGTAGGCCAGAATCTGACAGCTTTAGATACTGCAATTGCAGCCAATAAACAAGAAACTGATGAAGCTCTTGCAAAGAAAGCTGACCAAGCAGACTTAGAAAAAGCCAAAGTAGATACGGCGCTCCATGTTGATAAAGATGGCAAACTGGTAGTTGGTACAGATAAAAAAGTCAATAAGGCTGTCAGTGTAGAAAAAGGCTTCAAAGATGGAACGACAGAGGCCGGCCAGGGCAACATCGTCAGTGCCGATAACACGGTAGGTCAGAATCTGACTGCTTTGGATAATGCGGTTGCCACTAACCAGAAAGCCATTGGTACTGAAACGAAGGAGCGTGCAGCTGCTGACCAGACGCTGCAAGATAATATCGATGCAGAAGCTACTGCCCGTGATCAGGCCGTTGCACAGGAACGAGCTGAACGCAAGGGCGCTGATGCCGCACAGGATAAAGTCATCAAACAGGTCAATGACAATCTGGTAAGCTCTGTCAACACGATTAACAAGAACGTAGCTGATGGATTTAATGCACTGAGTGCCGTAGATTTGCAGGAAGCCCAGACCCGTGCAGCAGCAGACCAGACGCTGCAGAATCAGATTGCAAACAATACACAGGCTATCGGCACGACGAAAGATGGTAACTATGTCAAGAGCAATAATAGCGTTGGCCAGAATCTGAATGCCCTGGATGCCCAAGTAGGTCAGAATAGTGCTAATATCAATCAGTTGTTCAGTGATTACAGCTCTATGAAGACGGATATCAATAAAGTTGGTGCTCGTTCGGCTGCATTGGCTGGTCTTCATCCTCTCGACTTTGATCCGGCTAATAAACTCAACTTTGCTGTTGCTTCCGGTTCGTTTAAAGGAGAAAACAGCGTTGCTCTCGGCGCATTCTATCGCCCGAACGAAAATGTTATGTTCAGTGCTGCCAGCACTATGGGTGATTCTGACAATGCGTATACCTTTGGACTGAGCTTTAAGATTGGCCCGTCCTCGGCTAAGACAAAGACCACTTCGCCCGATGCGGAAGAACTGTACAAAGTTGTTGGTCAGTTACAGGATCAGTTAGCGGCTCAGCAGAAAGAAATTGAACAGCTCAAAGCAGAAAAAACTGCTAAATAACCTGCCATAGCAGAAACAACTGTAAAAGTAACATAGAATATACTATAAAAGGACCAGGGCCTGTCAAACGACAGGTCCTGGTCCTTTGTGTGCGGCATCGTAAGTACACATGCATCAGAATGGTAGTGACGACGCTTTTTATTCTTTTGTATCGGTAATCTTGTCTACGGAATAGCCGGCATTGACGACGGCTTTAAACATGGCTTTTTCATCCGCCTCATCGGTTACATGGACGGTAGCCCGTTTATCCATAAGGCTGACTTTGGCTTTCACGACGCCAGGTACGGCTTCCAACGCTTCTTTTACGTGGGCCGCGCAATGGTCGCACATCATGCCGCTGATATAGATATATTTTTCTTTTCCTTCCTGACTGGAACCGAAAAGGTTACTGAAGAATCCCATGTATATCCCCTCCACATCTCGTATATGAGAATGAATTTTATTATATACATCTATTATACGGAAGAAATGGCAAAAATACAAGTCAATGCAATCCGGTGTTTGTCTTATGAGTGCTACAGCAGTGTGCGGATAGCGTTGGCAATGCGGGTGGCCACGTATGGATTGTTCATGGTGTAGATGTGGATGCCGTCTACGCCGTTGGCCAGGAGATCTACAATTTGATCGATGGCATAGGCGATTCCGGCATCGCGCAGGGCGATATTGTCATGACCATACCGGGTCAGGATCTTCTGGAATTTCAGTGGAAGAGTAGCTCCGCAAAGAGTGACCATCCGTTCTATTTGTTTCTTGTTGGTTACGGGCATGATACCCGCTTCGATAGGAACGCGGATTCCAGCCTGGGTCGATTTGTCGAGGAAGTTGTAAAAATCGTGATTATCGAAGAAAAGCTGGGTGATGAGTTCGCTGGCACCGGCATCGACTTTGATCTTCAGATGGTCTATGTCTTCTGCCAGTGTTTTAGAATTGGGATGGCCTTCGGGATAGCATGCGCCGATGATATTGAATTCATCACCTGTCTGTTGACGGATGAAGGCGATGAGGTCACTGGCATGGGGAAATACGCATTTTGGTTCGATGCCGGGCGTTTTATCTCCGCGCAGGGCCAGAATATTTTCGATACGGTGTTCCCGTAATTTCTGCAATGTATCCAGTACTTCATCTTTGTCCAGGTTGATGCAGGGCAGATGGGCCGCCGTTTCGCAGTTCAGGCTTTTGATTTTGGAAGCGACTTCTACGGTGAGATTTCCTCCTTTGCCGCCGGCACCGCAGGTGACGCTGATAAAATCCGGATGGAGACCGCTCAGTTTTTCCAGCGTCGGATAGACCGTTTCAACGGGAATTTCTTTTTTGGGCGGAAAGACTTCAAAGGAAAAAACAGTTTTCTTAGAAAATAAATCACAAGTTTTCATCTACATACCCCTCGTCATGAAATAGTGTTATCAGAAGCTGGGAATAATAGCTCCGTTATATTTTTCTTCAATAAATTTCTTTACTTCCGGTGATTGCAGTGCTTTTGCCAGTTTCTGGATTTCCGGACGATTTTCATCACCGCGGCGTACGACCAGAACGTTGGCATAAGGCGAATCCTTGGATTCGGTGAATAAGGCATCCTGGAGCGGATTGAGTCCGGCTTCGAGAGCGTAATTGGTGTTGATAAGTGCGATATCTACATCATCCAGGGAACGGGGAATCTGGGCGGCATCGAGTTCGATGAACTGGAGGTTTTTGTCATTTTTTTCAACATCCTGCACGGTAGATGCGATACTGCCTCCGTTCTTCAGGCTGATCAGGCCGGCTGTCTGGAGTACGAGAAGTGCACGGCCACCGTTTGTAGGATCATTGGGGATGGCGACTTTGGCATTTTGTCCAAGCTGGGCCAGTTCCTTGAGCTTATGGGAATAGATGCCCATTGGTTCGACGTGGACCTTGCACAAGGCAACCAAGTCCGTACCGTGTTCACTGTTGAATTTTTCCATATAGGGTTCATGCTGATAGAAATTGGCGTCTAGTTCTTTATCCTGCAAGGCCAGATTGGGTTTGACATAATCTGTAAATTCGATAATATTCAGGTCTACTCCTTCAGTGATGAGCATGGGCTTGATTTCTTTCAGGATTTCCCCATGTGGTACCGGTGATGCACCGATAGTAATTTTGACATTCTGAGATACTTCCCGGCCACCGGCCGGTTTCTGTCCTCCGCAGCCGGTCATGAGAACAGCTGCAGCTCCTATAGCGATGGCAGCAGCGGTTATCCAGACTTTCCATTGTTTCATACTATCCCTCCTGTAATCTAAAGCCTCCAGAGGGCATAAAAAAGACTCTTTCCCGAAAGAGAAAGAGTACAGTGATTTTCTTTATCTCCCGGAATTTCTTCCGCAGGAATTGGCACCGTATTATCGGTTGCCGGGTTTCATAGGGCCCGTCCCTCCGCCACTCTGGATAAATGTATATACCGTCATAAGACAGTACGTAATGAAATTGTTGAAGTTATTTTACCATGATTGCAGAATTTGTCAAGGAAGAAAAAAGATTGGCTGATTTCTCTTGACTTTAAGAAAAAAAGCCGTATAATTACAAGTAATCTACATAGTATTGTCGATGAACGAAACGAGTACGTGTACAGCGACAGCTACAGCGAGCCGATGGCAGTGAGAGTTCGGCGCCGGTCCGTACAGGGAATGGATTCGGGAGATGCGGCCTGAACGGTGACCAAGTAGGGTTCGACGGTGTAGTTCCACCGCTATCAAAGAAACGTGTATCGCTCTTTTTGAGGGCCGTACATAGTGAGATGGGCTTTAAAGCCAATGTGGGTGGTACCGCGGAAGAATCAGACCTTTCGTCCCTTTAGAGGGATGAAAGGTTTTTTTATTGTTTAAGAGAGGATGAACAGGAATGCTGGAAATGAGAGATGTGACGTTCCACTACACAGACGGTACACCTGTATTGGAACATATGAACCTGACGATTGGTACCGGTGAATTTATCGGCCTGGGCGGCCGCAACGGCTGTGGGAAGACGACGGTAACCCGCTTGCTCATGGGTCTTGAAAAACCCGTATCGGGAGATATTTTCCTCGATGGGAAAAGAATCAACGATGAAGAAGCGGCAGCCCGCAGTCCCTATATCGGATATGTATTCCAGCGGCCGGAACGGCAGATGTTCCGACCGACTGTGCGGCAGGAAGTAGCTTATGGACCGGAACAGCTGGGCCGCAGCCGTGAAGAGGTTGCATCGGCTGTTACAGAGGCGCTGCAGGCTACAGGGCTGGAATCTCTGGCGGAAGCTTATCCACCCAATCTTAACCGGGGAGAAAAACAACGCGTTGCCATTGCGTCGGCCATTGCCATGCACACACAGTACCTTATCCTCGATGAACCGACGAGTGGCCAGGACAGTGCCGATAAAAAATCGCTCATGGCACTTTTGTCCCGGCTTCATCGGGATGGACTTACCATTCTTATCATCAGCCACGATATGGATATATTTGCCGAATACTGTCAGCGGGTCATCGTTATCGGACATCATACGAAAGCCTTTGACGGGACACCACAGGATTTGTTTACGAAAAGAGAAGACTTGTATGAATTAGGATTGAACCGGCCTGATGCCGTGACGTTGTCTCAGGCTGTAGCGGGACTTCCATATTGCAAGTCCGTTGATGAATTTACGGCAGCCATGCTGCAGCGTCTGGGAGGGAAATAAGATGAAACATTTTGTACCAGTAACAAAATTATTAGGCACTGTTGCTTTTTCGTTCTGGGCTCTCGTGTTGCACACGCCAGGCCCTCTGGCAGCCCTGGTCGTCATCGAACTAGTCCTTTTGGGCTTTACCGGCAATATAGCTCGCAACTTTAAGGCTGCCATGAGCCTGGCTGTCTTTGCTGTTTTCCTGGCAGTGGTACAACTTCTGGGAGGCGGTTCTCTCGAATCGGCTTACGTTACGGGACTTCGGATGCTGGCGATGACCATCGTATTTATCATCCTTCTCACGACAACGCGGCTGCAGGATTTGACAGCGGCGCTGGTCAAACAAATCCATATTCCATATGAATATGCGTTCATGTTTACAGCAGCACTGCGGTTTGTCCCCGATTTCATTGCCGAAAGCAAAACGGTTCAGGAGGCACAGGCCTGCCGGGGGCTTTCAACAAAAGGTAATGTCTTTAAGAAATGCATTCATTACATGGGTGTCATTCAGCCGTTGATGCTTAAATCCCTGGGGCGTTCAGAAACGATGGCGCTGAGCTTGGAATTACGGGGGTTTGGCAATAATGAACATAGCTTTATGGTAAATGTACGGCCAGCCGGCTGTGACTATGCCGTTATGGCTTTATTCGTGGGAGTGAGTGTACTTGTCGTGTATATGCGTATTTTTGGCATAGTCTGAGGGGGAACGGGAAATGAAACATATTGAAGATATCAGCACATTAGAATTTCATCACCGTCAGGGTGGACAATTCCGCTGGATTACCATTACGACGCTGATGCTGGCTATTGGTACTATCTTGCATCTCGTATCGCCAAGCGTTGGCGGTGTCACGCCAAACTGGACCATTGCAACGTACTGTGTGGCTATCTGCCTGACCAAACCGACCTATCGGCAGGCTCTGGGCATTGGCCTGGTAGCAGCACTGATCAACGTCCTTACCTCTAAATCAGGCTTTCCTTATGGCAATCTCATCAGTGAACCCATAGGAGCTCTGACTTGTGCTTTTCTGGTTAAAAATCTCGCTTTCCTGAAATTCCGCGGCCATTCGTGCCTGCCTGTCCTGACGGGCTTCGCGGCTACCTGTATGAGTGGCGGTGCTTTCGTCACGATTTTGAAATTTGCCTTAGGCCTGCCAAATAATGTTTATTTTACGGGCATGCTGCCGCTGGTTGTTATCGTCGGTGCACTCAATGCTGTAGTAACACCGCTTATGTATTTTCCGGCTCTTCGCCTCTTTGTATCGCGGGGAATTCTCGATTCCCTGGAAGAACAGAGCGTCACTTCGGATCATAGCCAGTATGATTTGAAGCCGTCTGTCCCGGGACTTATTTCCATTGAACATCTGTCTTACACTTACAACAAACAGACGACGCCGGTCCTCGACGATGTGAGCCTGGCTGTGCATAAGGGAGATTTCCTTGTCATTACCGGCGAAAGCGGCAGTGGCAAGAGTTCCCTCTGTATGGCTATGACCGGTGCCATTCCTCATTACTTTGGCGGTGTCATGAAAGGCATGGTGTATGTGGACGGAAAGGCTACGACGCAGACAACCATTTCCCGTCTGGCCAGCCGTGTCGGTGCTATGCTTGACGATTATGACAGTCAGCTCGTGGCTATGACGGTGGAAGAAGAAATCGCCTTCAGCCTGGAAAATCAGGGTGTAGCACCGGATAAGATTGAAACGGCTATTACGGAGGTATTGGAAAAGGTTAAACTGACGCCGTACCGTACACGGCAGCTGACCAATTTATCCGGCGGCCAGCGTCAGCGTCTGGTTATTGCCGGAGTGCTGGCGACCAATCCGGAAATCCTCGTATTCGATGAACCGACATCGGCTCTCGATCCGGAAGGAACCCATGATTTCTATGAACTGGTTCACGAATTGAATGTTCGTTACGGACATACTATCGTGGTTATTGAACATAATCTGGAAGCGGCCCTTCCTTATGCCAACCGGCTGGTGCTTCTCGACCATGGCCAGCTCCGGTCGGATGGAGATGTAGAAACGACACTCCGCTACATGTATGACCATGATATCTATGCGACAGCGGTACCGAAAGTGTTTGCCTGCCAGATGGATCTGGAAAAGGCGGGATATCAGTTTGATCAGCCATGGCTTTCTGTAGAAGCGGCAGTCCGGTCATTGCAGGATGCGGCACCGGCACTGGAACGGGCGGTGTAGCCATGCACCTTCTTTGTCTCGGTGACAGTCTGACTTATGGATACGATGTACCTCCGGAAAAGGGCTGGGTGAATCTCCTGTCGGATTCCCTGAAATGGGAAGTCGATAATCGCGGATTGTGCGGAGATACAACCTGGGGAATGCTGACACGGCTGCGCCGGCTTGCCTTGTCCGGGTACGACGCTTTTTTCCTCATGGGCGGATCTAATGATATACTGGAAGATATTCCGGTGCGGGGGATACAGGCTAATATAATGGCTATGATACGGCTTTTGCAAAAACAACATAAACCCGTTTATCTGGGCATTCCGCCCTGCACACGGCAGGAAAGCGCAGACTATGGCTGGCAGGCCTGGGAAGATGTAGATAGGCATAATGATATTTTATCAGATTACCGGATATGGCTTCTTCAACAGTGTCAGACAGAAGACCTCCATCCCATCGACTTCTATACAGTCCTGCAGAAATCACCGCATTACGCAGACGGTGTTCACCCTGATGAAACCGGCTATCGGCTTCTGGCAGATGCAGCCATATCGGCCATGAAGCTGGGATATTGAAACGTGTGGTATAACACCGATTATACCGACACACATATTGTTAAGAAAAATGAATCGCCAATGCAATGATTCCCTTTTGATTGCATTGGCGATTTTTTATAGTTCGATATTGCTGCATTCTTCTATCTTTATAGCTAAGGATAGTTTTTCATATGATTCTGGTTGCAAGAGATTGCATGATAAGAGGTGGCTAATCTGTTTCAGACGATACCGGATTGTATTTTTGTGCTGGCCTAGCTCGTCAGCCGTTTTGTCGATATTGCCACCACATCGTACGAATGATATAGCCGTTGTCATCAGGGCGGTATGATTTTCTGAGTCATAATCGCGGATAGGGTTTAAAATAGAAGAAGTAAAGTGCTGCATAGCGGGTTCGTGACAATAGGGAAGCAGAATGCTATGGATGCCTAACGTATCATACATTTGATAAGGGTGTGACAAATCTGTGTGGAAATAACTGCTGTAGATAGCTTCTTCTATACAGAGTTTTATTTTTCGTTCCCGGTAGTGGATAGAACTAACACCCATATGATACGAAACAGCCAGTGAGCCAACTGGTGTATCCAGAATTTGCTGGGCTAATTCGTCTGGCCGGGCATTTTTAAAGTTATGGGAAGAATAAATGTATAAAAGTCCGTTTTTGTATCGTAAAAGGGTATTATACGAGGTCAACAATCCTGCGTATTTGGCCGCAGATTCCATCTTCATATAGTCATTGGTAGTTAGTGGTGTATCAGAGCGGAAATACATGCAAAAGATATCAGGCTGCAAACAGGGGTTAATTTCCAGTTGTAGTTCTTTTTGTTGTTTGTCATGTTCGGGTAAAGTAATAATACGGGAAATAATGTGCTCAAATTTGTCGAAATCATAAAGAGACTGCAGCCGTTTGTAAATATTGATAATTATTTTTTCAAAATATTGTTCGGAGTTTTTTATAAGAATAATGGGAAAACCAGCCGAGTCGGCGAATCGTAATACATGGGGAGATAAAGGCAGACTATACACATTTTTTATAACAAGACCGCTACAATTGCGGTGATGCAAAAGTCGTATAGCATCAATTAGACAGCCGGGATCTTCTTTAGCATATTGCAGACTGGATAAGATAAGCTGGTTGGGGATGAAACTTAATTTCGTGTATTTATTTTTTAATGTCCGGTCATATTCATAATCCAAAATTCCGCATGAGGTTATTTGATTGGAAATACCTGTGGCACCAGCAATGAGAGTAAAACCAGAGAACTCAGGATAATGTAGAATCTCAGCGATTGTTAATTTCAATAAAACCACCTCGTATATTTTGTATAAATAAATAAGATATATTTAGTATATCTGCATAAAAAAGAATCTGCAATATGAAAATGTGAAGAAATATACTCTAAAAAATTATATAAAAAAATAAAAGTATAAGAAAAAATTAGAAAATAATACAATAATCATATGTTGAATGCATTATTTATTTTATATAAAATTTATTTAGAAAACGATAGTAAATAAAAGTGCTGAAGGGAGGAGTAATATGGTTGTTTTAAGCAAAAGAGCCCAAAACCTTCATCAAGGGGCTATCCGGGCCATGTTCGATAAAGCAGCAACTATGGATCGTGTTATCAGTATGGGCATTGGAGAGCCGGATATGGCAACACCTATGCCCATCTGCGAAGCTGCAGCTATGGCACTGCGAAATGGTCAGACACACTATACGCCGAATGCAGGGACATTAGAATGCCGGCGGGCTGTTTCTGAATGGGGCAGTATAAAAGAACTTCATTATGATCCTCAAACGGAGATTATTATCACGCCTGGAGGAATGGGAGCATTATCTTTGCTCTTGTCCGTTATTGTGGAAGATGGTGTTGAAATACTGATTCAGGATCCTCAATGGTTGAATTATGCCAGTCAGGTTCAATTTTTTGGAGGCACTCCAGTTTCTGTTTCTACGTGTGCAGAACGAGGGTTCGTCATTCAGGCGGAAGATATAGAGCACAAAATTACGGAAAAAACCAAAGCTCTTATGCTGAATTCACCTAATAATCCGACGGGAGCTGTCATTCCAGAAGAAGAACTTGGAAAAATTGCAGAAGTGGCTATCCGCCACGATCTTCTCGTAATTTCCGATGAAGTATATGATACGCTGTATTATAAGGATAAACCCGTTTCTATCAGTACTTTACCTGGAATGAAAGAAAGGACCGTTGTCATCAATAGCCTATCTAAAGCATTTGCAATGACTGGATGGCGGATTGGTTTTGCTGCCGGACCTGCGGAAATCATTAGCAAAATGGTACCTGCCCAGGAAAATATCAGTGCTTGTGCCAATGCGCCAGCCCAGGCAGCAGCGGTGTATGCTTTACATCATCCTGAATTATCGGAAACATTGTGCACGATATTCAGGCAAAGGCGTAAGATTATCACGGACGGTCTGAATGCGATACCGGGGATTTCCTATGATGAACCTGCTGGAGCCTTTTATGTATTTCCCAATATCCAATCTTTCGGAATGACGAGTTCTGAATTCTGCAATCGCCTGCTGGAAGAAGAACATGTAGTCTGTATTCCTGGCAGTGCATTTGGACAGGCGGGGGAAGGGTACATGCGCATGGCCTATACGTGCAGTGAGGATGAGTTAGTGGAAGGATTGCAACGGATAAAACGCTTTTGTGAAACCATAAGGGGGAATCAGATATGAGTAGTGTATTCAGGTACATGAATCAACATTTTGCACTGTGTTTGTTTGGAGCGGTTATTGTTGGTATTGTTCTTTCTTTTGTCATGGGAGAGCAGGTCGTATTGTTGAAGCCTCTGGGTACTATTTTTACCAGACTTCTGGTTATGATCGTACCTGTATTGGTATTTTTTTCTATTGCGTCTTCCTTTGCGAACATCGGCGATGCTACCCGGATGAAACGGTGGGCTGGAAAAATTATTGGATGGTTTGTTCTTTCGATGCTGATAGCCACGTTTTTAGGCATTGCTATGGGGCTTATTTTTAAACCAGGTCTGGGCATTGAATTGCATTCTGCTGATTTTAAAGTGACAGAAATTACAGTTGATATGTTTATTAACTGGCTTCCTAAGAATTTTGTTGGCTGCATTGCAGAAGGAAATACTATCCAGATTGTGTTCTTATCCATTTTTGTAGGAATAGCTGTGGTCATGATGCCTGAAGGAAAATCTAAGACATTCCTGACTAATATTCTTTCGTCAAGTCAGGATTTGATCTTGCAGATTGTAAAAGGAATCATGTATTATGCGCCTATTGGGGTGGCGGCTTTAATGGCTACGTCTATAGGAGAATTAAAAGGTTCGTTTGTTTCTCAGATGGGTAGTTTTCTGGCGGCTTACAGCATTGCCTTTGTTCTGCAGGTAGCTATCGTATATTTCCTGCTTTTGTATGTTATTGGCAAAATTAATCCATTCCGCTTTACCAGAAAAATGTTTCCTGCGCTGATTACCGCTTTTACAACGACCAGTTCGGCGGCTACTCTGCCTGTAAACCTCCGTTGTGTCAAAGAAATGGGAGTCGATAAGGAAATGACAGACTTTGGCCTTCCCCTGGGAGTTACATTTAATATGGATTCAATGGGGATTGAAATCCCTCTATATATCATGTTAGGGATGTATGCTGTAGGAACTGCACCTACTATTGGGCAGCTTTTCCTTTTTGTTATCATGGGGATAGCCTTTTCGATAGGTTGTGCCGGTGTTCCAGGTGGTGGACTGGCCATTGCCGTCATTCTGGTTAATGCGTTCGGATTGCCGACAGAAGTTGTTGCCTGGATTGCAGCAGTATTCTTCTATCTGGACATTACAGGAACGCCTATGAATATATGGGGAGATGCAGTTTGCACGGCTATTGTAGCAAGCAAAGAGGGGAAAATTGATTGGGATAAAATGAATTCTTAAGTTTTGATTGTAAAGAGCCGGTACATGCCTGTGCCGGCTCTTTTGAAAATCAGATATGATAGAAATGCGTTTCTTTCATGGACAAGTCTGGTTGTACCATGCTACAATGCAAGTAGTGGTATGGTGCAGAAAGGGTGATGATATGTATATTGCAACGATTGATGGAGGGACGAGTAATACCCGCGTTTTTGTCTGGTATGATGGCATCATTGCCGGACAGGCAAAGGCGGCTGTTGGTGTGCGTAATACGGCTATGGATGGGACGAATCAGAGATTGCAGGAAGCTGTCCGGGATACTTTGGCTGAGGCGGCCCGCATGGCGGGTGTTGCAACTGGTGATATATCGATCGTATTGGCAGCGGGAATGCTGACGAGTAATGTGGGACTGTGCGATATTCCTCATGTGACAGCGCCAGTCAGTCTCGAAGGGCTGGCTCAGGCCATGGTAGTCAAAGAATTGCCTGCTATATGCCAGCAGCCACTATGGTTTGTCCCCGGTGTACGGAACTGTGATCCGGCAACGCTCACTCCGGATCAGAGTATCGATATGGATATGATGCGTGGCGAAGAAGTAGAAGCGGCCGGTCTATTGGCACAAGCGGCTCCTGAGGGAAAAGCCGTATTCGTCCTGCCGGGCTCACATAATAAATATGTTATGATTGATGAACAGCAGCGTATACAGGGATGCCTGACAACGTTATATGGCGAACTGCTTCATTCCCTGACATTTGATACCATACTGGCCGATACACTGAACCGGTCATTTGCATCAGAATTTCTGGCAGGACCATTCCGGAAGGGCGTCAGTGATTATTATCAGATGGGACTTTTACATGGTGCTTTTATGACGCGGATCCTTGGGATGTTTTGTCATTATACGGCACAGGAAGCGCAGAATTATCTCCTTGGGCTGCTCATGGCGGATGATATGACGGCACTGAAGAGAAGCCGGATTTTTGCCGGATTGGAAAAAGCCATCTTTGTCGTAGCCGGTAATACGGTCATGCAAAAAGCCTACGAGGCAATCCTGAAAAAAGATGGTTATCAGGTCGTGCTGGCCGCAGAAGAACAGCAACAGGCCTTATCTGGCCGGGGCGCCCTTTATCTGGCTGGTTTGCGCGGACTGCTTTAAGGGAAAGGAGAATGGACATGAGTTTATTGCAAGACATGCTGGATGCTAAAATTATTTCTATTATCCGCGGCGTTGCCAGTCAGGATATTGTGCCAGCTGTAGAAGCTCTGCAGCACGGGGGCGTGCGCTTTGTCGAAGTGACCTACCGGCCTGGTGATGAAGAAGTCTGCAAGGATACACTGCGGAGTATTGCTATCCTGCAAAAACAGTTTGGCGGCCGGATGCATATTGGTGCCGGTACCGTCCTTTCTGTAGAGCAGGTAGAAGATGCGGCACAGGCCGGAGCCGAATTCATC
Organism: Megasphaera sp. UBA4233; assembly: GCF_002395615.1. Lineage (NCBI taxonomy): Bacteria > Bacillati > Bacillota > Negativicutes > Veillonellales > Veillonellaceae > Megasphaera > Megasphaera sp. UBA4233. The sequence goes on along the minus strand of NZ_DGXL01000011.1, from coordinate 22,604 downwards.
ATTTCACCGAATACGAATACGGATGTCATCCGGTATACTAAGCAGAAAGGCCTGATTTCACTGCCTGGAGCTTATACGCCGACAGAAGCCGAAACGGCCTGGGAAGCCGGGGCCGATATTGTCAAAATTTTCCCGGCCGGTAATCTGGGACCTTCGTATTTCAAAGCCGTCAAAGCGTCTTTATCCCAATTGCGCTTATCGGCTGTTGGCGGCGTATCGGAACATAATATTGGAGATTTTCTGGCGGCTGGCGTAGATTCCTTTGGTATTGGCAGCAATCTGGTCAGTGCTGACCGGGTGCGCCGCAGAGATTTTGACGAAATTGAGAAAGCTGCCGCCTTTTATACAAATGCTGTGCGATAAGGAGGAAATAGACATGAGTTATATGGATATGTTTTCCCTGAAAGGAAAAGTCGCTCTCGTTACTGGCGGGTCATATGGCATAGGGTTTGCCATTGCCAGAGCCTATGCCCGGGCTGGAGCCCGCATCGCCTTTAATTGCCGCAGCCAGGAACATCTGGACATGGCCATGACTGCCTATGAAAAAGAAGGAATTGAGGCCCAAGGGTATATTTGTGACGTGACAGATACAGAGAAAGTCCGGGATATGGTAGCAGATATTGACGCCAGCCTGGGGACCATTGATATCCTCGTCAATAATGCCGGCATCATCAAGCGGATTCCTATGTGTGATATGGATGAAGCGGATTTCCGCCAGGTCATCGATATCGACCTCGTCGCACCGTTCATCGTATCCAAAGCGGTTATCCCCGGCATGATTGCCAAAGGTGAAGGAAAAATCATCAATATCTGCTCTATGATGAGCGAACTGGGCCGGGAAACGGTATCGGCTTATGCGGCTGCCAAAGGCGGTCTCAAGATGCTGACCCGTAATATCTGTTCGGAATTTGGCGGAGCCAATATCCAGTGCAACGGCATTGGCCCGGGATATATTGCAACGCCCCAGACTGCCCCGCTCCGGCAGCGGCAGTCTGATGGTTCCCGTCACCCTTTTGATGCCTTCATTGTTTCCAAGACGCCGGCAGGCCGGTGGGGGACTACGGAAGATTTGGAAGGACCGGCTATTTTCCTGGCCTCGCATGCTTCCGACTTTGTAAATGGGCATATTCTTTATGTTGATGGGGGAATCCTTGCCTATATTGGCAAACAGCCATAAGGTGTGGCTGCATAGAAAAACGAGGATGTGACAAAATGATTTTGACAGAGCATTTTGTTACATCCCCGGTATATAAAGGCTAAGAGAGTGAGACACGTTTAAAATGAAGTGTTTCACTCTTTTTTTGTCTGGAAGCTTTCCCGTTCTACAAGGATAGCACTGAATTCTGTGCGGACAGGGACAGGCTGATCCTGTCCGGAGAGAAGCTGGGTCATGGACTGGACGGCGCTGGCACACAGGCTGTCCAGCCTGTTGTCGATACTGCTCAGGGTAGGAGTGGCGCAGGTGGCAAGGATGGAATTGTTCCAGCCGATGACTGGTACATACCGTCCGTTTTCCAGGGCAGCTCTTTGTGCTCCGACGGCAAGAATGTCTTCTGATGTGACAATCGCATCGAAAGGAACATTGCGGGAGACAAGGTTTTCAATCGCTTTTTCAGCACCTTCCAGGTTGAGAGAAACTTGCTGGATGAGTGCCGGATTTTCTTTTATGCCCAGTTCTTTCAATCCCTGACGCAGGCCCTGCAGTTTATGACGGCCGCTGTAGGTGCGGACATCGTATAGATAGGCGATGTGCCGGCAGTGTTGTCTGGCAAGCGTGTGGACAAGACGCCGCATGCCTTCTGCTTCGTTACAAACGATGCTATAAATGCCAGGCTGGTGGTAATCGCAGTTGATGGTGAGAACCGGAATTTTGCCGGCAGCTGCAGTAAGGGCTGCAATATCAGGCTCTGAAGAAAAGACGGTGCCTACTGTAATCAGGCCGTCGACATGCTTATTGACCAGACCGGTGATATATGGGCTGTTATGACCTGTATTGGGGCCTGTGCAGGAGAGCATGATATCGAAGTGGTGCTGCCTCATTCCGTCTTCAATGAGGGATACGGCACGGGCAAAAAAAGCATCGGTCAGACTGGTACAGAGAACACCGACGATTTTCATAGAGTCCAGACCCAGACCGCGGGCAAACGGATTAGGTGTATAACCCATGTCCTTTATGGCATCCAGCACGATGCGGCGCGTTTTTTCGCTGACCCGGCTGTTGCCATTAAGGACCCGCGACACGGTGGCAATAGATACATGACATTTTTTTGCTATATCATAGATGGTTACGTTCATATCCGACATAGGAGAACCTCTCTATCATCATGAAAAATCCTATATTTACATTGAGTATAGCATAAAATGAGAAAGAGAGTAAATACATATCGTGAAAGTGGTTACACAAAAAATACAGAAGCATTGCATTATACTAACTAGATGGAAAATGCGTGCATGTATCATAAGAAATAAGCTTTGCTACCGGATTTTTCAGGATATAATTGGTGAAAAAGTGATGTTTTGATGAGTTTAAGTTAATAAAAAACATAAATTATATCTATTTCGCATGAACATTGACAGACCGGTGGAGGCATGTTACATTTCTCTATGTAATAAATTATTGTAAGCGCTTACACAAAAATAGAGAGGGTGTGGCACGACGATGACAGAATTTATGACGGAAGATTTCCTGCTCCATTCCCGTACGGCGCGGCAGCTCTATCATGGATATGCCGAAACGGAACCTATTGTAGATTATCATTGTCATATTTCTCCCCGGGATATCGCTGAAAATCACCGCTTTTCCAGTATTACCGAAGCCTGGCTGGGTGGTGATCATTACAAATGGCGGCTCATGAGGGCCTGCGGGATACCTGAGCGGGATGTGACCGGTGAGGAAAGTGATTTAGAAAAATTCACAGCTTATGCGAAAGCGCTTTCTCGTGCGCCGGGCAATCCACTGTATCATTGGAGTCACCTGGAATTACGGCGCTATTTTGGCTGCCGGCAGGTATTATCAGAGCAGACGGCTCCGGATATCTTCCATCATTGTCAGGAAATACTGGAATGTGATGATAGTCTGCGCGTGCAGGGGCTTCTCCAAAAATCCCGGGTACGGGTCCTGTGCACGACAGACGATCCGGCTGATGATCTTCATTGGCATCAGGTGCTTCACGATAGCCAGTTCCATTCTGCCCGGGTCGTACCGGCGATGCGCCCTGACAGGCTGATGCACATTGAAGGAGATGATTTTTCTTCTTATGTGGAACAGCTGGGGGAATCGGCAGATATGACGATTCATACATTTGCCGATATGTGCGATGCATTGAAGCGGCGGATGGATGTATTTGCTGAAATGGGCTGCCGGGCAGCCGACCACGCTCTGGATGAAGTCGTCTATCAGCCTGTGCCGGCGGCTTCGCTGGAACGTATTTTCCAAAAAGGACTGAGTCATAAAACTATCTCTTCAGATGAACGGGAACAGTATCTTACAGGCCTTCTCCTATTCCTGGCTGGTGAATACCGGCACCGGGGATGGGTCATGGAACTCCATATGGGGGCTCTTCGCAACGTCTATACCGATATGTACCGGCGTTTCGGGGCTGATACCGGGTACGATGCGATTGGCCGGTGCTGCAATATTGAAAAATTAGCCCGCTTCCTGGATCACCTGGAACGGGAAGGCAGTTTGCCGAAGACTATTTTATTTTCAGCGTCACCGTATGATTTGATGGCTCTTACGGTTCTGGGAGCATCTTTTCCCAAAGAAGGGATTGCGTCCCGTATCCAGCCGGGCGTTCCCTGGTGGTTCAACGATACGAAACAGGGGCTCCTCGACTATCTGACGATTGTATCGGAAGAAACCGTATTAGGTAATATGGTGGGGATGCTGACCGATTCCCGGTCGTTCTTATCGTATCCGCGTCATGAGTATTTCCGGCGTATTCTTTGTGACTGGCTGGGGAATCTAGTGGAATGCGGGGAATTTCCTGATGACGAAGCACAGCTGGCGTCGCTCATCCACCGGCTCTGTTATGGAAATGCCATATCGTTTTTCCAGTTTCCCTGTCAGTAAGGGGTTGCTTTTGCCTGTTATACTTTTACTATTTTAGTTTTAGTATTTATTTATCATTATTATGCAGACGGACAAGAAAAATGACAGGCTTGTCCAAAGGAGGTTATTATGGAACACTGGTTACCTGTGCTATGGGTAGTCGTAGCCATTGCCATGCTGTTGTTCCTGACCGTAAAGGTCAAGCTGCACAGCATGATTACGTTGCTCTTAATGGCTATTTTTGTTGCGTTTATGGAAGGGATGGATGCCGGTACACTGGTCAAGACAATCAGTAAAGGGGCCGGCAGTACGCTTGGCGGCGTCGGCCTTATCGTCGTCCTGGGGGCAGCTCTGGGCCAGCTCATGACCGACTGCGGGGCGTCCAAAAAAATTGCCGATACCATCGTCAAGCATTGTGGTGTCCGCACGTTGAAATGGGGCGTCCTTATCGTTGGTGTCATCTTTGGTATTTCCATGTTCTTTGAAGTGGCTTTTATGGTCGTAGTGCCGCTGGTCGTCAGTATTGCCAAGGAAGCCAAGGTTCCATATATGTTCCTGATTATTCCGGTTCTGGCAGCAGTTGCCCAGGCACACAGCATTTTCCCACCTCAACCGGGCCCGGTTGCCCTGGTGGACGCCTTTGGTGCTGACAGCGGCATGGTCTATCTTCTGGGACTGGTCGTCGTTATTCCGTCTATTATCTGTGCTGGTATTGTTTTACCAAAATTCCTCAAGGGAATCGACACCTATGCAGAACCTAAACTGGGGAATCTCAGCGAAGTGGCTGTCGGCCAATACAAGCTGCCACCGTTTCTGGTCTGCCTGATTATTCCCCTCCTGCCAGCTATTTTTATGATTGGCAATACGATCGTCGAAGCTACGGCTGGCAAGGGAACGGCCCTTGCTACGGCTTTTGGCTTCTTTGGCAGCCCGAATGTCAGCCTGCTTACGGCAGTTTTGGTCGCTATTTATGTATTCGGTATCCGTGCAGGCCGCACGGTAGATGAAACGTCTACGTCTATTACTAATGCAATCAAAGGTATTTCTACGGTTGTCCTCATCATTGGCGCCGGCGGCGTATTCAAACAGGTCATTGTCGATGCCGGTGTCGGACAGCATATTGCCGCTGCTGTTACAGGACTTTCCATTTCACCGCTTATCCTGGCCTGGATCATTACGGTCATTATCCGCTGGGCTACAGGGCAGGGCGCCGTTTCAGCCATTACGGCGGCCGGTATTGTAGCTCCGCTGATCCCCGTATTCCATGTGGATCCGACGCTGCTCATGCTGGCTACGGCTGCTGGCAGTAATACCATTACGATGCCGAATGATGCAGCGTTCTGGATGATGAAAGAAACGTTCAATCTTTCTATGGGACAGACATTCAAGACCTGGGGGCTCCTGGAACTTACCAACTCCGTCGTTGGTCTGGCAATTGTCCTCGTATTATCACTGGTCATTTGATGCGGAATACAAATCCGGATGCTGCCTGCCGGCGGTATCCGGTTTTTCTCTTATCGGGAAGGAAAGGTGAAGATGATGAAATCTATTGAATCCTGTTTTACCCACAGCCAGCATCCGGTCCGGGTCCTGCAATTCGGAGAAGGACGGTTTATGCGGGCGTTTGTCGATTATGCCATTGATGTAGCTAATGAAGAACAGGGCTTTAATGGCAATGTGGTAATTGTGACGCCACGGGCTGCCAGACGGCCGGAAGCGTTTGCCCGGCAGCAGAATCTCTATACAGTACGCCTCCAGGGAATGCAGAATGGCCGGAAGGTCGTATCCGACCGTGTCATCACCTGCATTGACGATGTCCTGTCCCCTATTGCTGATTATGATGCCTATATGGCGTTGGCCAGACTCGATACGCTTGCATATATAACGTCCAATACGACCGATGGGGGTATCGTTTTTTCTCCCGGAGATAAGCTGGAAGACCGGCCGCCCCGGACGTATCCGGCCAAGCTGACTCAGTTCCTTTATGCGCGTTATCGCTATTTTAATGGGGCAGAAGATAAGGGACTGGTCATTCTGCCGGTCGAACTAATTGATCATAATGGCCGAACCTTGCGTGCCTGTGTCAATCAGTATGCTGCACTCTGGAACCTGCCGTCTGCATTCTCACTGTGGCTCGACAAGGCCTGCCAGTTTACGGATACTCTCGTAGACCGTATTGTCACAGGATATCCTGACGAACAAACAGCACAGGCGGTTCAAAAAGAACTGGGCTACACGGATGAACTCCTGGATATAGCTGAACCTTTTGCGCTCTGGGCTATTGAAAGTCCGGGACTGGAAAGACGGCTGCCCTTTACTTCGACCTATTTTCAGGCAGTTTTCACGACGGATATTACGGTGTATAAGGAACGGAAAGTGCGAATCCTGAACGGAGCACATACGTCGATGGTCCTTGGCGCCTATCTGGCTGGTCTGGATTATGTAGGCCAGTGTATGGCAGACGAAGATATCCGCCTATCGTTGGAACAGACGGTCTATAACGAAATCCTTCCGACGGTTCCTATGAATCAGAATGATGTGCGGTCGTTTGCCAATGCTGTATTTGAACGGTTTGAAAATCCCTTTGTCCACCATGAACTTCTGGCGATTTCCCTTAATTCGACGGCAAAATGGAGAGCCCGCATTCTTCCATCTTTGAAAGACAGTCTGCGTGCTACGGGACAACTGCCGCAGTGGCTGACCTATTCTATGGCAGCTCTGCTGGCTTTTTACCGTTCGCAGGACAAAGGAAATGATTGTCTCATAGGACACCGCGGTGAAAACACGTATCCTATCCGTGACGATGCGGACCGGCTGGCATTTATCGCTTCTCATGCGGCACTTCCTGATGTAGCGTATGTTGCGGCAGTCCTGAAGCAGACGGACTGGTGGGGCGAAGATTTGACAGAGATTCCCGGCTTTTCTCAGGCTGTGACCGATCATCTGAGCCGTATAGATACGATTGGCGTCCGTGCTCATATCCGGGAAATGCTGAAAAAATAATTTTTCTTCCTAACAAAAATATAACATAAATTCTAGTGTGTTAGAAAAATATTGGTTTTTGATGGCGGCAGGAGAATTGATGTTTCCCTGTCGCCATGGTAGTATAAATAGAGAAATTTATAGTAAAAATAAATAGTATATCCGTTATGAAGGAGGCTGTTAGGATGGGTAAAGTCCTGACCATCGGGGAAGCGATGGGGCTTCTCGTTGCAGAAAGTGAAGGTCCGCTGGACCAGGTGAAACATTTTGAACGCCATGTCTGCGGCGCGGAATTAAATTATATTGTCGGCATGGCACGCCTGGGGTTTGATGCCTATTATGTATCCCGTGTGGGAAACGATCCTTTTGGGACATGTATCTGCAATTTCCTCCGGGAAAATCATATTCATGATACGTACGTACAGGTCGATGATGCGTATATGACGGGGTTCCAGATGAAGGAGAAAGTATCCTGTGGTGATCCGAAAGTTGCCAATATCCGGCGTAATACGGCATTCACTCATTTGACTGCAGCGGATTTTGCCGGTATCGACTGGCAGGGCGTGCAGCTTCTGCACGTGACCGGAATTCCTCTGGCATTGTCCGATAATTGTCGTCAAGCCATCGCTTTTCTCATGGAAGAAGCTCATCAAAATGGCGTGCCCGTATCCTTTGATACGAATCTCCGGCCCATGCTCTGGCCGGATGAACAGACGATGTGTGATACGGTATGCAAGTTTTCGCTCAAAGCCGATATCGTACTGCCCGGCCTGAGTGAAGCACTGCGGATTACAGGACTTGCTGATGAAAAGTCTATCGGCCAGTTCTATCTTGATCATGGTGTAAAAACTGTTGCCATTAAACTTGGCGGCAGTGACGGTGTCTATGTCTGCACGGCAGAAGAAACACATTATGTGCCCAGCTATCACGTCGATCATATTGTCGATACCGTTGGGGCTGGTGATGGATTTGCCGCAGGATTTACAAGCGGCCTGCTGGACGGGTTGTCTTTGTATGATGCGGCACGGCGTGGTGCGGCCATCGGTGCTCTGCAAATTCAGGTAGCCGGTGATAATGAAGGCCTTCCTACGCGCAGCCAGTTGCAGGAATTTCAGGAACGTGCGAAATAAGGAGGAAATAATATGATTAGTGAAAACATGAAAATGATGTTTGATATTGGACTTGTTCCACTCGTCGTCATTGACGATGCGGCAGATGCCGTTTCGTTTGGACAAGCCCTGGTCGATGGCGGAGTGCCCGTGGCTGAAGTTACATTCCGCACTGATGCCTGCCTTGATGCAATCCGGGCTATGCGCCAGCATGTGCCGGGACTCCTCGTCGGTGCCGGTACGGTGCACAACGTTGCCCAGGCCGATGCCGCTGTCAAAGCTGGTGCAGAGTTTATCGTTACACCGGCCTTTAATCCGGCTGTTACCCAGTGGTGTATCGACAATCACGTAGATATCATTCCGGGTACGGTCAGCCCAGCCGATATCGAAGCGGCAAATGGCATGGGAATTGAAGTTTGCAAGTTCTTCCCGGCTGCTGCATATGGTGGCGTGAAGACGCTGAAGGCGCTGGCCGGTCCATTTCGTGATATGAAGTTCCTGCCTACGGGGGGAGTCAATCTCGAAAATATGACCGAATATCTTGACCTTTCCAATGTTGCCGCCGTCGGTGGCAGTTTCATGACACCGTCTGATATGGTCCGGAACAAAGACTGGGCTGGCATTACGGCGACCTGCCGTCAGGCTGTACATAATCTGCTGGGTTTTGAAATTTGTCATACAGGCATCCATTGTAAGACACAGGCGGAGGCAGAAGACGTAACGGATCGTCTGTGCGCACTCCTGGACCAGGAAAAAATCACTATTCCCGGGGTGTCTTATTTTGTCGGTACGGTTGTCGAAGTATGCTATCAGACTCTTCCTGGGGAAAAAGGGCATATCGGGATTGACACGCGCGATATGGAACGGGCTATGGCATATTACAAACACCGTGGCGTAGAATATGCTGATAATGGTCTGTTTTATGATGACCAGGGACGGGTCCGCCTGGCATATTTCAAGGAATTGTATCATGGTTTTTCCGTTCATCTTCGCCGGAAGCCCATGGCAAAATAATTGATTGTCTGTCAACAGAGAATAAAGAAGGCTGCTGCATAAAACGAATCTTTGTGCGGCGCCTTCTTTTTCTATTGGAATGGGTTTGACGGACCGGGCCGGGTAGGCTATAATGAATAATTAGAACACAATCCTATGAAGATAAGGAGCCGATTTCATGAATATTATTGACGAACTGACCTGGCGTGGAGCCATCAATCAGATGACAGAAGAAGAAAATCTCCGCAAATTGACTGATGAAAAGAAAATCTCTCTGTATTGCGGCGTCGATCCTACGGGCGATAGTCTCCATATAGGACATCTTATTCCTTTTATGATGCTGAAACGGTTTGCCCTTCAGGGGCATCATCCTTATATCGTCATCGGCGGCGGTACCGGTGCTATCGGTGATCCCAGCGGCCGTAAGACGGAACGCAAACTGCAGACCATGGAAAAAGTCCATGACAATGCGGAAAAGTTGAAAGCACAGTTTACTCATCTTTTTGGCGATGATGAAAATATTACGTTCGTCAATAATTTCGATTGGCTTTCCCAGATCAGCCTCCTTGATTTCCTGCGTGATTATGGTAAGTTATTCCCTATTAATGTCATGCTTGCCAAGGAAGTCGTAGCCAGCCGTCTGGAAGCGGGCATCTCGTTTACGGAATTTACCTATCAGATTCTTCAGGCTGTCGATTATGAACACCTGTACAGCAAATATGACGTGCAGCTCCAGGTCGGCGGTGCTGACCAGTGGGGCAATATCACCGGCGGCATTGATATGATCCGCAAGATGCATGGCGGCAATACGCCGGTATATGCGCTGACGATTCCTCTCATGCTCAAATCGGATGGAACAAAATTTGGCAAGACCGCCGGTGGAGCTATCTGGCTGGATCCGGAAAAGACATCTCCCTTTGAATTCTATCAGTTCTGGCTCAATCAGGACGATGCCGATGTCGTTAAGTATCTCAAATACTTTACATTCCTCAGCAAGGAAGAAATCGATGCCTTGGCGGAAGCTGTTGAAAAGGAACCGGAAAAACGCCTGGCCCAGCGCCGTCTGGCAGAAGAAGTCACCCGGTTCGTACATAGTGAACAGGCTCTCAAAGAAGCACAGAACATCACAGAAGCCTTGTATCACGGCAGCATTGCTGACCTTACAGAACATGAACTGGAACAGGCCTTTGGTAAAATGCCGACCGTCGATGTGACGGATGAAGAAAAAGACGTGGTTAACTGGCTGGTCGATTCTACTATTTATTCGTCCAAACGGCAGGCCCGTGAAGATATCACTAATGGTGCTGTAACAATCAACGGTATCAAAGTGACCAGCCTTGACGAAATCGTACGGCCACATAAGAATTCCAATGGTAAATATGTCGTCGTCCGTAAAGGCAAGAAAAAATATACACTGGCTAAAATCAGTAAATAAATAAAAATTATATATTGACGGAAGCGACTCCATGTGCTATAATAACTCATTGCAAAATGTTCAATTTGCGAGTATGCTATTTGTGAGATACATGGAGGAACTGCTTCCGGTTAACAAAAATTAAGCAAGGTTCAATCTATTCTTGATATGGAGCCTTGCTTTTTTGTCGCTTTTCGCAAGTTTCACACACATTCATTGGTGATTTAGTTTTTATAAGGGGTGAAGTAACAGCATGTTCAAACCTGTACAAGTTGGGAAAAGGACCCGCTATACGTATGCGAAAATCAACGAAGTCTTGAAGATGCCGCATTTGCTGGATTTACAGATTAAATCCTACGAATGGTTTTTAGAAAAGGGGCTCAAAGACATATTCAGGGATATTTCGCCGATTGAAGACGCTGCGGGGAATTTATCCTTATCTTTTGAAGATTTTAAATTAGGGGAACCGAAGTACGATATCCGTGAATGCAAGGAACGGGATACGACCTATGCCGCACCGCTCCGCGTCCAGATCCGCCTCGTCAACCATGTGACCGGCGAAATCAAAGACCAGGAAGTATTCATGGGAGACTTCCCGCTGATTACTGATACAGGTACGTTTATTATTAACGGTGCAGAACGTGTTATAGTCAGCCAGCTCGTCCGCTCACCAGGTGTGTATTATGGCCGTGAAATCGACCCCATGGGTATCCGTCTGTACAATTCGACGGTTATCCCGAACCGCGGTGCCTGGATTGAACTGGAAACGGACGCCAATGATATCGTCTATGCCCGTATCGACCGCAACCGGAAAATCCCTGTGACGGTACTTATCCGTGCCCTTGGCTGGTCTACCAATGCGGATATTCTCGACCTTTTCTATGATGATAAGCGCCTCAAAGCCACTTTTGAAAAGGATACGACCGAATCACAGGATGAAGCCCTTGTAGAAATTTATAAAAAACTGCGTCCTGGTGAACCACCTACGGTAGAAAGCGCCCGCAATCTTTTTGAAGGACTCTTCTTTGATTCCCGCCGCTATGATATGGCCCGCGTAGGCCGCTATAAGGCTGGCAAGAAACTGGGATGGCAGCGCCGCCTGTTCGGACTGACTCTGCATGAACCGATTGTCAATCCGGAAACAGGGGAAGTCGTCATACCGGCAAAAACGGAAATTGGCGACGCTGAAGTACAGAAAATCAAGGAAAGCGGTGTATTTTCCGGAGACGGACTGGCCATCGCTTTTGTTGAAAAAGCGGATGGTTCTGTCTACAAGATTATCTGCAATAACAGCAACTTGCCATATGAACACCGCACGATTACGAAGGAAGACATTATTGCCAACATCGATTATCTCCTCAATCTGATGGATGGCTTTGGCAACGTCGATGATATTGACCATCTGGGCAACCGTCGCCTGCGCTGCGTCGGAGAATTACTGCAGAATCAGTTCCGCATCGGCCTGACCCGTATGGAACGGGTTGTCCGTGAACGTATGACTATCCAGGATTCGGAACAGATCACGCCGCAGGTATTAATCAATATCCGGCCTGTCGTAGCTGCTATTAAAGAATTCTTTGGTTCCAGCCAGTTATCCCAGTTCATGGACCAGACCAATCCTCTGGCCGAACTGACACATAAACGCCGTCTTAGTGCCCTTGGCCCTGGTGGTTTATCCCGTGAACGCGCCGGGTTTGAAGTCCGCGACGTTCATCATTCCCATTACGGCCGTATGTGTCCGGTAGAAACGCCTGAAGGTCCGAATATCGGTCTGATTTCTTCTCTGGCCTGCTTTGGCAAGGTCAATGAATTCGGCTTTATCGAAGCACCGTACCGCCGCGTGGATAAGGAAACCCACGTCGTTACCAACGATGTACACTACATCACGGCTGATGAAGAAGAACAATATATCATTGCCCAGGCTAACGAACCGCTGACAGAAGACGGTCATTTCGTACACGAACGTGTCGCCTGCCGTCATGGGGAAGATACCCGTGAATTCCGTGCTGAACGGGTCGATTTCATGGACGTATCACCTAAGGAAGTCGTATCTGTCGGTACCTCTATGATTCCATTCCTGGAAAACGACGATGCCAACCGTGCCCTCATGGGTGCTAACATGCAGCGTCAGGCTGTGCCTCTTCTCCGAACCCAGGCTCCGCTTGTCGGCACCGGCATGGAATATAAGGCGGCCTGCGACTCCGGCGTCTGCATCCTGGCTAAACATGCCGGCGTCATCAAACGTGTTACAGGTGATGAAATTATCGTCAGCACTGACAGCGGTACAGAAGATACATACCGCCTGATCAAATTTGTCCGTTCCAACCAGAGTACATGTATCAACCAGCGTCCTCTTGTGTATAAAGGCGAACATGTGGAAGAAGGCCAGGTGCTGGCTGATGGCATGGCTACCGATGGTGGCGAACTGGCCCTCGGCTATAACATCCTCGTCGCATACATGCCTTGGGAAGGCTATAACTACGAAGATGCTGTCCTATTGAGTGAAGATTTACCGAAAAACGATTTATATACATCCATCCACATCGAAGAATACGAATGCGATGCCCGCGATACGAAACTGGGATCTGAAGAAATTACCCGCGAAATACCGAATGTCAGCGAAGACAGCACGAAGAACCTTGACGAAGACGGCATCATCATGGTCGGTGCCGACGTATTCCCCGGGGATGTCCTGGTAGGCAAGGTCACGCCAAAGGGAGAAACGGAACTGACTCCGGAAGAACGGCTCCTGCGCGCTATTTTCGGTGATAAAGAACGGGAAGTCCGTGATACATCGCTGCGTGTGCCTCATGGTGAATCCGGTAAAATTGTCGATGTCCGTATTTTCTCCCGTGAAAATAATGATGAACTGCCGCCGGGCGTCAACCGTCTCGTCCGTGTATACATTGCCCAGAAACGTAAAATCCATGAAGGGGATAAGATGTCCGGCCGTCATGGTAATAAAGGTGTCGTTTCCCGCGTTATGCGCCAGGAAGATATGCCGTTCCTGCCGGATGGTACACCGGTACAGATTGTGTTGAATCCGTTGGGCGTACCGTCCCGAATGAATATCGGTCAGGTATTGGAAACTCATCTGGGCTGGGCTATGCATGAACTGGGATTACAGATTAAAGCAATGGATCCGACACTGGAAAGCAAACTCCGGGCTGTTGGATATGATTATGATAAATATGGCATGCCGAAACCGGATAAAGCCGGTATCCACATTGCTACGCCGGTATTTGATGGTGCCCATGCAGAAGATGTCTTTGAAGCTCTGAAATTGACCGGTCTTCCGGAAGATGGGAAATCCATCCTCTATGATGGTCGTACAGGGGAACCGATGGACCGCCGTGTCACGGTCGGGTACACATACTTCCTCAAACTGCATCACCTCGTCGATGATAAAATCCATGCCCGTTCGACCGGCCCGTACTCTCTGGTTACACAGCAGCCGCTCGGTGGTAAAGCCCAGTTCGGCGGCCAGCGTTTCGGGGAAATGGAAGTCTGGGCTCTTGAAGCCTATGGCGCTGCCTATACGCTGCAGGAAATGCTGACTGTCAAGTCCGACGATGTCGTCGGCCGTGTCAAGGCATATGAAAAGATTGTCAAAGGGGAAAATATTCCGGAACCGGGCGTTCCCGAATCGTTTAAAGTACTGCTGAAAGAATTGCAGGCTATTGGCCTGGATGTGCAGATTCTCAATGAAGACGGTGATGAAGTTGTCATCAAGGAATTGGATGATGATGACGATGTCGAACCGGAACAGAATGATGATCTGCGCCGTGTCATGGAAGGGGAACATGAAGGAGACGGAAACGCTCCGACCGAAGCTCCGGCTGATGATGCAGCCGATGTCAGTGATGATGAATATGTCAATGCTGGCGAAGAAGATGACATCATGAGTGGCATGACGTATGAAACCGTCCCGGGAGAAGATAGCGCGGATGATGAAACTAATGAAGATGAATAATAGTCACTATAGAGAAGGGAGCGGTATTTGTGCTGGATGTGAATGAATTTGATTCAATGCGGATTGGTCTGGCATCACCGGAAAAAATCCTGGAATGGTCTCATGGCGAAGTAAAGAAGCCGGAAACAATTAACTACCGTACGCTGAAACCGGAACGGGACGGCCTGTTTTGCGAACGCATCTTTGGGCCGACCAAGGACTGGGAATGCCATTGCGGGAAATATAAACGTATTCGTTATAAAGGTGTTGTCTGCGACCGTTGCGGTGTTGAAGTAACCCGTGCCAAGGTCCGCCGCGAACGGATGGGCCATATCAAATTGGCTACACCCGTATCTCATATTTGGTATTTTAAAGGTATTCCGAGCCGTATGGGCCTGATTCTCGATATCTCGCCCCGCTCTCTGGAAAAAGTATTGTATTTTGCTTCTTTTATCGTTCTTGACCCCGGTGACACGCCGTTGGTTAAAAAACAATTGCTGACAGAAACGGAATACCGCCAGTATCAGGAAATGTATGGCGATAAATTCCGCGTCGGCATGGGGGCTGCTGCTGTCAAGGAGCTCCTTCAGGAACTGGATCTGGACCAGCTCGATAAGGATTTACGGGAAGAACTGCGTGACTCTTCTGGTCAGCGCCGTGTCCGTGCTATCCGCCGTCTGGAAGTAGTAGAAGCATTCCGCCATTCAGGGAATAAACCGGAATGGATGATCATGGATGTCATCCCGGTCATTCCGCCGGAACTGCGTCCAATGGTACAGCTGGATGGTGGCCGGTTTGCTACATCGGATCTGAATGATCTGTACCGCCGCGTCATCAACCGTAACAACCGTCTGAGCCGCCTGTTGGAACTGGGTGCGCCGGATATCATCGTCCGCAATGAAAAGCGTATGCTCCAGGAAGCCGTCGATGCGCTTATCGACAATGGCCGCCGTGGCCGACCGGTCACCGGCCCGGGCAACCGTCCTCTCAAATCTCTTTCCGACATGCTGAAGGGGAAACAGGGCCGTTTCCGTCAGAACCTCCTCGGTAAACGTGTTGACTATTCCGGCCGTTCC
>NZ_DGXL01000011.1:2172-6978 GCF_002395615.1 Megasphaera sp. UBA4233 | reverse complement strand
TTCCGGCCGTTCCGTTATCGTTGTTGGTCCGGAACTGAAAATGCATCAGTGCGGTCTGCCGAAGGAAATGGCACTGGAACTGTTTAAGCCCTTCGTCATGAAGAAACTCGTTGAAAAGGGTATTGCTACTAATATCAAGAATGCCAAGAAAAAGGTCGAACGTGTCAGCAATGAAGTATGGGATGTCCTGGAAGATGTCATTAAGGAACATCCGGTTCTCCTCAACCGTGCCCCGACACTGCATCGTCTGGGTATCCAGGCTTTCGAACCGATCCTTTGGGAAGGCCGGGCTATCAAACTGCATCCGCTGGTCTGCACGGCATTCAATGCCGACTTCGATGGTGACCAGATGGCATGCCACCTGCCACTTTCGGTGGAAGCCCAGTCGGAAGCCCGTACACTCATGTTGTCGGCACACAATATCCTGGCTCCGAAAGATGGTAAACCTGTTGCCGTTCCGACACAGGATATGGTCCTTGGTGCCTACTATCTGACGCTGGTCAAACCGGCTGCCAAAGGTGAAGGTAAGATTTTCTCCAATTATGATGAAGTCATGCTGGCCTATGATGCCAAGGCAATCGATATCGAAGCGCTTATCAAAGTCCGTATCCCTGGCCATGGCCTGATTGAAACGACGGCTGGCAAGCTGTTATACAATTACCAGATTTATGAACCACTGCGCTTGTTCCATACGGATAAAGTCATGGTTTTCACCAATCCGGAAGATGCCGTATTCGCTTATGAAAATGGTCTCATCGATACGACCCATTTCGTTAAAATCAAGGATAGCGAAGGCCGTATCCTCGACTATGGTTTTTCAGCCCTTAAAGAAAAATTCGGGGTCGATCTCCTGAAGACCCGTCCGCTCCCGGCACGTAAAGTAGATAAAGAAGCAGTAGCGGAATTCAAGAAAGATAAAGAGTACGTCGATGTGAACTGCCTTGGCGTACTCATGAATAAAAAACAGATTGGCAAGCTCGTCGATGCCTGCTTCCATCTTGTCGGCAATACAAAGACGGCGGAACTTCTGGATAATATCAAGGCAATCGGTTATCATTATGCCCGTCAGGCTGGTATGTCCATTGCTATTTCTGATATTCAGATTCCTGCTGAAAAATGGGACATCCTCGATGCCGCCGATAAACAGGTACAGAATGTATCCAAAATGTATCTCCGCGGCCTTATAACGGAAGACGAACGGTATCGTAAGACCTGCTCCATCTGGGAAAAAGCAACGGATGACGTAACGGAAGTCATGATGGATAACATGGATCCGTTCAACTCCATCTTCATGATGGCTGACTCCGGTGCTCGTGGTAATAAACAGCAGATTCGTCAGGTTGCCGGTATGCGTGGCCTGATGGCTGACCCGTCGGGCCGAATCATCGACTTGCCCATCAAGGCAAATTTCCGGGAAGGCCTGTCTGTACTGGATTACTTCACATCGTCCCATGGTGCCCGTAAAGGTCTGGCCGATACGGCATTGCGGACCGCCGACTCGGGATATCTGACCCGTCGTCTCGTCGATGTTTCCCAGGATGTCATTGTCCGGGAAGAAGACTGTGATGTTTTCGGTATCGACCTGATTCGCGAACGGGCCCGTCTGGCCGGCTCTACCCGTCAGGCTGTGGCTCTCATGGCGGATAAGATTATCGGCCGTGTATTGGCTGCTGATATCGTCGATGCCGGTACAGGTGAAGTCATTCTGCCGGAAGGACACGTCCTCACGACAGATGATATGGATGAACTCGTTGCCTATAAGGTACCTAAACTGTCTCTCCATGGCAGCCAGCTTGATATTAATGATGACATGAATCATACTAATGTCATTGAAAACGTCTATCTTGGTGCGCCGGAAGAAAGCATCCGCTCTTCCCTGCGCCAGGCCATGATTGAAAATATGCTTGGCAAATCTGTCGAAGAAACGGTCATCGACTCCAATGGCATGGAAATCTGCCCGGCCGGCACTCCCCTTACGGAAGATGCTATCGACCGCATCCTGAGCAGCGATGTAACAGAAGTCAAAGTACGCAATAATGATATCCGTGGTGTCTACGTTACAGCTATCGTAGAAGGCAATGGCATCATTGAACCGCTGGAAGACCGGATTGAAGGCCGTACGGCAGCGGAAACACTGATTAACAAAGATACGGGCGAGGTTATTGTTCCTCTCAACGAAGAAATCATGGCGGATCAGGCAAAAGAAGTTGCCAAGTATTATGATAAAGTTAAGATCCGCAGTGTCCTTACCTGCCGCAGCCGTTACGGTGTATGCGCTAAATGCTATGGCCGCGATCTTGGTACAGGCGGCAAGGTCAACGTAGGCGAATCGGTTGGTACGATTGCAGCACAGTCTATCGGTGAACCGGGCACACAGCTGACTATGCGTACATTCCATACAGGCGGCGTTGCATCTGCTGGTGATATCACACAAGGTCTGCCCCGTGTCGAAGAATTGTTCGAAGCCCGTAAGCCGAAAGGCAATGCTATCATCACTGAAATCGACGGCACTGTTTCTATTACGGAAAAAGAAGACCACCATGACATCAATATCGTCCATGTTCTTTCCAAAGATGGCGAAGAACGAAGCTACACGATTCCCTTTGGCGCTCACCTGGTAGTTCACGAAGGCGACGTCATCGAAAAGGGCAGCCGCATTACATCCGGTTCCATTAATCCTCACGATATCCTGCGCATCCAGGGTGTAGAAGCAACACAGCGGTACCTCGTATACGAAGTACAGAAGGTTTATAAATCCCAGGGCGTTGGTATCAACGATAAGCACATCGAAGTTATCGTACGCCAGATGCTGCGTAAGATTAAGATTGAAGATGCTGGAGATGCCGATGTATTGCCAGGCGATTATATTGATGTCAATGTCTTTGAAGATATGAACAAACGTATAGAAGCCAATGGCGGCAAACCGGCTATAGGCAAGCCTATGCTGTTCGGCATTACTAAAGCGGCCCTGGCTACCGATTCCTTCTTGTCAGCCGCTTCCTTCCAGGAAACGACCCGCGTCCTTACCGATGCAGCCATCAAGGGCAAGATCGATCCGCTTCTCGGCCTCAAGGAAAACGTCATCATCGGCAAGCTGATTCCTGCCGGTACCGGCATGAGCCGCTACCGCAAAGTGAAAGTCGTTAAGACGGTCCCTACCGTTGAATATGAAGATGAAGATGGCAATCCCATTGACATCCAGCCGGAAGATACGACACCAGAAGCCGGACATTAAGATCGCATAAATGAAACATCACATGAAGAGTGATTAACATCTTCATGTGATGTTTTTTTTACCTCTTATCATGCGGAATTCATATATCAGATAATACAATTATTGAACCACGCGGGACTGTGTAATAATAAATGGCTTATTTTACGAAAAATACATTGACATGGAAATAGGGGAATGATAAAATATCTAAGTGTCGCAATGCGAGTCGTGCGGCCAAATTGTATGTTTTAAGGAGTGATGTTTCGTGAGCTTGGAATTGCTCGGTACGGCCAGAAAGACGGTCGGTGCCAAACAGACGCTGAAAGCAATGAAACGAAACGAAGTCACACAGCTGTATATTGCCAATGACTGTGATGAACAGGTAGCAGCACCGCTGCTCACGCTTGCCGTTGAAATGGGAATTGCCACGGATCGCAATTATACTATGGCAGAACTGGGGCTGGCCTGCCGGATCAAGGTTGGGGCTGCAGCTGTCGGACTGCTCAGCTGATTCTGGTAACATCATCCTGAAGCTGACGCTTCATTGATGATTACATTATAAATCTAATTGTTTGGAGAGGAGGTGCCCACATGCCAACAATTAACCAATTGGTTCGTAAAGGTCGTCAGGTCGCTGTCACAAAATCGACAGCACCGGCTTTGAAAAACTGCCCGCAGAAGCGTGGCGTATGCACTCGTGTATACACAGCTACGCCGAAAAAGCCTAACTCGGCTCTGCGTAAAGTTGCCCGTGTCCGCCTGACGAACGCTATCGAAGTAACTGCGTACATTCCTGGCATTGGTCACAATTTACAGGAACATAGTGTTGTTTTAATCAGAGGCGGTCGTGTCAAAGACCTTCCTGGTGTACGTTATCACATCGTCCGCGGTGCTCTGGATACAGCTGGTGTATCCGACCGTAAACAGTCCCGTTCCAAGTACGGCGCTAAAAAAGGCAAATAAGATTTGCTGATTAAGATGAAAAGATAACCTGCATGATATAAGGAGGAATTAGACATGCCAAGAAAAGGCCCAGTGCCGAAGCGCGATGTGCTGCCGGATCCGGTGTACCATTCTAAACTGGTTACGCGCTTCATCAACAAAGTAATGCTGGACGGCAAAAAAGGTGTCGCTGAATCCATCGTTTACGATGCATTTGACATCATCCGTTCCAAAATGAATAAAGAACCATTAGAAGTTTTCGAACAGGCCCTCAACAATGTTATGCCTGTCCTGGAAGTCCGTGCACGCCGCGTCGGCGGTGCTAACTACCAGGTACCTGTCGAAGTACGTGCTGACCGCCGTCTGTCTCTCGGTATCCGCTGGACAGTTGGTTACGCCCGCAAACGTGGCGAACGTACGATGAAAGAAAAACTGGCTGCTGAACTGATGGACGCATTCAACAATACCGGTGCTGCTGTCAAGAAAAAGGAAGATACGCACAAGATGGCCGAAGCCAACAAAGCTTTCGCTCATTATCGCTGGTAATTTAGACTATTTACATGAGGAGTGGAAAAAATCGTGGGTAGAGAATTTCCTTTGGAAAAAACGAGAAATATTGGTATCATGGCTCACATCGATGCCGGTAAGAC
>NZ_DGXL01000011.1:0-2122 GCF_002395615.1 Megasphaera sp. UBA4233 | reverse complement strand
ATCATGGCTCACATCGATGCCGGTAAAACCACGACAACAGAACGTATCCTTTTCTACACCGGCCGTGTTCATAAAATCGGCGAAGTTCATGATGGCGCTGCTACCATGGACTGGATGGCCCAGGAACAGGAACGTGGTATCACTATCACGTCTGCTGCTACGACGGCCCACTGGAAAGGATATCGTATCAACATCATTGATACTCCGGGGCACGTTGACTTCACGGTAGAAGTTGAACGTTCTCTGCGTGTACTTGACGGTTCTGTTGCTGTTTTCTCTGCTAAAGGCGGCGTAGAACCGCAGTCTGAAACGGTTTGGCGTCAGGCAGAACATTATCATGTCCCCCGTATCGCGTTCGTCAATAAGATGGATACGACCGGCGCTGACTTCCTTAACGTAGTTCAGATGATGAAAGAACGTCTCCAGGCTAACGCTGTTGCCGTTCAGCTTCCTATCGGTTCTGAAACGACATTCCGCGGTATCATCGACCTCATTACCATGAAAGCAGAAGTCTATGATGATGCTCTTGGTAAAGAAATTGAAGTCGTCGATATCCCTGAAGATGAATTAGACGAAGCAAAGAAATATCATGACATCATGGTAGAAGCTGTATGTGATACCGATGAAGATCTCATGATGAAATACCTCGAAGGTGAAGAAATCACCATCGATGAACTCAAAGCAGCTATCCGCAAAGCTGTTTGCACGAACAAGTTGTTCCCTGTACTCTGCGGCTCTGCTTACAAAAACAAGGGTATCCAGATGTTGCTCGACGCTGTCGTTGACTACATGCCGAGCCCGCTCGATATCCCCCCTGTAAAAGGGACAAATCCCGATACGGATGAAGATGAAACGCGCGAAGCTTCTGACGATGCTCCGTTCTCGGCTCTGGCATTTAAGATCATGGCCGACCCGTTCGTCGGTAAGCTGGCATTCTTCCGCGTGTATTCCGGTACTCTCGAAGCAGGTACTTACGTATACAACTCCACGAAGGGTAAGAAGGAACGTGTAGGCCGTATCCTGCGCATGCACGCTAACCATCGTGAAGAAGTATCCATCGCATACACCGGTGATATCGGCGGTATCGTTGGCCTGAAAGATACGACGACTGGTGATACACTGTGCGATGAAAAACATCCGATTATCCTTGAAAAGATGGAATTCCCTGATCCGGTTATCTCCGTTGCCGTTGAACCGAAGACGAAAGCTGACCAGGAAAAAATGGGTATCGCCCTTGCCCGTCTTGCTGAAGAAGATCCTACTTTCAAAGTCAAGACCGATGCTGAAACAGGCCAGACTATTATCTCTGGTATGGGCGAATTGCATCTGGACATCATCGTAGACCGTATGTCCCGCGAATTCAAAGTTGCCTGCAACGTAGGTAAACCGCAGGTTGCTTATCGCGAAACGATCCGCAAAGATGTCAAGGCACGTGGTTTCTTCAAACGCCAGTCCGGCGGCCGTGGCCAATATGGCGATTGCTGGCTGGAACTTATTCCGCAGGAACAGGGCAAAGGCTACGAATTTGAAAACAAAGTCGTCGGCGGTGCTATTCCTAAAGAATATATCGGTTCTGTCGAAGCCGGTGTCAGAGAAGCAATGGAAACAGGCGTTCTTGCTGGTTTCCCGATGGTCGATATCAAAGTCGTCGTATACGACGGTTCCTATCATGAAGTTGACTCCTCGGAAATGGCCTTCAAGATTGCTGGTTCTATGGGCTTTAAAGATGGCGCTAAAAAGGCTGATCCGGTTCTCCTTGAACCGTACACGAAAGTCGAAGTCGTCGTTCCGGAAGAATACATGGGCGATGTCATCGGCGACCTCAATTCCCGCCGCGGTCGTGTAGAAGGTATGGAAATGCGCTCTGGCGCAGAACATATCAATGCCTTCGTACCGCTGGCAGAAATGTTTGGCTACGCAACGGATCTGCGTTCTAAGACACAGGGCCGTGGTGTTTATACGATGACCTTTGACCACTACGAAGAAGTTCCTAAGAATGTAGCGGAAAAAGTTATCAGCGAAAGAGGTTAAAAATTTTAAATACGCATTGGAGGAAATGCAAATGGCTAAAGAACATTACGAAAGAACCAAACCGCATGTTAACATTGGTACCATCGGTCAC
>NZ_DGXL01000037.1:50315-51671 GCF_002395615.1 Megasphaera sp. UBA4233 | reverse complement strand
GAAAGAAGACCCTGATAATAATGATAGGTCATTGCAACGATTTCATTATTATCAGGGCCTTCTATGAAAACTATTGTAGCAGAAATCACCAGAACAATAAAAAATTCAGGTATAGTGATAGTGTCAAGACATTGTGGAAATTTTTGGAGATGAGAAAAAGGATTTTGGTATAAAGCTGCATAATATGCTGATAGCCACCGTTTTCTACTAGTCGCATCCATCCGCCCGTCAAGGTGGATTCACGGTCTGGCATAGGATTTGCTTTTTCAGGAATGTAGGTGCAGTCCTTTAATTTCCGAAAATCCCATTCTTTTTTCAAGACTTTTCGATTGATGTTCACGGGAGTTTGACACCTGCAACCGGAAAAAAGTGCCACGAAGCCTACTACAACAGGCTTTATAAGCATTTTTTATTTTAAAAGTGTCAAAGAGGGATTTTTACATGATTTTTACAAAGAAGCAAAGAACTGGCCAGATTTTTCTATCGATTTCCGGCAAGATGATTGACAGTGCCGCGATTCCCCTTGTATAATAGACGTGAAACATGTGACTGACGGAAAGTGGAGCATACCACGGGGAGCATGATTCGATATAGCCGACCGTCTGGGCGAAGGTTCCCGGAAGTGTCGGTATTTTTTTTATCTGCGTACGGAGGTAATAACGATGAAAGAACTGCAATTAAAATACGGCTGCAATCCCAATCAGGCTTCGGCCAGAGTGTATATGAAAGACGGCAGCGACCTTCCTTTTGATGTCTTAAATGGCCGCCCCGGCTATATCAACCTGCTCGATGCGTTCAACAGCTACCAGCTGGTCAAAGAACTGAAGGAAGCGACGGGCCTTGCGGCAGCAGCTTCTTTCAAACACGTCAGCCCCGCCGGTGCAGCCGTAGCAACGGACATGAGCGATACCCTGAAAAAAATCTACTGGGTCGATGACTTGGCCCTGTCCCCGCTGGCCTCGGCCTATGCCTGTGCCCGTGGTGCCGACCGCATGAGCTCCTACGGCGATTTCGTTGCCCTGTCCGATATCTGTGATGTCGAAACGGCAACCCTCCTCAAACGGGAAGTATCGGACGGCGTTATCGCTCCGGGATACACCGACGAAGCACTGGAACTGCTCAAGACAAAGAAAAAAGGGAAATACTGCGTCCTCCAGATGCATAGCGATTATACGCCGGCTCCTATCGAATCGAAAGAAGTATACGGCGTCACCTTCGAACAGGAACGGAACAACGCCAAAATTACGGCAGATCTTTTTAAGGAAATCCCGACGAAAAACAAGAATCTCCCGGCATCGGCAATCCGCGACCTCATGATTGCCCTCATCACGTTGAAATACACCCAGTCCAACTCCG